>NZ_AP029025.1:47500-310000 GCF_037101385.1 Asticcacaulis sp. DW145 | reverse complement strand
GCGCGCTCAGCCCCGAACAGCAGACCTGTTTTGAGGCCCTGTTGCGCGTTGGCATAAGAATCGTCGGCGCACTGACGCGGGGTCCGCACCGGCAACTGCGTCTCGCGCGGGCGGGCCGTGGTGGCATAAACGGCGTTGAGGTCGGCAATGGCCTCGGCGACCGTCTCATATATAGTGGCATTGTCGAGGGGCCAGTGCGCGCCGGAGGACATCGCCCAGGCGCGCTCCTGCGGCCAGCCATCGCGCGGATTGACGATCCGCAGGTCGCGCAGGCCGAAATTGGCCATGACGCGGGCGACCGAGCCGATGTTTTCGGCCATCTGCGGCCGGTCGAGGATGACGCACGGCAAGGTCAGGTCGGGCCGCTCCAGCGGCGGGGCAGTACGGTTTTCTTTCATGGGCCGGTGTTTAGCCCAAGGTGGCCCGATGTTCAAATCGCCATCCTAGCTATCGTGACCTGTTGGTAATTTCACGATTTGCCGTGCGCGCCTTTTCGGCTATAGCGAAGCGTCAGCGCCGAGTGCGACCCTGTGCGTCGCCTCATGTGCGCTTCGTTCAGAGAGGACATTCGCAATGGCCAAAATCAAGGTGGCGAACCCCGTCGTCGATATCGACGGCGATGAAATGACCCGCATCATCTGGCAGCTTATCAAGGACAAGCTGATCCACCCCTATCTCGACATTGATCTGCAGTATTTCGATCTGGGGATGGAACACCGCGATGCCACCGACGATCAGGTGACCATCGACGCCGCCAACGCCATCAAGGCCTGCGGCGTGGGCGTCAAGTGCGCCACCATCACTCCGGACGAAGCCCGCGTAAAGGAATTTGGCCTCAAGAAGATGTGGAAGTCGCCCAACGGCACCATCCGCAACATTCTGGGCGGCGTCGTGTTCCGTGAGCCGATCATCTGCAAGAACGTACCGCGCCTCGTCCCCGGCTGGACCCAGCCGATCGTCGTCGGCCGTCACGCCTTCGGTGACCAGTATAAGGCCACTGATTTCAAGGTGCCCGGCCCCGGCAAGCTGACCATCAAGTTCCAGGGCGACGACGGTCAGGTCATCGAGCACGAAGTGTTCCAGTTCCCGTCTTCGGGCGTGGCCATGGGCATGTATAACCTCGACGACTCGATCCGTGATTTTGCCCGCGCCTCGTTCGAATACGGCATTGCGCGCAACTATCCGGTCTATCTTTCGACTAAGAACACCATCCTCAAGGCCTATGACGGCCGCTTCAAGGACATCTTCCAGGAAATCTTCGACGCCGAATACGCGGCGAAGTTCAAGGCACTTGGCCTGACCTATGAGCACCGTCTGATCGACGACATGGTCGCTTCGGCGCTGAAGTGGTCGGGCGGTTTCGTCTGGGCCTGTAAGAACTATGACGGCGACGTGCAGTCGGATACGGTGGCGCAGGGCTACGGTTCGCTGGGCCTGATGACCTCGGCCCTCGTCACGCCGGACGGCAAGATCATGGAAGCCGAAGCGGCGCACGGCACCGTCACCCGCCACTATCGCCAACATCAGAAGGGCGAGGCCACCTCGACAAACTCGATGGCGTCGATCTTTGCGTGGACGCAGGGCCTCAAGCACCGCGCCAAGCTGGACGACAATGCGGAGCTGAAGCACTTTGCCGAGACGCTGGAAAAGGTCTGCATCGACACCGTCGAAGCGGGCTTCATGACCAAGGACCTGGCGCTGCTGGTCGGCGATACGCAAGGCTGGCTGACCACCGAAGGCTTCCTCGACAAGATCTCCGAGAACCTGTCGAAGGCTTTGGCGGCGTAAGCAAATCATGGGGGAATCACTTCCCCATGTGCCCCGTTTTAGTCGTAAGGCCGTCCGTTCGCGGGCGGCCTTTCTTTATGCGCGCGTCTTGACAGTGACAGCGCTATCATCCTTCATGCCGCAAAATCAGGGAGACACAGGATGACAAAGGCGCTTTGGCTGGCCGGATGGCTTTTGGTGGGGACGAGCTTCACCGCCCTTGCCTCTGCGGACACCCTGCCCCTGCGCAGCGGCGGGCGCACGGCAGCCCCGACCTATACGCATCAATGGCCGGGCGTCTATTTTGAGACCGCGACGACCTCAAAGTCGGTCACCCTCAGCTTCGATGACAGCATCAATATCTATAAGCTGTACCTCAACGGTGAGGTGGTGAAGCTCATCGAAAAACCCGGTCAGACGACGCTGCGCTTCGACAGCAAAAGCCCAAAGGCCGTGGACGTCTATCGGCTGGAGAAGATCACCGAATCGCAAGGGCAGACCGGGCGTTTCCTCGGTTTCAGCGCCGATAAGCCCGCCGCCCTCGCCGCCCGCGCGCGTCAGATCGAATTCATCGGCGATTCCTACACGGTCGGTTACGGCAATACCTCGCCAAAGCGCGAATGTACCCAGGACGAGGTGTGGGCGACGACCGACACGTCTCAGGCCTTTGGGGCGCTGACAGCCAAACACTATGAGGCCGACTATCAGATCAACGCCTTCTCTGGCCGCGGAATCGTGCGCAATTACAATGGCTTCATCGCCGATCCTCTGCCCAAGGTTTATCCCTATACCTTGTTCGACGGCAAGACGGCCTATGACGCCACCGGCTGGCAGCCGCAGATCATCGTCATCGGGCTGGGGACCAATGACTTTTCGACCGCGCTCAATCCGGGCGAAAAATGGACGACGCGCGAGGCCTTGCAAGCCGATTACCGCGACACCTATGTCGCCTTCGTGAAATCATTGCGCGCCAAAAACCCGCAGGCGCACTTCCTCCTGATGGCCTCCGACGGGGCTAAGGGCGAGATTCGCGCACAGGTGGCTCAGGTGGCCAAAACGCTGAAAGACAGCGGAGAAACGCGCCTTGACACGCTGTTTTTCGACGGGCTGGCGTTTGATGGCTGTCATGCCCACCCGTCTGTGGCCGATGATCGCAAAATAGCCGACCTGATACAGGGCTGGATCGACGCCCATCCGGGCGTGTGGCAAGGGAAATAGCCTTACCGGCCCTTTGCAAGGGGCGGCTGGCCTACCCTTTCAGACTTATGGATAGCGGTCTAGGGTCGCGGCACACGAACCCGACCTTAGAGACCGCGCCTTAATGAAGCTGTTTACCTGCGCCCAATGCGGCAACACCCTGTTTTTCCACAACCGCGCCTGCGTCAGTTGCGGGGCACGGCTGGGCTTTTCGCCGAACAGCCGTGATCTGCACGCCCTGATGCCCGCAAGCGACGACCGCTGGCAACCGGTCAATGGCGGGGACCGTTATCGCTTCTGCGCCAATGCCGCGACCGATGTGTGCAACTGGCTGGTGCCCGAAGGCGATGGTTCAGCCTATTGTCGCGCCTGTCGCCACAACCGCCTGATCCCCAACGATCTCGATCAGTTCCGGCGCATTATCGACGCCCAGCACCGCCTGTTTTACGCCTTCCTCAAATGGGACCTGCCCGCCCCTGACCGCAGCGAAGACCCGGAGGGCGGGCTTGTTTTCGACTATCTGGAGGACGAACAGGCCGCGGACGGCACCTTCCACAGCGCCATGACCGGTCACGATGAGGGCGTCATCTCCATCCGTGCCGCCGAGGCCGACGACGCCGTGCGCGAAAGCGTGCGCAGTCAGATGGGTGAGCCCTACCGCACCCTGCTCGGCCATTTTCGCCATGAATGCGGGCATTTCATCTGGAACCGTCTGGTGCGCGACGCCGGCAAGCTCGCGGCCTGCCGCGCGGTTTTTGGTGACGACGAAGCCGATTATCAGGCCTCGATCGAGCGCCACTATGCCGAAGGACCGCCCCCCTTCTGGGCCGACAGCTATATCAGTGCCTATGCCTCGATGCACCCGTGGGAGGACTTCGCCGAAACCTTCGCCCACGTCCTTCACATTACCGATGCCCTTGAAACCGCTCACTATTATGGCATGACCATCAAGACCAAACCTGATGAAGGGGTCGCGGCCGAGGTCGATTTCAAGCCCTATCGCGTCACGGATTTTGAGCGGCTGGCCGAAGCCTGGGTGCCGCTCAGTCTGGCGATCAATTCGATCCATAACGCCATGGGTGAGCGGCCGCTTTATCCGTTTATCCTGACCCCCACCGTGCGCAATAAACTCACCTTTGTGCACCGGCTGATCACGGGTCAGGCGGTTTAGCCACAGTCTGGAGCGAATCGTCGGACGGGGCGCGACAGGGCGTTATTTTCGTGTTAACCCTGTTTTTCAGCGCCTTCAGGGGGAACTGTCCGCGTGTTCAAGACCTTATCCATCGCCATCATCGTTGCCGCTCTGGCCGCCCTGTTCGGTTTTGCCATCGGCCCGGTCTGGGCCTTTTACGACCTGCGTTCGGCAGCGGAGTCCGAGGACATCCAGAGCCTGTCGGAACTGGTCGCTTTTGATGACGTGCGCGCCAGCCTCAAGGCGCAGTTGTGGGCCGATGCCAAGGGCACGACGACCGCCGAAGCCCCCGCGCCCAATGTCATGAAGGATCCGCTGGGGGCCATCGGCCGCGCCATTACCGACCTGACCGCGCCTGCCCCCAAGCAACCGGTGATCGACGTCAATACCTATCTCACGGCCAAGGCCCTGCTGGCCCTCTCCTATGGGGCAGGCAAAGACGCCAATGTGGTCGAACCGCGCGAATTTGCGCCCAAACCGCCCCTGCCCACCATCCTTTACTGGAGCATCGACCGCGCGCGTCTGGGCATCAAGCGGCCGGAAACCGGCACGACCGTCTTCACGCTGAAACGCAAGGGCCTGTTCACCTGGCAGGTGACGCATATCGGCCTGCCCGATCCGGAAGCCGAAACGGCCGCCTCAGCCTCAGCCAGCAGCGATTTCGGTCCTGACAAATAGGGCTTTTCATACCCCCTCACAGGGCGTAAAGCCCTGCCATGCTGGAAACCCTGAGCCGCGTTCTGCTGTTTTTTGCCTTTGTCGGACTGGGGGCGCTTCTGGCGCGCACCGGGCGGCTGAAATCCGAAGGGCTGGATGGCCTCAGCGCCTATTTCTACTGGCTGGGCTTTCCCGCCTATCTGATCCACGCCTTTGCCAATCTGCCGCGCCCCGATGCCCTGCATGTGGGCTGGCTGGGCGTCTATGCGCTGGCTTTCGCCGTATCGTCGGGGCTTTGCCTGCTGGCCGCCCGGCGCTTCGGCGCCACACGCGGCGAAGCCACCGGTGCCGGGATGGCCGCCTTCATTTCCAACAGCGCCTTTCTCGGGTTACCCATACTGACCGGGCTTCTGGGCCCGCAGGTCATGCAGGTGGCCCCGCTGTTGTTTGTCGCCGATTTTCTGATTCTGTTTTTTGTCGGCTGCGCCGGCCTGTCGGTCGCGTCGGGTCATGGGGTGGGGCTGGCGCTCAAACGCACGATGCAGAACCCCACCGTGCTGGGCTCGCTGCTGGGGGTTGGACTGATGCTGGCGGACCTGAAGATTCCGCCGATGTTCGATCAGATGCTCGACATACTGGGCCGCTCGTCCGTGCCGGTGGCGCTTGTGGCGCTGGGCGGGATGCTGGGGCTTATGCCGTTGAAAACGCTGCGCTCTGTTACGCCCGTGACCGCTATTGCCGTGGTGGGTAAGCTGCTTCTCGCCCCCGCCGTGATGGCCGTCGCCATGCACCTGTTCGGCGCACCGCCACTGATGTGGAAGATCGCCGTCTTCCTGTCGGCCTGCCCCACCGCGGTCAGCGTCTTCATTCAGGCGCGCATGTACGGCCTGTGGTACGCAGGCGCGGCGGTATCCATCGCCCAATCGACCGTCCTTTCGCTATTTACCCTGTCGGGTCTGGCCCTCCTCTTGACTCATCTGTAAGCCGCGTCTATCAAGCCCGCGTTCCTTCGGGGAGTAACCGCGCCTGAGCGTTGTTTCAGGCGGATTACGTCAACACACTTGTCCGGCATGGACATGGCGTAATCGAAACAGGTGAGACCGACGACCTGCCTTGCCGCCATAAGTGACTGGCCGCGGCGAAGCACGTCGTTGTGTGTCACAGCCTGGCCGGTCACAGACAAGATTTTACCGTGGACGCCTTCCTCAATTCGACCGCCCTCGTCGCCTTTTCCGAAATCGGCGACAAGACACAGTTGCTGGCCCTGATTCTGGCCGCGCGCTATCACAAATCCATTCCGATTATCTGGGGCATCTTCATCGCCACGGTGGCGAATCACGCGCTGGCGGCCGGGGTCGGGCATTTTGTCTCCGGACTGGCCCTGACCACCTACATGCCTTGGATCGTCGCCATTGCCTTTATCGCGCTCGGACTGTGGATCCTGATTCCGGACAAGATGGACGACGATGAGGCCCCCAAAAAGGATTACGGCCCCTTCCTCACCACCCTGATCGCCTTCTTTCTGGCCGAAATGGGCGACAAGACGCAGGTGGCCACGGTGTTTCTGGGGGCCAAGTACGAAGACGCCTTTGCCTGGGTCGTGCTCGGCACCACCTTCGGCATGATGCTGGCCAATGTCCCGGCGGTGCTCTTCGGCGACAAGGTGCTGAAGATCGTGCCGATGAAGATCGTCCGCTACGTGGCGTCTGGCCTGTTTATCGCCATTGGCCTCTATTCCTTCTGGCAAATCTTTAATGGTTAAAACTACTTAGGCGAAGCCGCCGCGCCCGCCAGAACGCCGCCGTCAATGTTGAATTCCGAACCGGTGATGAAGGTGGCTTCATCCGAGGCCAGAAGCAGCACGACGGCGGCCACCTCATCCGGCCGCCCGAATCGGTGCAGCGGCGTCCCGGCGGCGACCTTTTCCTTATCGGCTGCGTCCTTCAGCATGGCCTCCCACATCGGCGTCAGAATCGCCGCCGGATGCACCGAATTGCAGCGGATATTCAGCCCCTCTTCCGCACAATAAAGCGCCACCGTCTTGGTGTGATTGCGCACAGCGGCTTTTGACGCCGCATAGGCCGCCTGATGCGGAATGCCGACCAACCCGGACCGCGACGACATATTGATGATCGAACCGGTGCGATTCGGGCGCATCACGCGAATCGCGTGCTTGCAGCCCAGAAACACACCGTCCGTATTGACCGTCATCACCCGCCGCCAGTCTTCGAGCGTGGTGTGTTCGGGATCATTTTTGGCGTCGGCGCGTCCGGTAATGCCGGCATTATTGACCAGCACGTCCAGTCGGCCGAAATCGGCCACCACCGAATCGAGGACGACGATCCATTGGCCTTCATCAGCGACATCGAGTCGGCGAAACACCGCACCGGGCAGCTCTGCTGCCAGTGCTTCGCCTTCACGGGGGTCGATATCGGCGATGATGACCCGCGCGCCTTCGGCAGCAAAGCTGCGCACAATGGCCTTGCCGATGCCCTGCGCGCCCCCGGTGACCAGCGCCACCTTGTCTTTCAAGCGGTCCATGCGGCTCTCCTTTGGCGGGACTCCAGCATAGGGGAGGCCCGTAAAGCAATCGGCAAATACGAAAAAGGCCGCCCGCGAACGGACGGCCTGTTCGTTTTCAATGGAGACGCGATCAGACGATAGCGGCCTTGACGGCGTCCAGTCCGGCCTCGGCCTTGGTCGCGTCCGGCGCGCCGCCCTGCGCGAAGTCCTGCTTGCCGCCTGCGCCTTGCCCGCCCATGGCGATCACGGCGGCCTTGGCCAGTTCAGCGGCGTTGAAACGGCCAGTCAGATCGGGCGTCACCGCCACGGTCACGGCCGCCTTACCGTCCAGCACGCCGACCAGCGCCACGACGCCGGAGCCGACCTGCTTTTTGAAGTCTTCGGCCAGCGGACGCAGATCCTTGCCACCCACGCCATCGAGAACGCGGGCGATCACCTTGACGCCATTGATCTCTTCCGGACCGGACGCCGCCCCGCCGCCACCAACGGCCAGGGCGCGCTTGGCTTCGGCCAGCTCTTTTTCGAGGCGCTTGCGGTCGTTGACCAGCGCTTCGACGCGAGCCGACACCTGCGCCACCGGCACCTTGAACTGATCGGCCAGCGAACGCGCCACGCCCGCCTGCTCCAGCAGATACTGACGCGCCGCTTCGCCGGTAAAGGCTTCGATACGGCGCACCCCGGCGGCGATGCCGCTTTCGGAAATGATCTTGAACAGGGCGATATCGCCCGTGCGCGACACGTGGGTGCCGCCACACAGTTCGACCGAATAGCCCTTGTCCGCGCCATCAAGCGCATGACCGAGGCTGAGGACACGGACCTCATCGCCGTATTTTTCACCGAACAGCGCCACCGCTCCGGCTTCGATCGCCTCAGCGGGGGCCATCATCTTCGTCGTCGCCGCCTCGTTTTGCAGGATAACGGCATTGACCTCGGCTTCGATGCGCTCGATCTCTTCGGGCGAGACAGGCGCGCCATGGCTGAAATCGAAGCGCATCCGTTCGGCATCGACCAGTTGCCCCTTCTGCGCGACGTGCGGCCCCAGAACGTTTTTCAGCGCCGCGTGCAGCAGGTGGGCGGCGGAGTGGTTGGACTTCGTCGTCTGACGCTTGGCCCCATCGACGTGCAGATGCACCATGTCGCCGACCGCCAGAACGCCTTCGGTGATTTCGACATCATGCACGATCAGGTCGCCGGCCTGTTTTTGCGTATCGAGCACGCGGCCTTCGCCCCCGGCCCAATGCAGGGTGCCGGTATCGCCCGCCTGCCCGCCGCCTTCCGGATAGAAGGCCGTGCGGTCGAAGACGACCTGCAAACGCTCACCGACCAGACCTTCGCTGACCGACTCGCCGTCGCGGACGATGACGCGGGCGTGCGATTGGGTCGAAAGGTGCTCATAGCCGACAAATTCCGACGCCCCGGCCTGATCGCGGATCGAGAACCATTCGGCCTGAACCGAAGTTTCGCCGGAGCCCTTCCAGTTGGCGCGGCCGCGCTGCTTCTGTTCTTCCATCGCCGCTTCGAAACCGGCAACATTGACGCTTAAGCCCTTGGCGCGGATGGCGTCCTGCGTCAGATCGAGCGGGAAGCCGTAGGTGTCGTAGAGCTTGAAGGCCACCTCGCCTTCCAGCATGTCGCCGTCTTTCAGATTGGCGGTGGCTTCGTCCAGCAGGGTCATGCCGCGGCCCAGCGTGCGGCGGAAGCGTTCTTCTTCCTGACGCAGGGTTTCGACGATGGTCGCCTCGGCGCGCTTCAGTTCGCCGTAATGATCGCCCATTTCGCGCACCAGAACCGGTGCCAGACGCGGCATCAGCGGCTCATTGGCCCCCAGCAGATAGGCGTGGCGCATGGCGCGGCGCATGATGCGGCGCAGGACATAGCCCCGGCCTTCGTTCGATGGCGTGACACCATCGGCGATCAGGAACGAGGTCGAACGCAGGTGATCGGCGATAACGCGGTGCGACGGCAGGGCCTCACCCTCCGCCTTGATGCCGGTTGCCTCGACGCTGGCGCTGATCAGGGTCTTGAACAGGTCCACATCATAATTGTTGTGCACACCTTGCAGCACCGCCGCGACGCGCTCAAGCCCCATGCCGGTGTCGATTGAGGGCTTGGGCAGGTTGAGCCGCGTACCGTCCGGCTGCTGGTCGAACTGCATGAAGACGAGGTTCCAGATTTCGACGAAGCGGTCGCCGTCTTCTTCCGGCGAGCCCGGAGGGCCACCCCAGATGTGCTCGCCGTGATCGTAGAAGATTTCCGTGCACGGACCGCAGGGGCCCGTATCGCCCATCGACCAGAAATTATCAGACCCGGCGATGCGAATGATGCGGTCGTCGGAGAAGCCCGCGATCTTCTTCCACAGATTGAAGGCCTCATCATCGTCGATATAGACGGTGGCCAGCAGGCGGTCCTTGGGCAGGCCGTATTCCTTGGTGATCAGGGTCCACGCGTGGCTGATCGCCTGTTCCTTGAAATAATCGCCGAAGGAGAAGTTCCCCAGCATTTCAAAGAAGGTGTGGTGACGCGCCGTGTAGCCGACATTGTCCAGATCATTGTGCTTGCCGCCGGCGCGCACGACCTTTTGTGAGGTGGTGGCACGCTTGTACGGACGGGTTTCGGCCCCGGTAAAGACGTTCTTGAACTGCACCATGCCCGCATTGGTGAACATCAGCGTCGGGTCGTTATGCGGCACCAGCGACGAAGACGACACGATCTCATGGTCGTTCTTGGCGAAGTAATCCAGGAAGGTCTGACGGATCTGATTTAAGGAAGGCATGGGACTCCGACGGTTAAACACCGCACCACAGGACGATTTTCAGCCGTATATAGAGGGCTTGGGTATTTGCGCAAAGACCTTTGCGCCAACGCCGGTATTTTTCTGACGTGTCAGGATAAAAAGAACACCCCGGCCACGAGACCGGGGTGTTGACGTGTGGGTGGCGGGCGGTCTGAAAACCCGCACCCCACGCGGGTCTCAGATTTTATTCGCCGTCTTCATCCGGTTCCGGCGTACCCAAAAGCTCTTCGGAAATGGCGTCGGACTTCTTGCGCACCAGCGCTTCGATTTCCGCCGCGATTTCCGGATTGGACTTCAGGAAGTCGCGGGCATTTTCGCGCCCCTGACCAATGCGGATCGAGTTGAACGAGAACCACGAACCGGACTTTTCAACCACCCCACCCTTGACGCCCAGATCAAGAACTTCACCCAGCTTGGAGATGCCTTCGCCGTAGAGAATGTCGAATTCGACTTCGCGGAACGGTGGGGCGACCTTGTTCTTCACCACCTTGACACGGACATTGTTGCCGACGATCTCGTCGCGCACCTTGATCTTGCCGATGCTGCGGATATCGAGGCGCACCGAGGCATAGAATTTCAGCGCATTACCGCCGGTCGTCGTTTCGGGCGAGCCGTACATGACGCCGATCTTCATACGGATCTGGTTGATGAAGATGACGATGCACTTCGATTTGGAGATCGAGGCCGTCAGCTTGCGCAGGGCCTGCGACATCAGACGGGCCTGAAGACCCGGCAGGCTGTCGCCCATATCGCCTTCGATTTCGGCCTTGGGCGTCAGGGCGGCGACCGAATCGACCACGACAATATCAACGGCACCCGACCGCACCAGCGTATCGGTAATTTCCAGCGCCTGCTCGCCGTTATCGGGCTGCGACACCAGAAGATCATCGAGATTGACGCCCAGCTTGTGGGCATAGACGGGATCGAGCGCGTGTTCGGCATCGACAAAGGCCGCCGTACCGCCCGCCTTCTGAATCTCGGCAACCGTATGCAGGGCCAGCGTCGTCTTACCCGACGATTCCGGACCGTAGATTTCGATGACCCGCCCCTTGGGCAGACCGCCGATACCGAGCGCCATGTCGAGGCCCAGCGAGCCGGTGGAAATCGACTCCACCTCCACCACCTTGCCGGCATTGCCCAGCTTCATCACCGAGCCCTTACCGAAGGCACGGTCAATCTGGGCCAGCGCCGATTCCAGCGCGCGTTGTTTTTCAGCTTCGTCTTTTCCCACGAGTTTCAATACCGCTTGCGACATGATTCCAGACCTTCCCTATGCCACGATTCCCAAGGCGAAGGTCCATCCCCCGTCCGCGAAAATGTGTTAGGAAGACCGTACCCCATTTGTTCCAAGTTCGCAATATGTTCTCATTAAAAAAGTGGAACATCAAAGTTCAGGCTTTTCAGGAACCGCGTCGAGCATCCGCTTAAGCTGGTCGAGATAGTTATAAAAGGCGTCGCGCCCCTCATCGGTCAGGCCGATGCGCGTATTGGAGCGGTTGGAGACGATGGTCTTGCGAATGGCCACGTAGCCCGCTTCGTTCAGCTTTTTGAGGTGCAGTGACAGGTTGCCGTCGGTGATGCCGACCTGATCGCGCAGATCGGTAAAGTCCGCCTGCCCCGCCGTGGACAGATAGGCGAGTATGGCCAGACGCGCCCGCGCATGGACCAGATCTTCGAGCGCATCGGCATTAAAGGGTTTCATCGGCTCACCTTGCGAAATCGCCGCGTATTTAGACCCACGGACTTAGCGCTGGCAAGTGACCTTCCCGTTATCGGCGGTACCGATTTATTTTGTGCGCGTGTAAGTTTTACGCGGTCACAGGCGTCTAACCTCTCGTAAGCCCAAACACAGGAGATCAGGATGCTTGGATTGTTTTTACCTGCCCGTTACCGTCTGCCAGCCCTTGCGGCCCTGCTGGTTCTGCTAATCGCCGGTGTGGGCTGCGGCCTCAACAGCGGAGCCTTCGAGCAGAACAATCGCGAGGCGCTCCGACTGGCGCGCGAAGCCGCGGCCCCGCGATAAGGCGACCATATGCCGCACGATCCGGCCTTTAGCGAGTGGATCAGCCCGCACCTGCGGGCGCTGCGGCGGCTTAGCCGCGCCTTTGCGGCGTCGGCGGATCAGGCGGATCTGCTTCAGGAACTGCTGATCGCCGTGTGGAGGGCGTGGCCGGCCTTTCGCGGAGAGTCGCTCCCGGCGACCTTTATCTACCGGGTGGCGCATAACCGCGCCCTGACGTGGAAACGGCGCGAGAGCCTGCGTTTGTTGCGCCTGTTTGAAACACAGCGCGAGGGCCTGCAACAGTTCCTCTCTGAACCGTCCGATGCCCGGCTGGATCAGGTGTTTGATGCCTTGCGCGCCCTTCCCCCGCTCGACCGGTCGCTGATGCTGTTGTGGCTGGAACAGACGCCCTATGCCGATATGGCCGCCCTGCACGGCCTCAGTGAAAGCCATATCGGTGTGCGTCTGAACCGGGCGCGGGCGCGTCTGGCCACGCTTGTTCAGGAGTTATCCGATGAAGATTGAAACCCTGGAGCGCCTGTGGCGCGCCCATGACCACGACATGGACCGCACGGCGCGGGCCTTTTTACTGGAGAGTCTGATGCGCGGGATCGAACGTCGCCGTAAGGGACAAACCGTTTTTTTGCTGTGTGTCGGGGCCGCACTGGGCACGATCACGCTTGTCTTTGGGTATGACGCCCTTCGGCATGACAGTCTTGACGTCACGCGCGAATGGGGAAGCCTGCTGATGCTGGTCGCGCCGTGGGTGGCGCTGATTCTGATGATGCGCGCGCATGACCGGCACAGGCGACGCTTTGCGGACCCGGCGGCGTCCATTGCGCAGAGCCTACAACTCAGGCTGGACGAAAACCGCGCGGCCCGGCACAGCGCTGTCGTGATGTTCTGGCTGATGGGGCTGTTCCCCCTCGTCACAGGCGTGACCCTGTGGCAACTGGTCGGTACGGACAAGATGACCGCCACTCAGGCCGTGCAGGGGGCTTTGCTGTTTGGGGGCGTACTGGGGGCTTCGACCCTTTTACAGGCGATCCGCTACCTGTGGTTTCTGAGACCAGAAGGCGCGCGACTTGAGCGCCTTCTGGCCGAATATGCGGGATAATACTAAGGGTCATTGGAAATGACTCTTGGTATTCCATTCAACGACCGGATGCGGTCAGCATCTTCGGCCGTTGGTATAAAGGCCGTAAGCGGCCTACTGCGCGGTCGGCGCGTAGTTGCGCAGGACCACCGGCGCGCCCAGTTCGATCGGAAAGGCCGACTTGCCCAGTTGCAGGGCTAGCATGAGGGTGCCGGGCTCATAGTCCTTGTCGGCCACCGCCTGCACCACATACATGTCCCATTCGGACGAAATCTGAACCGGGGTGTTGGTCAGGGCGGTCCACGGGGCCTTGTTGAGCGAGATCAGGATGTTCATGGGCACGCGCGTCGCCGCATCCGGGGTGGCGGCGCGGGCCCACACCCAGGCCTGAAGCTTGTCGCCCGCCTTTACCGGCTGACCGATCTGCGCCACGGCACCGACGTCCCAGGCATTGGGTTGCGCCGCCGACAGCGGGATGCGCAGGGCCGAGCGGATCGGTGCGCCCTCGGCTGTCTTGATCGGAGCACTGGCCTGACCCTCGCCATACGGTGTCCACGACGACAGTTTCGGCGTATTGATGACGTGGGCCATCACGTCATTCGGATCGACCTGCGGAGCCGGTGTTGCCTCCGCCTTTGCCGCCTGTTCAGGGATCAGGGCGTCGTGGATGGGCTTTACCCAGCGATCCGCCGGTATGTCATAGACGATAAAGTCAGAGTCGAACTGCCAGTAGACCCACGCCCAGTTGCGCGCCTCGGCCGCCCGCGCCACCGCATCGGTATAGGCGACACGGCTGTCCATAGGCCCCTTGTCATAGGCCCCGAATTCGCCGAGCAGGACCGGGCGACCCGTGCGGGCGCTCCAAGCCTTCACCTTGTCGAAATCGGCGTCAAGGCGCGCCTGCCCTTCGGCCTTCGTCCAGCCCACGCCCTTCACATCCTTGAACTGGGGCGTCCACGCCGCGCCCTGATGGGTAAAGACGAAGGGTTCGTAATAGTGGAAGGTGACGATCAGGTGCTTGTCTTCTGCGGGCAGGCTCAGGGCCTCCAGATCGTTGAGGCTGTTCCACGAGGTCGGACCGACAATGACGTTGCGCCGCGGATGGGTCTTGCGGATGATTTTGAGATTTTCGGCGATCATGTCGTTCCACACGGCATTCACCGGGCCGTGCGGCTCGTTAAGCAGCTCGAACATCACCGTATCGGGCGCGCCCTTGTAATGCTCGGCCATCTGCGTCCAGAAGGCCATGATTTTCGGCCGGCAGGCCGTCACATCCTCGGCGCACTCATTGAAGTTGTGCAGGTCCAGAATGACGTGCAGACCGGCCTTGTTCGCCGCGTCCACCATGGTGTCGAGGGTGGAAAAATAGAAGGGTGACAGGCGGTTATCCTTGTCCATGTGCTGAAACGCATGGAGGTTGATACGCACCGTGTTGAAGCCGCCTTCACGGATCACCGACATCAGGCGCGGCTGAAAGCGCGCCTTGGCCGGGTCCTGCCACAGGGGGTCGTAGCCCAGCACATTGACGCCGCGCTTCATGGCCGCGACCTGCGCCTGCGGTGACATCTCGGCCTGAGCCGCCTGCGGCCCGCAGGCCATCAGCGTCAGGACCACAGCCCCAAAGGCACCGACGAAGGTATTGCGTTTCATAGTGTCTTCCCGAATAGTTATATTTGGTTTTTTTAATCGGTTAACACACTCAGCGACGGGCGTCCACCGGGCGGCGATCAAAGACCGCGCGCCCACTCCGTATAGACGGTTTCCAGTACCGCCAGCGGCACCGGCCCCGCCGTCAGCCCCCGATCATGAAAGGCCTTGATATCGAACTTCGGCCCCAGTTGCGCCTTCATGCGGTCGCGCAGACGCACCCACTGGATCTTGCCCGTCATATAGCTCAGCGCCTGACCCGGCCACACGCAGTAGCGTTCGATTTCGGTGGTGGCGGACGATTCCTGATCGCCATTGGTGGCGACGAAATAGCGGATAGCCTCTTCGCGCGACCAGCGCTTGGCGTGCATCCCCGTATCGACCACCAGACGGATGGCGCGGAACAGGGCCGATTGGAGATAGCCGATATAGCCCAGCGGATCGGCCGCATACATGCCCATTTCGGCCGCCAGCAGCTCCGAATAGAGCGCCCAGCCCTCGGAGAAGGCGGAGAAGCCGCCGACCTTGCGCAGGCGCGGCAGGCCTTGCGTCTCCATCTGGATGGCGATTTGCAGGTGGTGGCCCGGAATCGCCTCGTGATAGGTTAGGGTCGGCAGCGACCACGACGGCCATTCGGCGGTATCACGCAGATTGATATAGTAAGCCCCCGGCCGCGAGCCATCGAGCGTCGGACGCTGATAATAGCCGCCCGGCGCACCGGCTTCGATTTCCTTGGGCACGCGACGCACCACCACCGGCGTCTTGGGCAAAACGCCGAACCAGTCGGGCAATTTGGCTTCAATGGCGCGAATCTGCACGTTCAGATCGGCCAGCAGCTTTTCCTTGGCGGCGTCCGTATTGTCATAGACGTATTTGGGGTCTTTGGCGATGGCGGCCATGCGCTCGCCCACCGTGCCCTGCGTCAAGCCCAGCGCCTTGAACTTCGCATCGGCCTCGGCCGACAGTTCCCTGACCATATCCAGACCGACCTTGTGGATTTCGTCGGGCGTCATCTTCGTGGTGGTGCCCGACGACGACCCCGCCGCGAAGGCGTAATAGGCATCCCCGTCCTTCAGCTTCCACACACCGGCGTCGTGCGTCGCTTTTGGACGCACGGCCTTAAGCGCGTCGATCTGGGCGTTGAGCGCCGCAGCGACCGGCCCGTCGATGCGTCGGGCGGCCTCAGCGGCCCAATCCCCGGCAAGGCCCTTGTCCGCGGTCTTGGTGGTCAAAGCCTTGGTCATCGAACTGTCGGCGCCCTTGATGGCCGCCAGCGCCTGCAACTGCGTCAGGGCCTTGTCGATGACGAAATCCGGCGGCACGACGCCCTTGGCGACATCGCCTTTGAAGCGTTCGGTTTCCTGCCCGATCAGGACGGCGAAGGCCTCCAGACGCGCCAGATAGGCCTCGGCATCGGCCTTGGTTTCGATCGTATGCTGATTGGCGAGGAAGTCCGGCGTGGACTGATAGGACCCGTTCAGTTGCGACAGGATGTAGGGGTTAGCCCCGCCCCAGTTGCCGAATTTGAAGCGGTCATAGCCCGACTTGCGGCTCTCATAGCCCCACAGCACCGTATCGTAATTGATGCGATCCATGCCGCTCAGCTTGTCGCGCGGAATGGCTTTCAGCGCCGCGAGGTTCTTTTCGGCGCGCGCAATGCCCCTAAGGGCCTCGGCTTCCGAGGCGTCGTTGAGTTTGGACTTGAGGCCTCCGCGCGCGTCCTTGTCGAGGCCCAGCGAGGTGGCCAGAGTCGGCGACTGATCGACATTCTCGTCAAAGATGGCGTCGAACAGGGCATTCAGCGTTTTGGCCGTCGCCGGGTCGCTGGCGGCATGGGCCCCCGTGGCGGCAAAGGTTGCCGCCGCGGCACCGGTCACAAGCAGAGCGCGTCGATTGAGCATGGGGCTTTCCTCTTGATTACAGCTTCGCGGCCCACTCGGCATAGACGGTTTCCAGCACCGCCAGAGGCACCGCCCCGGCGGTCAGGCCGGTATCGTGGAAGGCCTTAATATCGAACTTCGCGCCCAGCTTTGTCTGATACTTGGCGCGTAGCTCCAGCCACTTGATCTTGCCGATCATGTAACCCAGCGCCTGCCCCGGCCACACGCAGTAGCGTTCGATCTCGGTCTCGTTCGGATCGCCGAGATTGGCGTCCATAAAGGCCATGGCCTGTTCGCGGCTCCAGCGCTTGTGATGCATCCCCGTATCGACGACCAGACGGCAGGCGCGGAACAGGGCATCGTGCAGATAGCCAATATAGCCATAGGGGTCTTCGGCATACATGCCCATATCCTTGGCCGCGACTTCTTCCGAATAGAGGGCCCAGCCTTCGATATAGGCGTTAAAGCCGGAAATCTGCCGCAGCATCGGCAAGTTCTTGTTTTCCTGCTGAATGGAAATCTGCATGTGGTGGCCCGGAATGGCCTCGTGATAGGTCAGGGTCGGCAGGGTCCAGCTCGGCACCTCGGCCGTGTCGCGCAGATTGATGTAATAGGCCCCCGGCCGCGAGCCATCGAGCGACGCCGGCTGATAATAGCCGCCCGGCGCGCCCAGTTCGGTGGCCGGCGGGATGCGCTTGATCGTCACTTTCGTCTTGGGCAGCACGCCGAAATAGGCCGGCAGCTTGGCCTGCACCACCTCGACCTGTTTATTGAGATCGGCCAGCAGCTTGTCCTTGCCCGCATCGGTGTTGGGATAGACAAACTTCGGGTCCTTGGCCATGGCTTTCAGGCGCTCGCCCATCGTGCCCGTGGTCATGCCGAGTTTGGTCATCACCTTTTCCAGTTCGGCATTGAGGTCCTTCACCTTATCGAGGCCGATCTGGTGGATGGCATCCGGGGTCAGGTCGGTCGAGGTGCCGCCGCGTGCGCCATAGATGTAATAGGCCTCGCCCTGCGGAATATGCCACACGCCCGCATCGTGCGTCGCCTTGGGCAGGACGGCTTCGACGGCGGCGATCTGACGGCTGAGGGCCGGCACGACGGCGGTTTCATAAATTTGGGTCGCCTGCGCGCCCCAGTCACCGGCAATGGTCTTTTCCTTGGTGCGGCGGACGATGGATTGCACCAGCACGCTGTCGGCGGCCTTGGTGTCGCGCTGCGTCTTGAGCTGGGTGATGGCCTTTTGCAGGGCAAAGTCCGGCGCAATGACGCCCCTCTCCACGTCGGCCTGCATCTTGGCGGTTTCCTCATCGAGCAGCACGGCATAGGCCTTGAGGCGCGACAGATAGGCGTCGGCATCGGCCTTGGTCTCGATCGTGTGCTGGCTGTCGAGGAAATCCGGGATCGAGATATAGGAACCCGTCAACTGCGTGATGACATAGGGCGACGACCCCGGCGAGCCAAAGGCGAAGGCCTTGTACCCGTTCAGGCTTTGAGTCAGGTCCCACAGCACAGTGTCGTAATTGATGCGGTCCATGCCAGACAACCGATCGCGCGGGATGGCCTTCAGGGCGGCGACCGACTTTTCGAGGAAGGCGGTGTAGCGGGCGCGCTCCTGCGGCGTGGCGGGATCGAGCTTGGCTTTCAGGGCGGCGCGCTTGCCTGTATCGAGGCCCAGCGTGGTCGCCGTCGTCGGTGAATGATCGACCATCTCGTTGAAGATGGCGTCGAACGTCGCTTTGAGTTTGGCCGAGGCGGTTTGCGCAAAGGCGGGCACGGCGGACATACCAATGGCGGCAAGGGCCGAGGCCCCGGACAATAGCGAACGACGGTCGAGCATGGGCGGCATCTCCGGAAAGGGTACAGGCGCAATCTGTTGCGCAGGCAACGACCCTAACCCCGCAAATTCCCCCCCGCAACGGTGCGAAGATGAACTCTCTGTAATGTAAGGAAGGGCCGGAACGGCCGCCTGTGCCGGAGGCCGGGCCTGGGACAAGGACCGGCGGGCACCAAAGGGGGACAACTCTGGCGAAGGGCCATGCGTCCGTTCCGGCATGCGCGATGCTTCGCTTCCCCCCGGCACACCCCCTGCCCCGGAGCCAAACATCGACACGCATTACTTGATACGCTGGAGCCTACCCCCACATTTTAGGGGGCGGTATCACTCGTTTTGGGGATATGAGGCGCGAAAAAGCGCGTTATCGCGCAGCAAAACAACCCAAGATAGCAATTCTGCCTGAACCTTGTCGTGTACGCACCTCCCCCGTGCAGTCCATCTGTGGTAAAGCCTGATCCCCCGCGATCGTCTCTTGTCGAGCCCCTCATGAGCACCCTCCCCACCCCCGCCGATAACCGTCCGGAACACTGGTTCGCCCACTTCCCGTCACCCGATGTGGTCGGCAATAAGTACGACCGCGGCCACGCCATCGTGCTGGGGGGGCCCATCCATTCGACCGGCGCGGCGCGGCTGGCGGCGCGGGCCGCCTTGCGTGCAGGGGCCGGACTGGTGTCGGTGGCCTGCGACCCCGCGGCTCTGATCGTCTATGCCACGGCCTTTGAGGCCGTCATGACCAAGCCCGTGCGCGATGTAGCTGAGTTCGCCGGATTAATCGGGGATCCGCGCGTCACCGCCGTGCTGCTGGGCCCGGCGGCGGGGCTCAATGAGCGCACGCGCGATTGCGTTATGACGGCGCTCAGGGCGCAAAAGCCCTGCGTGCTGGATGCCGACGCCCTGACCGTGTTCAAGGACGACCCGAAAACCCTGTTTGCCGCCATTCACGGCCCCTGCGTCCTCACCCCGCACGAAGGCGAGTTTGCGCGCGTCTTCGGCCGCGCCGAAGAACGGGCGCGCGCCGCCGCCGATGCGGCCGCCGCCTCCGGGGCTGTGGTATTGCTGAAAGGGGCAGAAACCGTGATCGCCCACCCCGACGGTCGGCTGGTGGTCAATCGCGATGCGCCGCCGTGGCTGGCCACCGCCGGATCAGGCGACGTGCTGGGCGGGCTGGTTTGCGGCCTGATGGCTCAGAAGATGAAACCTTTTGAGGCCGCCTGCGCCGGGGTCTGGCTGCATTCGGAGGCGGCGCGCCGCTTCGGGCCGGGCCTGATCGCCGAGGACCTGAGCGAACAGATCCCGGCGATTTTGCGGGATATCAAGCCCGCACAGTAGAGCGGAATGATTGCTGAGGGAATCATTCCGCTCAAGGCGCCATTGCGGCGGCGGCCAAGGTGGCGGAGCCCGTACCCGGCGAGGGTTCTCTTAAATGGCGCAGGTGACGCCCGTGCCTTTCAGGCCGCAATACCCTTCCGGGTTCTTTTCCAGATAGCCCTGATGGTAGTCTTCGGCATAGTAGAAGGGCTGATCGCTGTCGGGTCCGAAAATCTCGCTGGTGATCGGGCCAAGACCCTTGGCCGACAAGGCCGCCTCAAACGCCTCGCGCGACTTCAGCGCCGCCTCATACTGCGCTTCGGTGGTGGTGAAGATGGCCGAACGGTACTGCGTGCCGACATCATTGCCCTGACGCATCCCCTGCGTCGGATCGTGACGCTCCCAGAACAGCTTTAACAGCGCCTCAAAGCTGAGGGTTTGCGGATCATAGACGACCAGGACGCCTTCGGTATGGCCGGTCTGACCGGTGCACACCTCACGATAGGTCGGGTTGGGCGTATAGCCGCCGATATAGCCGGCCGCCGTCGTAAAGACACCCGGTTGCTGCCAGAACAGGCGTTCGACGCCCCAGAAACAGCCCATGGCGAACACCACGGTCTCCGTGCCTGCCGGGAAGGGCCCTTTGAGCGGCGTGCCCAGCACGGCGTGAGTCGTGTCGGTCGGCAGAGCCTCGGCACGGCCCGGCAGGGCGTCTTCACGGGAAATCAGGCGGGTTTTGCTACCGAACATGTACGGCTCCTGAGCAGGCGGGGCAATTTATCCCCAATATAAGGTCTATGGCGGACATATAGGGTGTAAAAAAGATAGCGCCAGAGGCCAGTTAGGGGCTTGCGATTTATCGGTGGACGGTTATAACCGCCGCCTTCCCAAGACCAAAGGCGATGCCGTGGTCTTGCCAGTGATGGACAGGTGGCCGAGTGGTTGAAGGCGCACGCCTGGAACGCGTGTATAGGGGCAACTCTATCGAGGGTTCGAATCCCTCTCTGTCCGCCATTTCTTTCCGTCTAACACGCTGAAAGAAATAGGCTTTTTCAAACTTCACCAAGTCCCCAGCCTAAAAACAAGCCTAAAGGCGTTCCCGAACGATCTGACACGGTTCCGTTCGCAGACGGACGATCAGATGCCGAAGTTTCACTCTTCGTGCGACCCTTTCAGGCAAAAAAAAACGGCCTCCGAATTGTTCCGGAGGCCGTCAATTTGAATTGCGTGAACTCAGCTCTTACCAGCTTAAGCCCTGCCCCGGCGGGCTTGAGTTGAGGTACTCCATCAGGTCGTTTTTCAGAATGACTCGCCGTCCACCCAATTTGCGTGATTTAAGCTCTCCCGACATCATGCGGTCATAGAGGAACGTTCGACCGAGGCCTGTGGCCAATATCGCCTCAGGTATGCTGTAAGCCAGCTTTTCCGGCAACATGACGGTTCCGTTGCCATCCGTAAGTTCATTTGAATTAGTGCGCATCACTTCTTACCTCCTCGCTGAAAGCCCTTGTCACTCTGGAGGAACGCCTCCAGCATATACGGAATGAGATCGACGACCTGTTCGGTGGCCCCATAAGCGGCCGCATAGAGCTCGGCATAGTCTCTGAGGCACTGATTCAGTTCCGCGCCCAGCGTGATCGTCAGCTTGACCGGCGTCCGATCCGGTAGCTTCGCAAGTTTCAGATCAACCATGTCCGGCCCCTCCCGAATACGGCTTCAGAATGAGGTCCTTGTGTACGATGACCCGCACCGGCCATCCAGGTCGAACGGTGATGGAGGGCCGGATATTCAAAGCCTTATCGACCATCCGCTGCCCCGCCTGATTGGCCGTGTCACGGGTTGCCTCCCGAAACGCGCGCACAAGATCGCTATCATCGTCGGTTTCGCCGCTTTGCGAAGCCAACCCCAGAAGCGTGGACAGTCCCACACCCTTGAGCAGGCTCCACGAGTGGTAGTCCACCTTGTCGGCCAGACCCGCATAACCCTCCGTATCTGTCGCTGGCAGATTGTCGATTTCGAGCGAAGAGCCATCGGGCAGGATCAGACGTTTCCAAACGACGAGTGCGCGGGACTGTCCAAAGGCGATCTGATCGTCGTATTGCCCAAGAAGTCGCGTGCCCGCCGGGATCAACAGGTGTTGGGCCGAAACGGAATCAAAAACAGGCTGCGACACCTGGGCGATGACGAACCCCGGAAGGTCAGATTGCAGGCCGGTGACAAGGCTGGCGGAGATGACAGTACCCGCCATGACCTGATAGGGCGAGACCGGTGTCTGCATCTCGTGGCTGTTGTAGATGCCGCCGTAGCCTGTGCGATCGACAAAATCCGGTTTTGCGAGAGGCGCAACTTCAGCCAGACCGGTTGGAATTCGTGACATCAAGGCATCCTGAGGCCGAACGTCAGGCGCCGAGGCCTTGCCTGCAACCGTCGAGAGGCGGGGCGCAATCTGGAAAAACACCCCGCTGACGGTCGCCGGCGCAGCCACGCCACCACCCCCCTCGTCACCAGACCGTCCCTCCTGCATCGGCTTTTGCGGGCCCTGTAAAGTCGGCTCGCCTGGATAGCCCGGTAAAGGCGGCCCCAGATGAGGCACGCCTGGTGGAATTTGATCATAGGCTTGCGGCAACTGGCTCAGTTTTTCGGGCTGGACCTTCTGCGTGTCCGCGACCTTATCCGGATTGAAGGTTTCCGGCGGGGTGACCATCCGCGGCGCCGACGCCCCAAGTGCCAGCCATGTCACGGCGAATAACGAAAGGCAGGCCACAGCAGCGGATGCCACCAGCACGTGTCGCTTGAAGCGAATGATGCGGCGCGGTTGAGCACGAAGGACCAGAGTTTCGGGGTCGATCTTGGGAGTGGCGACAGTATCATTCATGACGCGCTCCCGGTGTTTTAGCCGCCCCCTCACCCGTTCGGGTGATGCGCACGACCGATTGCCGCCTGGTACCCAGACGTAGTTCCGCCGCGCTGAACAGAACATCGGTGACGTAGAACCGGCCCTGAACGCGGTAGTTCAGAAGTTCGGGCTTGCCGTCCGCACCGACACTAAAAAGCGGCGGTGCCTGCCCCAAGGCCAGATCGGCAGGGAACTCAATATAGACCTTCTGGCCGTCATCGAAGGCGCGCACGGGACGCCACGCCGGCCTGGCACCTGTGATGGTGTAGCTGAAGCGCAGACTCTCCAGCGATAAACCCACGATGACGGGTACGGGCGGAGATGGTACCTCAACGGGCGCCTCCGCCTTTTTCGTCAGGAGTTGATCCTGCGGGTAACGCCAGGTGACCGCCGCCATAGCCGTCAACCGGGTGCTCTCCAGCTGGAGGTGATAGGTCCGCCGATCCGTGGTGATAATCAGGTTCGTGCTAAGTCCTGCTGTGTATGGCTTGACGAGAATATGGGTTTGCCTGCCCTCACCGCTCCCGCTGGTGGTGTCACCGATCACCCATCGGCCTGTGTCGCCGGCCGAGACTGAAATCAGGCTCTCGCCCGTCTGCAGGACAATATCGCTGACCTTGTCAGGCGCCGTGAACAGCCGGTAAAGCGTGCCCTCAGTGAAGGTATAGACCTGAACGGCATTGAGATAGCTGCCCGGTTCTGGGCCTTGGGTCGCGGCTGCGTTTGCGGCCTGAATGGCGCGCGCGGTGGGCGAGGTCTTCCGCACGGGTTTTGCATCGGACACCGCGGGCAGCGTCAGCGCAAGACAGGACCCGACAAGACAAGTCAGGACGACGGTTTTCACGGCTGTACTCCTTCTGAAGGTGGGGTGGTTACGGCAGTAACGGACGGCTTCGCCTCGGGGCCGCTGTAGTCCTGAGACCAGGAGAGGTCGGTGACGTAGAGGCCGAGCGGGTTCTTGCGCAGGACGTCTTCGCGCCTGGGCAGGCTCCGCTGAACGTTGAGGATTCCGGTCCAGTAGGTTGTTTTATCTGGCAATCCTCGCGAATAGGCCTGTTCCTTCCATTTGATCTGAAAGCTTTTTGGCGACGCCCGCACGACGCTTAGGATCGACACCGTCACGCTGCGCTCCCCTATCCCCGCGAACGGATCATTGGCCTGTGCCTGTGCGTTGAGAGCCTGTGCCGCACGGTCCGTGGCAAAGGCATAGGCCTCAAGCCAGTTCTGACGCACCAGCACCGGATCGATCGACAAAGATCGGACATTGGTAATGAAGCGCGCCAGAAACCACGCGACCTGGGCTTCGGTAGGCTGGTAGGTCTCAACCGCGGGTGCCACCGCCCGCACACCACCCTGACTATCGACCTCAACGACATACGGCGTGACGCGGCTCTGCGAAGCAAGCCAGATCATGCCACCCGCCAGACAGAGGGACACGACGGACGCGCCGAGCGCCATCAGCCGCCAGTTGGCGGCCTGAGCCTGACTGGTGCCAATACGCTCGTCCCAGATTTGCGCCGCTTTCTGGTAGGGGGTTTCGGGTTCCGGGCTATCGCCATAGCGCTGGACGGGTCGTTTGAACCGCATGGTCTACTCCTTTTGAGTGATGTCAGGGTTGGCGGAAGCGACGGGCTGGTCCCCAGCGGATATGGCCGTCTGGGCCGCATGCAGATGACCGCGCAGCCTTTGCTCGCGCTGCATCTTCTTCGCCCAATCGGGTTGAGCTTGCTCTGGAGCCTTGGATGCGCTTGCTGCCGTAGCCATTCCGCCACCTCCGCCTGATGATGATGGCGGCGATGAGGAGGGTGGGACTGGCGCTGGCCCCGCCCCTCCAGAGACCGACGCGCCACCGGTTGATCCGCCGGGTGCACTGCCCATGCTTGAGGCGGCCTGAACGGCCGAGGTGCCACCGGCGGCACCTCCGGCCAGGCGCGCCGCCGCCATTGCCCCACCGCTTGCCAGCATACCCGCCGCAGCGGCAGCCCCAACCGTACCGAGGACAGACCCCGCGCCCAGTTGGGGCGCCCCCGACACCAGGCCTGAAGCGATGCTGGGGCCGAAGATACCCAGGCCCAGAAGCGTCAGCGAAGCGAGAACGAGCGTCATGGTCTGATTGATGTCGGGCTCTGCGCCATCGAGCGCACCGACAAAGCGCGCGAAAAACCCCGTTCCGATGCCGACGATGACCGCCAGCACCATGATCTTGATGCCGGACGTAATGACGTTGCCCAGCACGCGTTCAGCGAGGAAAGCCGTCTTGTTCCAGAAGGCAAAGGGTACGAGGACAAACCCCGCCAGACAGGTCAGCTTGAATTCCAGCACCGTGATGAAAAGCTGGATGGCCAGAACGAAAAAGGCCAAAAGCACGATCAGCCAGGCGATCAGGAGCACGACGATGGTCAGGAGATTGGCGAGGACCGTGTCGAGCCCCATGAGATCGGCCACCTGCTCCAGCAACGGGTGCGCCGCCTCAAACCCTATGCCGGCCAGCCGTCCAGGTTTAAGCAAATCACCGGCGGCGACAGTGCCCCCGCTGGCAGTCAAGCCCAACTGGGCGAAGGACTGATGGATCAGATTGGCCAGAGACTGGAAGTTGTTCAGGATGTAGGCAAAGGCACCGACATAGAGGACCTTTTTGATGAGCTTACCAAACAGCTGACTTTCCTCATCCAATACCCAAAACAGGGCAGCGATCGTCACATCTATGGCGATCAGAAGGCTCGTGAGGCTCACCAGGTCACCGCGGAGCAGACCGAACCCGGAGTCGATATAGGCGATGAAGGTCGCCAGAAAGGAATCGATAATATTGAGATCGGCCATGAGGAATGCCCCTCCACATGATTGATTTTGCTGAATTACTGCGGCGTATAGGCCTTGCCTGAACCGAGGAACTTCTTTGTAGCCGCCTTGCCGGCGGCCTCTCCTTCGGCCTTCCTTGCTGCATCGAGCGCTTCGGCCCGGTACTGGGCGGCCATCAGCGTCGTGATCTGCATCTGCTGTTTGGCCACAAGGGCGGACAGCTGATTGGCCGCCTGCTGGGCCTGCAAGCCGCCGTCGGCTGACTCTGAGGCGCGAACCAGATCATTCAGCGTACCGGCATCAGACTGCAGGGCTTCCGAGATCTGAGATTGCACCAGAAGCGTCTGCTGAAACGCGTCCATGGCACTTTGCCAACGGGCCTCAGCTTGCGCCGATAACCCTCTGCCTGAGATCGATAAATCGTAGCCCCGCGGAAACTGAGCCTTAAGCGCGGCGCGCGTCTGTGACAGGGTGAAGGCAATGCCCCTGGCTTCCTTCATCAGGTCGTTGATGGCGGCGATATCCTTGTTGAGCTTCAGCAATGCGGAGACGTCGAGACGCTTCAACTGGGTCGCCATGTCGCGAATCATCTGCGCTTCATTTTGCAGCGACTGGATCTGGTTGTTGATTGTCTGAAGGGCGCGCGTCGCCTGCAGGATATTCTGGGTGTAGTTGGTTGGGTCGAAAACAGCGATCTGGGCTGATACCGGCGCAAACAGGCCCGAGAACGATGCACTGATCATCAGGGCGATGGAGAAGCGACGCAAAGCGTTGTGGGACATGGGAAGACTCCGAATATGGGCAAAGGAAGGGCGTGACCTGCCGGGGCAGGTATCGGGATGGTCAGGTGAGTGAGCGGTAAGGCGCCTACGGGGGTTTCAGGAGATCGGCCGCCCAGGATAAGCCCCGCGCCGCCAGAAAGGCGGGGGCGAACGGTTCGGGCCCCTCGGCGTCCACCACCCTATCGATCAAGCGTTGATCCTCGGGCGACGCCGCGGCACAAATGGACAGGGCCAGCGGGCCGAGGTTCAGATCGAACAGACGGTTGCCGCGCCGGGACTGCAGATAGTATTGGCGCTTCGGGATCGCCTGCGCGATCAGTTCGACCTGCCGGTCGTTCAGGCCCATGCGCTGATAGGCCGCCTGAGACAGCGGCTCGGCCGCCCGCTCATTGGGCAAGAAGAGTCGCTGCGGGCAGGACTCGATAATGGCCGGCGCAATGGCACTCTCAGCAATATCGGCCAGAGACTGGGTGGCAAATACGACGCTGACATTCTTCTTGCGCAGGACCTTAAGCCATTCCCGAAGGCGGGCCGCAAATTGCGGGTTATCGAGAAAGACCCAGGCCTCATCAAGGATCAGTAGCGTCGGACGCCCGTCGAAGCGGGCCTCAAGTCGGTGGAACAGATAGGTCAGGACAGGGGCCACCAGACCGGCATCGCCCATCAGATCTTCGGTCTCAAAACAATGGATGGGCGCCAGATCGAGCCCATCGCGGTCCGCATCCAGACACTGCCCGTAAGCGCCCTCAAGCGTATAGGGCGCAAGCGCCTGCTTCAGCGCATTGGACGAGAGCAGGACGCTGAGGCCAGTCAGGGTGCGCTCGCCCATAGGGGCCGCTGCCAGATTATTGAGCGCGGTCCAAACGGCGGCCTTGATATCCGGGGTCACCTCGACCTTCTCATTGAGGAGAAGGCTTAAAATCCATTCCAGCGCCCAGGTACGCTCGTCCGGATCGTCGATCATAGACAAGGGCTGAAACGACAGGGCTGCGGTTCGTCCGAGGGCATGGTGCTTGCCGTTCATAGCGAGGGCGGCGGCCCTTGCCGAGCCGCCCTTGTCGAAAATGAAAGTCTGCGCCCCCGCATAGCGTTGGAACTGTAGCGCCAGAAAAGCCAGCAAGACCGACTTGCCCGCCCCCGTTGGTCCCAGAACCATCATATGCCCAACGTCACCGACATGGGTCGATAGGCGGAATGGCGTTGCCCCCGAACTCACCGCATGCAGCAGGGGTGGCCCATCGAGATGGCTATTGCGCTCAGGCCCCGCCCAGACGGCTGAGAGCGGCATCAGGTGAACCAGATTGAGCGAGTGGATCAGCGGCTGACGCACATTGGCGTAGAGGTGCCCGGGCAGTGAGCCGAGCCATGCTTCGACGGCGTTCAGGGTCTCCCGAAACGTGGTGAAGCCCAGGCTATTGACCGCCTGTTCCACCGCCCTGACCTTTTCATCGGCCATGTGGGCGTCAGTATCGAACACTGAGATCGTCGTGGTGAGATAGCCAAAGCTGACGTGATCACCGCCCAATGCCTGAAGGGCCGCGTCGGCATCAGCCACCTTGTTGTCGGCATCGGTGTCGGTCAGAGGCGAGGCTTGCGCATACATCACCTCGCGCAGCATGGCAGTGACGGACTTGCGCTTATTAAACCATTGGCGACGAACCCGTGTCAGGGTCTTGACAGCCATCTCCTTGTCCAGCGCGATGAAGCGGGTTGTCCAGCGATAGCCGAGGGCCAGATGATTCAGGGCATCAAGCAGTCCCGGATGGGTATGATTGGGGAAGCCCAGTACCGTGATCGTGCGAATGTGCTGATCGCCCAGCCGGGGCGACATGCCCCCTGTTAAAGGCGTATCGACGAGGACGGCGTCAAGATACACGGGAATCTCTGGCACCGCCACGAGATGGGATTTGGCGGAGACCGTGCTGTGCAGATAGGTCAGGGTCTCTGCATCGTCTAACGGTTCGATGTGCGGCATGATCCCGGCTAACAGATCGATGGCGGCGTTTGTCCGATTGACGAACATCTGAAGTTCGCGTTTCCAGTCCCGGCGCGTCTCTGTTCCCGGCTCAGTATCAGGGGTCTCAATCAGGGCCTGGCTCGCGCGAGACAGAACATCGGCGGGAGGCATGAAGACGAAGGTCAGATAGTATTGGCTCTCGAAGTGGGCCCTCGCCTCCCCTTCGAAGGCCGCGCGGCGCTCTTCATCGATCAGGCGGGCTATCCCGGTTTCGTGGCCAGGCTCGGGATACCGAATGGCCGGGGCACGGCAGGCCTCAAAGAAGAGCCCCCACCCCGTACCGAAGCGACGCAGCACATTGTTGACGCGCGCGGTGACGCTGACCAGTTCGGCGGGCGTGGCGCTTTCGAGGTCCGGGCCCTGATAGCGGATCGTACGTTGAAAGCTGCCGTCCTTGTTGAGGATGACGCCCGGCGCGACGAGTGCGACCCAGGGCAAATGATCGGACAAACGATCGGTCGTCTGGCGGTATTGGCGCAGGTTCAACATGCGAAATAGCCTTTCTGTCGGAGGTGACGCAGGAGGACGGGCACGAAATCGGGATCGTAACGGGCGGCAAAGACCGCCAGGGTATGCCCGATCAGCCAAAGGCCGAGACCGGGCAGCCACATCTGCAGGCCGAGGCCTAGGGCGGCGGCCACGGTCCCGTTGGCAATCGCCAGGGTCCGTGGCGCGCCACCCAAGAGCAGGGGTTGCGTGAGGGATAGGTGCAGGGGGACATCGAAGCCCTCGACGCGGCTGGCCATCAGATGACGGCCCCCCCACCGAAGCTGAAGAAGCTGAGGAAGAAGGAGGAGGCGGCAAAGGCGATTGACAGACCAAAGACGATCTGCACGAGCTTGCGGAAGCCGCCAGAGGTCTCACCGAAGGCCAAGGTGAGGCCCGCCACAATAATCACCATGACCGCGATGATCTTGGCAACCGGGCCCTGGACACTGTCGAGGATCTGCTGCAGCGGCCCTTCCCATGGCATGCCTGAGCCCGCCGCCTGTGCGGCGGGGGACAGACCGATCCAAAGGCTCAACAACCCCAGCGCGGCGACGGGTTTGCTGAGGATTTCCGGCCGCCAAACCGGCGCCGGCGAATGAAACAGGGTTTTGAACATCTACATCTCCATAAGGGTTGAACGCGCGGTACCAGGGTCTTCCCCGAGTGGAAGCATCGGGCGAAGGACGTAACCGCCACGCGCATCGAGGCCTTGCACCCCGACGATTTCAGCGACGTGGCGAGGGATGCCGGTCTGTGGGTCGGCCCCGCGGATGAACACGATGACGTCTACGGCTTCGGCGATGAGGGCCGACGGCACATGGGTCACGGCTTCCTGAACGAGTTGCTCCAGACGAAACAGGGCCCCTTTGGCCGAATTGGCGTGCAGCGTCGCGATGCCGCCGGGATGGCCAGTGTTCCAGGCCTTGAGAAGGTCGAGCGCTTCCGCCCCCCTCACCTCCCCGACGATTATGCGGTCAGGCCGAAGACGCAGGGTGGAGCGGACGAGATCACCCATGGCGATATGACCGGGCCGGGTGCGCAATTCGACGACATCTTCCGCTGCGCAGCGCAGTTCGCGCGTGTCCTCAATCAATACGACCCTCTCACCCAGGGCGGCGACCTCTGCCAAAAGCGCGTTGGTCAGGGTCGTCTTGCCGGAGCTTGTGCTGCCGGCCACCAGGATGTTCTGGCGCGAACACACCGCGCGCCGTAAGACCTCCGCCTGAGCCTTTGTCATGACGCAGGCCGCGACATAGTCCTCGAGGCCAAACAGGCGATAGGCCGGCTTGCGTATCGAGAAGCACGGTCCGCGCGAGACTGGCGGCAACAGGCCTTCGAAGCGTTCGCCGCCCGTACCGTCGGCAGACATGGGCAATTCAGCACTGACGATGGGGGAGTCTGGATGGATCTCAGTACGGACATGGCTCGCTACCAGGCGGATAATCCGTTCGGCCTCTGCCGGAGGCATCATGACGTCACACAACACCCGTCCTTCACTGGCCCGATCAAAGCGGACAGTGCCATCGGGATTGACGAGAATTTCAAACACGGCGGGATCGGCCAGGGCGGCGGCCAGCCCCTCCCCCATGGCGGTCCGCAACATGGCCCGCAGGCGCTGATGGGGGATCGATAATGGGTCCATCACTCGCCCTCCCTAGAAGTGGTTGGATTGAGCGACGACTGACCGGTGGCGATTATACGGCCGACCTGGGCAACAAAGGCGTCATAGCGCGCACGTGCCTGCGCACGGGTTGCCGCATCGGCTTCTGGCAAATGGGCATCCCGCAGGAGCGTGAGCCGGATAAAAAGTGCGAGGCTTTCCAGCAGGATAAGCTGATCGCGCTCTATGCGGTTCAGCTGTACGGACAGCCGGTCCAGACGCTTCCCGAAATGCGCATCCAGTTCGTTGGAGGCACGGCGCTCAAGCCACGCGGTTACGGCATCCGACAGAATCGCGGATTTGTTCATGCCGGGTTTAGCGGCCAGCGTCTCTAAACGCGCGCTGACCTCTGGGCCCAGGAACAATTGATGTCGAACCTTTTTAGCGGTCATGAGACACCTCCCTGATCCAGGAACAAATCGAGAGTTTGGCTCTCCTTACCGGCCGACTTCCCCCGGCTTCCCTTTCGACCTTTGGCCAGCGTTTGAGCTTGCTCTCTGACGCACCCGGCCTTTGTGATGGCGGCTATCGTCTGCAGGTTCCTCAAGTGCTGGGAGTCGCCAGCGGCTTCTTCCTCGTTTGTGGTGTCAGGGGCTGTCACCTCGGCATCGACAGACGCGGGGTTGACGTCGCGCCCCTCGGAGTCAGCCTCGCCCTTTTTAACCGTTCCGTCCGGTGGAACGTCCTCATTGGCCACTGATAAGGTCGCGATCAGACGGGCATCAGTGAAACGTATGTGATGTTCCCAGTCGTTGGGCCGTAAAGGTGGCACGTCCCGGTAAGGGCCTGTGCTGAGGACGGGCGCCGGTAGCTGGCGAGAGCGGAAGTTCGGATCCTCGTAATGGCGCAGCTTTTTGGCCCGGATGGGCGGCAAACCCGAGACCAGCACAATCTCGTCGCTTGGCGGCAGTTGCATCACTTCCCCCGCCGTCAGAAGCGGCCGTGCCGTTTCCTGACGCGAGACCATGACGTGAGACAACCAGGGTGCCAGACGGTGGCCGGCATAGTTGCGCTGGGCACGCTGCTCTGTGGCGGTGCCCAGCGCATCGGATATGCGCTTGGCCGTGCGCTCATCGTTTGAGGAAAACGCAATCCGGACGTGGCAGTTATCGAGGATGGAATTGTTCTCACCATAGGCTTTGGAGATCTGGTTCAGGGATTGCGCAATCAGATAGGCCCGGATGCCGTAGCCCGCCTGGAAGGCGAGCGCGGTCTCAAAGAAGTCGAGACGGCCGAGAGCCGGGAACTCATCAAGCATCATCAACAATTGATGACGGTTGCGCTTGGCGGGATCACCCTCCAGCCGTTCGGTCAGCCGACGCCCGATCTGATTCAGCATCAGACGGACCAGAGGTTTGGTGCGTGAAATGTCTGAGGGCGGGATCACGAGATAGAGCGACACCGGGCTCTCGGCATTGACCAGATCCGCGATGCGCCAGTCGCAGGTCGATGTCGTCGCGGCCACGACAGGGTCCTGATAAAGGCCAAGAAAGGACATGGCCGTCGAGAGCACCCCTGAGCGTTCGTTGGGGGCTTTGTTCAGTATGTCTCGGGCGGCCGACGCCACGACCGGATGCACGCGCGGCGGCTCGTCCTCACCACCCAAATGATTGGTAGCAATCATACCGTTCATCGTGTCTACCAGGGAGCGATCGGGGTCGGAGAGTAAGCGGGCCACGCAGGCCAGCGTCTTTTCCGGTTCAGCGTAAAGCACATGAAGAATGGCGCCTACCAGCAGGGAATGACTGGTTTTTTCCCAGTGGGAACGCCGCTCAAGCGACCCTTCCGGATCGACCAGGATGTCGGCGATATTCTGGACATCGCGCACTTCATTGATGCCTTTGCGCACTTCCAGAAGGGGGTTGTAGCGTGCTGAGCGCAGGTCGGTCGGATTGAACAGGACCGCGTGGGAGAACCGCGACCGCCACCCCGCTGTCAGATCCCAGTTTTCGCCTTTGATGTCATGGACAATGACGGAACCGGTCCATGAGAGAAGGGTCGGCACCACGAGCCCGACGCCCTTACCTGACCGCGTAGGCGCAAACGCCAGAACGTGTTCCGGGCCATCATGGCGCAGATAGTCCGGGCCGAGCCGACCCAGAAAAACACCGCGTTCGCGGAGAAGACCCGCTCTGCTCACCTCGTCCAAAGATGCCCAACGCGCCGAGCCATAGGTCGTGACGCGTCGCGACTGACGGGCGCGCCATAACGACCCAGCCACAGCCGCAACGCAACCCAGCCCGCCGCTTGATGCCGCCATAAGGCCACAGCGATGGAAAACAGCCGGCGCATAGGCTTCGTAATGGAACCACCAGACAAACACCTGCCAGGGCCGATAGACCGGCCAAGCTGAGACCCGAAACCACGGCGCGCCCAATTGCGCCTGGTAGGCCAGTTGATGCGCCGCCCATTGCGTCGATGCCCATACCCCGAGGATGACGATCCCGAGGACCAGACTTATCTGACCGATGAGGAATTTCGTTGGCGTCACGGCTCTGTCTCGCTGCGCTCAGCATCCGGCTGCGCGTCTGAGACAGGATCATCGAACCAGGCGAGATTTCATATCTACGGCCCGTACGCCACAGCTACTCTTACGCCGACTCTCATCCCAGGCGCAGACGCTGGCGCCTGAAAAAGCCAGGGCTGTGTGAACGTGTTGACTGCTGGCATTGCTGGGACACCCGTCGATCTTTACGCTCGCTCGGAATTTACTAGGCCCTCAAATTATGATAATTATCCTTCTTAAGGAGAATAATTATGCAAGCCCTGTCCCGAACCTTTACTCCCGCGCAGGCCGCCGCCGTTACCGGTGTGGACGTAAAAGCGGTTCATAACGCGATCGACAAGCATATCGTCGTCGCTCAATCGCGGCCAGGCATCGTTAAGTCGAAGCGCATACTGTCTGAAATGGCGGTTCTGAAACTCAAACTCTGGAAAGAGGTTGGGGGTGCCTTAAGCCAGGAGTGGCGCGTCGCACTCTTTGCGGAGATTGAGCGCGAGCCGAAAGCGAAAACGGTCAAGGCCGGTGACTATCTCATCATCGACGTCGCGGCGGCCCGCAAGGAGATCGAAAGAGGCGTGAAAGATCTGACGGAGGCGGAATCTGATGTCTCGACAGACCCGACGGTGATGGGTGGGGAACCTGTCTTCAAAGGCACGCGTATCCCTGTCCGACTTGTTGCCAGCATGCTGCGCGACGGGGCGACAGACGCCGAACTCCTCGAGGGGTATCCCAAACTCAACGCGCGTCGGCTGGAGCTGGCTCGGGTCTGGGCGGCCGCACATCCCGCCGTGGGGCGCCCTAAAAAGCGGCCAGACGGGAGCGACACCCCCCGATCCAGCGTTTCTCTTGGGAAGCTGTCGGGCGTCGGCGCGTGAGGTTCCTCATCGACGAATGCCTGCACACTTCGCTTGTGGCGGTCGCTCAGCAGTCCGGACATCACTGCGATCATGTGAACTGGCTTGGGCTCAGCGGCACCACGGACTGGGACCTTATGCCCCGGATTATCGAAGGGGACTACACCTTCGTCACGAACAACGCGGCAGATTTCAGGCGTCTATATAGCCGTCAACAGCTACATCCCGGTCTGGTTATTGTCGTTCCCCAGGTCCCGCCCGTGCGGCAACGCGAGCTCTTCCAGGCCCTTTTGAATCACCTTGGGGCCACGGGACAGCTGGTAAACGAAGTCATCGAGATTGTGATCGACGGCGATGGGGTGAGGCTCGACGCTTACGACCTGCCTGAAGATTAACTGGCACCATAGACCGGAGCCCAATGCCCAGGTGGCTTCATGCCTCCCCGTTCACCATTGGCAGTGAAGGCCCGTTGGCTCTTCCGGTGGATACCTGACCAAGGGTATTGCCAACACCGCTTCAGGAGGGCAAGTCAGTGTCTTTCATTCGGAGACAGACCTATGAACACCTCTGACCTCATTGACAAAATCGCAACGGAACACGGCGTGACCAAAGTGGCGGCCAAGGCCATCGTTGACACGGTCTTTGGCAGCATCGTGGAAGCGGCGGTTCTGGGACAAGAAGTCAACTTCCCAAGCTTCGGCAAGTTCAAGGTTCAGGATAAGCCCGCGCGTGAAGGTCGAAACCCGTCGACCGGTGCCACCATTCAGATCGCCGCTTCGAAAAAGCTTGTTTTCCAGCCGGGCAAGGCGGTCAAGGATCGCCTCAACGCGTAAGCCACCTTCGAGCGGCAAAAGCCCCGGACTATCCCCGGGGCTTCTTTATGCGCGCTGGATCGAGGGATGTCGCCCGACAGGCCCTTAAAATCACCCGATTCAGCCTATGCCTTCGCCCGACGACCTGGCTTTGGCGCCGCCTGAGACGCTGACTTGCGTCCGCCTTGTCCCAGTCCGATCTGCTTCGCCAAATTGGATCGGGCCTCGGCATAGGCCGGGGCGACCATCGGGTAGTCTTTGGGAAGGTTCCACTTGGCCCGGTATTCGTCGGGGGTCAGGTTGTATTTCGAGGCCAGATGGCGCTTCAGGGATTTGAAGCGGCGACCGTCTTCCAGACAGATAATGTAGTCCGTACCCACCGACTTTTTTATGGAGACAGCGGGCGTCTTATTTTCAGGCTCGGCAACCGGACCAGATGTCAGACTGTTTAAAGCCCCCGAGACGCTGTGAATCAGTTGCGGTAACTCGGCTGCGGGGACGGAATTATTGCTCACATAGGCCGTGACGATTTCAACGACGAGATTGGTCGTGTCTGTTTTTTGTTCCAATGTCTGTTGCCCTATACCGTCTGCAAGACGATTACTGTTAAAGGAAAGGTCAGTTACCTCTATCCTTTAGCTCGCCCTTCGTCAAAAGCCATTCAAGCTAGATCCGCACGACAATCAGATCGACAAGGTTGGCCCCCATGGCGGACGGGTGCGCGCGCGACCGGTAGCCCCGACCTTGCGCGAACTGGTCGAGTTCGCGCGCCTGACGGCTCCAGATCAAAAGATTGCTATGGCCGTCAAACGGACAGCTGTAGTCGCCGGGATCCCCCGATGCGATAGCTTCACGTAACGCCTGAAGCGTCACTTCCTTGACGCGGGTCTGCATGGTCATAGGGCGCTGCCTTTCGGTTTACACTGTGCCACACCTGGACGCTCACGGCCACAGGGATCGTCCGCGACCCGTTCGCGTTAATCGATTTCCAGGCCACGCGCGCGACCGATGGTCCAGTTAATCCCCCCTTCGCGCATCAGGCCGGAGACGTCCTGTCCGATGTGCTTGTCGAGAACGGGCCGCCACGGCACCAGCGCGAAGTCTTTAGCCCTCTCGACCACGGCGTACTTTTCCGACTCCGTCTCGATGATTTCCCGCAGTCGGCCCTCCACCAGGCCCCCTCTCGGTACGGTCCGACACGTCTTGCCGGTGCTGGCCTCCAGACCGGCGGCGACGTCGGTCATTTCCTGCTGATGCAAGGTCTTGAGAACAGACGGGTCCAGAGTCTCAGCCCCCTGCCCCGTGACGGGCATCCAAATGCCCTCCTCCAGGAGCCACTGACGGCGCGCCTGCAAGGCGGAACGAAGCGCCTGTCCAAAGCCTGAGTGCGCACACTCAGTAGACGGGCCTGCGACCCATTGGCGGTCGAGCCAGGTCACGCCCTTATACCCGACCAGTTTATCCAGTGCCCGCGATGCCTGAACCGAGATCGAAACGGGCAAGCGCGCCACGTCCTTGCGCTCATAGGCCAGGGCCTTATCGAGGTGGTCAGGGTCGATACGAAACCGACCGTCGGGGAGCCGTTCAATCGCCCCGGTCGTTCGGCGGATCGCCTCTAGACGCCGCGTGTGCGTTTCGGCGAAAGACCGGCGAGCGGACGGATCAAACCGCAGGTGTATCTCGGTCGTGTAGTAGCCGCCATTGGCTTGCGCCACCGCAAGCACCGTTCGATCAACCTCACGGATGTCAGGCCGGCGAGGCGTCACCTGAAGGATCGCTTCTTTGGGCAACGCCTCTGTGTGGCTCCCCTGCCCTATATCGACATAGTGCGTCCGACCATCGATTCCCTCCAGAATAACGTAGTGGCGATCGCTGTGCTCCTCGAGTATCCCGCGCTCGATCAGGCGACCGGTCAGTGTGCTCGCCAATCCCGAAGAAGGCGCCGAAGGCAGATGCATCTGCGTCTCCGACAGCGACGCCTCCAGTCCTCGGTCCTTCAGGGCGCGGTGCAGGGTTTTGACAATATCTCCCTGCTCCCCCATCTGACGCAAGGTGGTTTCCAGCTCCGGGTGGAGACGCCATCTCCCACCGGGCAGCTTTTCGGCGAGGCCGAGCGCTTCCAGTTTGACCAGCCGTCCCGCGCGTGCGGCGCTCATTACCGAGTCGCTATGTCCGGCCAGGACATGCCCCCTATCGTCGGCCTCGCGGCGGAGCTCACGGTCGATGGCGGTTAGGCGCTCCTGAGTGACTTCGGCCTGCAGCGCCTGGGCGATTTCCCGCTCGGAGCGTGGCCCCAGATCGAGGCTGACCTGGGCCTGCACCCGTTCGCGAAACCCTTCGCTCAGATATTCCCGGGCGATCACGAGATCCTTGCCGCGATCGTCGCGGCCACGGACCACGATATGGGTGTGGGGATGGCCGGTGTTGAAGTGATCGACGGCCGCCCAGTCGAGCTTCGTTCCCAGATCCGCTTCCATCTGTTGCATGACGGTCCGGGTCAGGGGTTTCAGATCCTCATAGAGATGGGCGTCTTCCGGGGCGACGATGAAGCGAAACTGGTGGCGATCACCGTCGCATCGCTCCATGAAATCCGAGGCCTCAATCCGGTCGGCGTCGGGTCCGTAGAGGACGCCGCGCGCGCCCTCGCGGGTGACGCCGTCGCGCTGAAGATAGTTGAGGTGGGCGGCGGCCGCGCGAACGCCCTTCCCGGCGAGGCGCACAAACCGCGCCTTGACCACCACCCGGCGCGCGGTTCGGCCTCGCGTGGCACTGGCGGTCAGAACCCGTCCGACGCCCGCGCCGCGGCCATAGTTTCCCCCGCCTTTTGCCGCTGCGTTTCCGGCCCGCTTGAAACCACCGGCGCGCTGCACCGCCCCGATGACGCTCGATCGGAACGATCTGGGCGTTTTCGCCGTTTGGGACCGTATGCGCCCGAGTTTGGGCTCAAAATACTCTTCAGAGGCCATGTTGACGAGACTCCCCACCCAATGAAATCAAAAGCTTGCGCGACGACTATCTCTCGTGACCGCGCCCCTGTCTCCCGAATTTCCGATGTGCAGACAAAGGCTTACCGTCGCGGAGAGACGGTCTTTTATCTTGCCCGTCGCCCTCCCGTCCCTCGCCGAACCTCGTCCGATCTCGCCACCTCACGGTTTTGGGCGCCCCTCACCTTCGGCGGTGCGTTTGATCGCAAACAGGCCTGAATCGGACGGGGTCAGGGACGGAATTTCGGGCCTCGGAGATTGGTCTTCAGGCACAAGCTTTTTGAGGTAGGCGCGCGTTTCGGCGGGTAGGGTTTCACCCTTCAGGCTGGCCGCATAGCGCGCGGGCCCGGCATTATAGGCCGCAAACAGTCCGGGATAACCGAACCGATCGAACATGGCGCGCAGATAGGCCGTGCCGGCCAGAATATTGTCGCGCGGGTCATCGGGATCGGCTCCGAGGTTATGAGCCACGCGCATATCTGACCACGTTCCCGGCATCAGTTGCATGAGGCCCATCGCGCCGACCTTTGAGCGGATGGGCTGATTGTTCAGATGGGTCTGCCCGCCGCTTTCCGCCTGCATGACGCGATAAATCCAGTCCTCGGGCACGCCAAACCGCTGCGAGGCTTCGCGCACGGGTTCGGCCCAACGCGCCAGCGCGGACGCGGTCTGAGCGTGGCTCTCTCCCGCCGACAAAAGGACGCCCAGCGCGCTGAGGAGCGGTTTCCAGCGGATCATAGGGGGCGCGCCTTTCCGATCACGTGATCTCGACTGACCGGCCCAAAATAGCGGCTGTCAAAGGAGTCCGGCGCGGCCGTGTTGAGAAGAAACACCTCGTCTGCACGCAGACGCCGACAGCCTTGCCACCAAGGCAGGGACCGGTTCAGGTTGTCTCGCAGACGCCGCACTGCGACCGGCTTTCCATTGATACGAATGTCAGCGTCTATGGCACAGACTGCGTCCCCGGCACGGGCCGCCACGTGTTTGAGAACTGGAACGGTTGCGGGCACATACCGCCTTGCACCCGCGAGGTCCCGTGCGGCTTTAGGCAGGCGCGCCACCACCAGATCACCCATCTGCACTTGCCGGACCGGAGAGGCGATATAAAATCCGATGGGCACACTGGAACTGGCATTATAGATCAGCCAAGGCAGCGTCGGGGTGCGCGTGGAAAGACCCAAAGCGATCAAGGCCGCAGCGCTCATTCCAGCGATAAGCCCTCGTCTGCGGCGTGACCTTGTCGGACTCTTAGGGGCCCCCATCACACCCGCGCCTCGATATGCCCGTCGGTCTGGCCTGAGGCGCGCGACCACCCATCGATGTCGTCGATATGGTAGCGAACATAACGCCCATGACGGCGATAGACGGGTCCCTGTCCTTCGGCACGAAACTTTTCCAGCGTGCGGCGTGACAGGCCCATATAGTGGGCGGCCTGATCGGTATTGAGAAAGGGGCTGCCTTTTTTGGCGCTGGCAGCACGCGCGTTTTCATCGGACACAGGGTCGTTTCCTTGCGAGAAAAGAACAAAACCACAGCGGTTTCGGGCGCAAGCATGTGGTCGGTTAACCCACATCGGGAGTGTCGAAATCCCCTCCCCGCCGATCCGACTCCCCTGTCTCCACGTGTGCCCCAACGCACCCTATCGACCTCGCGAGCCATGCCGCAGGCATGGCGAGCCGCGGCCTCCGATACCACCGAGACCCACCTAAAAAAGGGAGGCCGCGCGGCCAGTGAGACCACACGGCGGGGATGCGTCAGAGGACAGCGGCCATCAGTTTTCGGGCCTTGGTTTCGAGGTCGAGACGCGCGTCCTGATGCGGTTTTGAACGCGCCAGAGCGGTCAGACCTTGCACAAAATCGAAGACGCTTTCGGGCTTTTTGCCCTCTTCATTGAGCACGGTTTCGATGATTTTCGCGGTCTCGGGCTTGGAGAAGCCGCGCTTTTTCAGGAACTCTTCACGGTCTTCTTCGGTCCTCGCGACGACGGTTTCACGCGCGGCCTTAATGCCTTCAATGAAGGCCGAGGGCGAGGAATTGGCGAATTTAGTCAGGGCGGGAGCGGCCTCCCACGCAAAGCGGCTCGCGGCATTTTTGCTGTGACGAATGGTGATTTCCTGAAAGTTTTCGACGCCCCAGAGATTGCGGTTCTGGCACACGGCGCGCAGATAAAAGGAGGCAATCCCGAGCGTTTTTGAGCCCACTTCGGAGTTCCACGCATAGAAGCCCCGGAAATAAAGATCAGGCTCGCCATTGGGCAGACGCCCGGCTTCGATGGGGTGGGTGTCGTCCACTAGGAAGAGAAACACGTCGCGATCTGAGGCGTAAAGGGTCGTCGTGTCCTTCGTCACATCGACAAAGGGATTGTGGGTCATGGTGCCCCAGTCGAGCACCCCGGGGACCTTCCAGCGCGTATCGCCAAGCCCATTTCCGGCAATCTTTTGCACGGCCTGCACCAGTTCATAATCCCAGATGCGGCCATAGTCCGGCCCCGTGACGGCGCGCAATTCAAGCCCGCCCGTGTCGGTTTCGAGCGTCTTGATAAGTTCGGCGCGGTGGTTGAGCAGACCATGCTGCAGGTTGATGGCCGCAAGCGGGGCCGGGAGCTGGCGCAGATAGCCGGACGGTGCGCCGACCAGTCCGCACAACTGACCAAATGACCAGTGTGTGGGGGCCGTCGGGGTATCGCGGCCGGGGCAGACCAGCCGCAGACTCTCAAGGTCGTCACGCTCGGCAATGACGCGTACCGAGTCAGAGGCGACGGTGCGCACATGGGCGGTGTCGCGGCGCTGGCGGGTATGGGCAAAGAGGTCATCGAGACTTAAAAACCGCTGATCATCAGGCCGTGAAAACCACTGACCGGAGACGCGGCTATTGACGGTGCCGCGATAGGGATTGACCTTGAAGGCCTCGGTTACGGGGGCGGAAATAGGGGTATCGTTCATCATGGAAAAGTCTCCTTTGGGCTTGGGTTGCAGCGCCTTTACCGCGCTGAAACCCTGCCCCTCGGCGAGAGCGGGGTCGCAACGGTCAGGGGCGATGGCGGCGGTGGGGGATCACCCAACCTGCACGCCGGCGTAAGCCAAGGAAGGTTGGGGAAACCGCCGTCATCGGGACCGAAGGGACACCCCCTTGACCGGCGCGAGGGCGGAGCCCTTAGCCCTTTTCCAGGATGCTCCCCTCACGCGCTTGTGTGTGGCCGGGGGGCGCGCCTTCCGTTAGCGTCAGTCTCGTCACCGGGCTCATCCCCCCCCCTCGATTCCGGTGACGCGAGCGGCTCCGGGGACCGGGGCCGCTCCCTCCTCCCCTTTTTTGGCAGCACAAAAAGGCCCCGCCGCGTGTGCGGCGAGGCCGATTGAGACCGGATGGGGGGCGGTTACTGGCTGCGCGGACGCGACCAGAGGAGGTTGAAGGTGTCGGGGTCTTCGCCTTCGAACAGGCTCGCATAGATCGGATGGGGGAAGGACGGATCATCGAGCTTGATCGAGATGTAGGCGCGGCTGTTTTCGGCGGTGCGTTTCCAGCCCGCGCCGACTTCGGCGGCGCCACTGTAGATGCGGTAGTCAGGGGCGTTTTCAGAGCCGCCTTCGGTTTCGACCAGACGCGCTTTGAAGTTCAGCGAGACGGTCTTGATGGTGCCGGTAAAGCCGGTGTCGGATTTTACAAACGTGCCGATGATAGACATAGGGGTGTACCTTTCTGTGGTCGGGGCCGCGCCAATCGCGACCGCGATGGGGTCGCTGCGAACGGGGCCGGACCGCGCGCACCCGCAGGGCCGAAGGACGGGCGGCGGGGCGCTTTTTTGCCTCGCGATGCAAAGCGCGAAGCGCGGCGGAAAAAAGCCCCCAAAGCCTGTTGCGCGCCTAAGGTCCGGTTGCGTTCAGACCTCCATCGTCGCGGTCGCCCTTGCGTCGGCCCGTCCCGAAAGGCGCATCCCGTGCCCCCTCAGAGATGGGCGAAACTGAAAACCGGGACCGCTGACGCGGCCCCGGTCATACCTACTCCGCCGCTTCGGGCAGGTCGGGCTTTGCCTCCGAGGGCGGCAAGGCCACAAGCCCTTGCGCTGCGTCTTCCGGCGCGGCAGGGGTGCGCAGGCAGGCGGGCAGCCAGCCCGTGCCCTGCACCAGTTGCTCGGCGGCTTCGGCCATCTCGGGCTTTTTCAGCTTGTGAAGGCGGTTGGCGGCCTCATCGCCCACGGCTTCGCGCACGGCGGCGAGGATTTGCCCCTTGGTCACGCGGCTGAAATAGCTGCGCGCCGTAGGTGTCCAGTGGTCGGTCATGTTCAGACGCAGGTCGCGCGCCATCCTCAGCGAGGCCACATAGGGGGCGGCAGGCATATAGGCCTGACGCACGGCAAAGACCGTCAGGGCCGTGCAATGGGCCATCAACGACCCGAGGGTTTCGGGGCTGAGCGTCAGAAGATGGGTCCACAGATCGGCGGGGTTGTCGGGCAGACCTGCCGCCCATGCCTCGTGACGGGCAGAGAGCGCGGCAGCGGTTGGGGTGTCGTCGAGGCCTTCTGCGAAGCTCTCAATCGAGACGCTGCGCGCGGTGATGTCGAGACAGGTGACGCTGCGCTGCCGATAGAAGGTGTCGAGGGCCAGCTTATGGACGAGAAAGCGGGCGGCGAGTTCCGGCTGTTCGGCCAGCGTATAGCGGAGCGCCAGCGTCCAGTGGGTGGTCAGGTCCCGTAACAGAAGATCAGAAAGGGGCCCGGTTTCGCACGCGTCCTCGGTATCCTCAGTGTGCGGCTCTGCCCCTTCGCCTTCACCTTCACCCTCCCCGTCTTCCGACGCATCCTCCGGGTGAGCGGCAAGGTCTTCGGTTTCGTCAGCGGGGGTATCGGGTTCGGGCAGTTCGTCTTCCGGGCGGATCAGCCCGCGATGAATGGCCGCGCCACCGTCGCTCAGCAGGGTGACGAAGACACCGCCGCGCGCGATATCTTGCGGATCATAGGCGTCCTGAGGGGCTTCGAGGGCGGCGATCTCCGCTTCGAGGACGCCTGCGGCCTGATCGATTTCGTCGGGCAGTTCGTCGGCCCCTTCAAACGGGGCTAACAGGTCTTCGAGCGCCTGTTGCTTCGCCTGCAGTTGCTCTGCGGCCTCAGGTGACAGGGGCACGGTTTGCGGGTAGACGCGCCCCCAACCGTGCGCATAGGGGTAATCGAGCGCGGCAGCGGACCATTTCCAGCCTTCGGCGGTCTGGGTTTCGGTGGCGAGCGCCGTCAGGCGGTCGAGGACCAGCTGGTCGAGCAGGCCCGCATCGGTAAAATAGCCGCCGCCTTCTTCGGTAAAGAGGTCGCGGGCGATGACGCCGCCTGCGGCTTCATAAGCGTCTGCGCCTATAAAGCGGGCGCGGCGATCCTGCGCGGGGACCTGCCCTTCGGTGAGCAGGCGGCGGATATGGTAGGGATCGGCATAACTGCCCTTGAGGCGGTCAAAGACGGCCTCTTGGCGGGCGTGATCGGCATTGACGGTGTAGGCCATGAGTTGCGTCAGGGTGAGTTTTTCGTCGCGCAGAGCCTGTAGGAGGATGGGCGAGACCGCACCGAGACGCAGACGTTGTTTGACGACGTGCTCCGAGACGCCGAAACGGGCCGCGATATCGGCAGCGTCCATACCCCGATCGATATTGAGGGCACGGAAGGCTTCATACTGATCGGCGGGGGTCATGGCCTCGCGGGTGACGTTTTCGTCCAGACTGACCTCGTGGGCGTCGTCGCTGTCGCGGATGACGCAAGGGACGAGGGTATCGCGGGGGATTTCGGCGTCCTTGGCGCGGGCAATCTGGGCAAGCCTGCGCCCCTCGCCTGCGGTGACGTAGTAGAAGCCGGTTTCGGCCCCGGCCTCATCCACTTCGGGCTTGACGATGAGGTTTTGCAGGAGGCCCTTGGCGGCGATACTGGCGCGAAGCGCGGCCAGAGCGGCGGCGCTGTGCGGGGTTTTGCGGGCATTGTCGGGAGATTTGAGGAGCCGATCCAGAGGGATCAGGGTCTGAACCCCGGACGGCACAACGGCGGCAGACGTCAATTTTAAAGCAGATTTAGACATAGTCCGTTCCTTTTCAAGCTTGGGTTTCAGCGGGCAAAAGGCCGCGCTGAAACCCTGCCCGTCGGCGAGACCGGGGTAGCAACGGTCAGGGCCGTTCTGGCGGAGGGGTATCGCCCGGCTGCACGGACGTGGCGTCGTGCCGCCGGGGCTCAGGTGAGCGAAGGAAGACGGGGAGACCGCCAGAAGGGTTCTTGACCGGCGCGAGGGCGGCGCCCTTAGCCCTTAAAGGTGCCCATCACGCACAAAACAGCGGGCCGCACCTCTGGATTGAACGCCTCTGGCATTCGTGTCATTGTGACGGGGCCCTGACCCTGAGAGCGTTGCCATGACTGACGTCCCGCCTCTGTCCCCGCACGGCTCGTTAGGCGAGGAGGCCGAGGTGACGGTGGCGACCGAGCGCCTGTTTTGCGAGGTGGTGAACGGGATGCAGAATCCGCTGTTGTCACGGCAGATGGCGCGGATGAATGAGATCATGCGACAGGTCCGGCCCTATGAGGCGGCGCTGATACCGGATCGGGCGCAGGAGCTGGACGCTTTAGCCAGGGCTTGGGCGGATCGGGACATGGCGCGGCTGGAGACCCTGCTGCAGGCCTATTTTGACCGACGAAAGGCGCTCGTGCCGCAACTCGTGAACCTAATCAACCACCCCCATTAGCGGCTTAAACGGCCTCGACGTCGTTTTATGACATATTGATGACGGGGCCCGCTTCCACTACCATGCCGCGCAAGAGGGGTTGCCGGACGTCTGATGATGTCGGATCGATCTGACGGCAGCGAGCGACCGGAGGCCCCCATTTTCAGCCTCGCGCGTGTGAAGGGAGCGGGCGCATGTCCGTACAGGACTCTGTTGTAGAGACGCTCTATCTGGAGGTGAAGCGCGAGCTGCTCTCCGGCCGCATTCTGCCGGGAGAGCGCCTCAACATCAAAGCCCTGTGCGAGCAACACCATGTCAGCAAGTCGCCGATCCGCAATATTCTCAACCGGTTGGTCGGAGAGGGCCTTCTGGCCGCTCAGGCCCATGATGGGTTTTACCGGCCGCGGGTGACGGTTCAGTCGCTGCGTGAGCTTTATAACTGGGAGCAGGACATTGTGCTTCTGGCGATCCGCGACGGTGGCCTGCCGCCCGCACCGCCAGAGCTGCCGCTTGAGCCCCTCACAGAGGAAAGCATTGAAGGCGTTCTTTCGCTGATTGCGGAGGGCAGCGGCAACACGGTGTACCGGGCCGCACTGGCCAATGTGTCGGCGCACCTGAGCGCTATTCGCCGCACCGCGCCCTCCCAGGCATTCACCCTTGAACCGGAGATTGCGGGCCTGCTTGAAGCCTTAAAAGAGACCAATCCCGATGCGCTGCGCAGGCGCCTGAAACGCTACTATCATCGACGCCTGTCGAAACTGTCGGACATTGTGGCCGACGCCTATCGGGGCCGGTCGCAATAGCCTCTCCGACCCGGCACGCCCGCCACGTGCTGAACATTCGGGGTATCCCGGAAGTATCCCTGCCAGAACACTCGCCTCAAGGGCGTAATTTTGAGTTGGCCATGATCCCCATGGCTTTTCTAACTCAAACCTACAGGAGTGTATGATGACCAAGCGTTCGATCACCCCGGGCCTCATTGCCCTTGGCACGGCCAGCCGGCAGACGAAAGGCGAAAGCCTTTATGAGAAGCCGGACGCCGGGCAGGTCCAGAAGCGCAATCAGATCGGCCCTTCGGTCGACTAAGCGCGCCGGGCGCTGGGACGATCCATCGCCACGGCGCCTCCCTTTAACCTTCCAATCTCTGGAGTTTTCCATGTCCAAACATGTGAAACCGCAGGTCTGTCTGACCGCTGGTGCGCTCTCCCTCGGCCGCGCCAGTCGCCAAACCCGGGGGCAGAGCCTGTTCCCGGCACCTGATGCGGGACAGGTCCAGTGCCGCGACCACCTCGGTCCATCGGCCGACTAAACCTCCGCGGGCCCAGCGGCGCACCCGTCGTCGCCGGGCTTATCCCTCTTCCTCTCGCCCTAGTGGAGACTATCATGTTCAAGCCATCAAAGCCCGTTGCCAGCCAAAAGGCAGGCCTGCTCACAATGGGTCGCGCCAGCCGCGTAACCCAGGGTGAAGCCCCCTTCCCGGCGCCGGATGCCGGTCAAACTCAGATGCGTGCGACGCCCTGGCCGTCCGCCGACTGAGATCAGGAGGCGTGGTCACCGAGACCACGCCTTCTTCCTACGCGCCTCGCCTGAATCATCGAACCCGTGATCGGGGTCCTGACGCTTCGCTTTTCAACGGTACAAAGCCCATGGGACTGGTTTTTCCCTCACACGTACACGCGTGTCTTGCCAACGATCAGGTGGTGTTTCTCGACGAACGGGCGGACACGTATTCGGCCCTGTCACCCGATCTGCTTTCCCCCTTTAAACGCCTGCTGGCCGGCACCGCCACAGACGAGGACGCCGAGGCCGTCGCAGGCCCCCTCTTGCCTACTGGTCTGCTAACCCGAACAGCGGCCACTGGGGATAGGCTGGCGCTGGCGAACATTGATCGACCGACTGTGGGGCGCGCCGATGAACCCACGCGACTGACCTTCTCCAGCGACCTCGTAAAGGCCCTCTTTGCACGCTGGGAATGGTCGTTTCGCGCGCAATGGCAAAGACCAGACGGTTATTTTCCGGTCTTGCGTCGGAAAAAAGCCAACCTCATCAGACGGCTGAAAACCTCGCCCCCTCTGGAGGCGGCTGTGGCCCATGCTAAACCCATGCTCGATACGCGGTGGCTTCTGCCGACGCACGATAAATGCCTACCGTGGTCGATGGCTATGACGCGTTATCTCATGAACCGGGACATACCCGTCGATCTGATAATTGGTGTCAAAACGAAGCCCTTTGGAGCCCACGCCTGGGTCCAGTACCGGGGCACTGTTCTCAGCGATGTCTTCGACGAAGTCAGGCCCTTCACACCCATAGTTTTGATATGACAATGGCCCCGCGATTTATCGGCCTCGTTTCCGACGATGGTGACGCCCATGCCCATCTCCGCGACCGATTGAAGGGGGGACAATGGCAATGCGTGTGCGCCAGTAAGCGCTTGTCCGTATTTACTAATGGTGCCGACGTCGGGCTGCCACTGGCTGATCAATCAGGGGCGGTCGCCGGTCACCTCTTCAACCGACCTGACTTTCAGGTGGTGACGACACTCGCCAATCCGTTTTCCCAAGAGATCGTTGAGACTCAGGGTCGGTTGCTGGTCACAGCCTGCTGGGGCGGATACGTCGCTTTTGTCACTGACGCTGACGGACACACGATCCATGTCTTGCGCGATCCCTCTGGCGCGATGCCGTGCGTCTACACCCATAGTCGGCAGGACTGGATCTTCGCATCAGATATAACGGCGCTTTCGCTTGCCTCCCAACAGAGCCCGACGGTCGATACGGCGGCCCTGGCACGGTTCTTAATGTCTTATGACCTGAGAGACGCTCGGACCTGTCTGAGCGGAATCGAGGAATTGCTGGCGGGGTTTCGACTGAGCGTCGGGGCTCGCGGACAAGGTCTCACCGCTATCTGGTCACCGTGGGACTTTGTTGAACCCTTGTCCGAAACCTCTCCCGAGGACCTCGCGTCAGACCTTCGCACCGTCGTTTTGGCCTGTGTGAATGCCTGGGCCGGGCGTTTCGCTCACACCCTCCTGTCCGTGTCGGGCGGGCTCGATTCATCCATTCTGACCGCCTGCCTCAAAACGGGTGGCCATAGGGCGAGCTACCTCACCCTCGCCACCAATGAGGCGGTTGGAGACGAACGCGCCTATGCCCGCGTCCTCGCAGCGCATTTGAAGGTCGAGATCACGGAAGCCCAATACGATATGACCGATATCGACGTGACCCGCTCCAGCGCTTCTCATCTCCCGCGCCCGGTTCAGTACGCCTATGGCCAGGGCGAACATGCCGCAAAGTTGCGGATCGTTCGAGAGAGAGGCATAGACGCTCTGATGACAGGCATTGGGGGTGACAATGTTTTTTGCAGCATGCATTCTGGCACCCCACTGGTTGACAGCGCGTACGCGCGGGGGCTGAGGACCGAAAGCCTCGGAACACTCATGGACATCTGCGCCCTGACAGGTGCCAGTGTCTGGGAGATTGGAGGCCTGGCCATCGAGAAGGCGCTCGCAGGCAACCGTCCCTATCGCTGGCTATACGACGACTCTTTTCTGCATCCCGACGTCGTCGCCCAGGCAGACCGGATCAGCGGCCACCCGTGGCTCACGCCGCCGAAGGGGGCCTTGCCCGGCAAGGCTGCGCATATCGTCAAACTCGTCCGCATTCAGGGAACGATTGACGGGTTTTCACGTGACGACACGCCGCCGCAGATAAATCCATTGCTGTCGCAGCCCATTGTCGAGGCTTGTCTACGGATACCCACCTGGGAATGGGTCCGCGGCGGACGTGACCGGAGTATCGCGCGGCTGGCGTTCGCGGGTGATCTACCGGCGGAGATTGTTCAACGGCGATCAAAGGGCGGTCCCGATAGCTTTGCCTTCGACATTATAGACCGGAACCGCCGCGTACTCTGTGATCGGCTCGTCAACGGCGAACTCCGTCGCCTGCGGCTTATCGACCCCGTCGCCATCCACGACGCCCTGGATCCGGAGCGCGCCATCGATCCCATGCAATACCTGCGCCTGTCGGGACTAGCCGAAGCCGAAGCCTGGGTACGACATTGGGGCACGAAACCCTGAGAAAAGGCGGCCCCATTTCTGAACACACGAAATGGGACCGCAACGAGCGTCGGCTACTGCCCCGGAGATGCGCTCGTCTTTGCCGCCGAAGCCGCCGCCGTCAAGGCGCGCCAACGACGATATTGATCCGCTTTTGACGGCGTGTCGTCTTCCAAGCCCATAAGCCAGAACCGCAGCCAATCGACGTTACGCCTATATATGGCCGCGCGATGGGCGGGTTGAATTTTGACGTGGAATTCATCCGGGTAGACGACAAGCTCGATGGGCGTGCCCGCATCTTTCAAGGCACTGTAAGCGGTCAAAGCTCCCAGATACTCCCGGTCGGGCATCTGCAACAGGATCGGCGTCTTCACCTGATCGACGTTGTAGAGCAAAGCTGCCGGTTTCCAGAACGCCTCGGCGCGGTCACCGGCCGCGGGATAACCCATCTTGCGAAACCACTGGGCGTTGGAGGGACTGTTCAGGGTTATCATGCCCGTGATGTCCTCGCAGCAGGAGCTTAAGATGGCAGCCGCAAAGCGAGGCCCATGGATAAGCGCGAACTGCGCGGTAGACGCGCCGTCACTTAGACCGGTGATCCCTATCCGGTCGGGATGCACTACGCCCATATTGATGACCCGTTGCAGCCCCGTTTCGAGGGAGGACTGGACACTGCGTCTATCGGCCCAATCCTGAAATCCCGCGCGGTTGGCCTCGTCGGGTGATTTTACGCCAGCGACCCACCCCACATCCTGCGGCCGCTGGAAACTCAGAACCGCAAACCCCTGCTCTGCCAGAAGCCAGATAGGGTACTCATCCCCGGTCCCACCGCGCAGAAACCCGCGGGTGATGTACTGAACAATGACCAGAGGATGTCTGTCACCCGGTCGATGGTTGCGAGGCAGCACGAGATCGCTGTAGGTCGCAATACCTCGGTCATTTGTCCAACGCAGGCGCTGAACGCTGCCGAGGGCGATGGTTTGAAAGTCAGGATTGGGATCAAACAGCGGGGTCTTCTCGCCACTCTGAAGATCAATCGAGATCAGACGGCGCGGCTGCTTCGAGGCTTCATGGCCACATATCAGGCGATCGCTGACCAACTGGCAGCCAAAAAGAACGTCCTCCGTCTCCAGAATCTGTCTGGGTCTGGACTGATGGCGTGTCCATTCCAACAGCCGTGTCCGGCTATCCCCCGGGCGGCGTGAGAGAAACACGAGACGATTTTCATCCCGCCACCACAGGTCGGCGATCCCCGAACAGAGCGGATCGCCGCAGACATCGCTGACCCGCCCGGCACGCGTCACCTGAAGCTCTGTCGGTGACGTCAGTTCCTCCGGTCGCAAAGCCACAACCGATGCGGCCTGGTCGCTCCGAACCCGTGTCAACCGCGTGGCGCCTGTCCATGATGGCAGGTCCGGTGGCCGAAGTCTGGCCCTCTCTTCGGCTGACGCGGGTCGAACGGTCTTCGTCTGAAGCTCAATGACAAAGACCTCGCGCGCAATCGGCTCCTTGAGCTGAGGGAGGCTCCCCTCGCCCGGGACTAACGCGTCGTCGAGAATGTGGCCCTCACGCCCAGCAACCATGAGGTCCGCCTGCGCCTGCTTGAGAGTTGGACGACCTACAACCACAAGCGTCTGGCCGGCCTCTCCCCAGTCAAAACTCTCAGGGTCGAAGGGCAATTCGGCCGCCGGACCGGCTCGGCTTCCGTCCGAGCGAACGCGCCAGAGGCGGATCGTCCCGTTTTCTTTGCGCAGATAGGCGAGCCATTGTCCGTCCGGGGACCATTTCGGCGGGTCACTGACCAGCACGCCCGAAGGCACGGCGGCGAGCCCCCGCCCGCTGCTGGGCAAGGTGAGGTACTCTCCGCCTTTATCAATAACCACGGGCGATCCGTTTGGGTCCAAAGGCTGGACCACAATTGCGAAACAGTGCGCGTTTTGGCTTGGATCGGCGCGGCGCAGCTGGAGGGCTATGCGGTCCTGTTCAGGTGAGACGGTGAACAGCTTGTCCGGAATATTGGGATGGCCGGGCGGCCCAAAATCGCGCAGGCGCAGCAGATCATCGGCTACGATGCCGCGCGCGACCGCTGGCACCGACCCGGAACCCGTGGGCAGGAGGGAATCGCAGACATCCGCAAACGCTGCCCCGCTCCAGACCAAAGCGCTGCCGATCGTCAGAGCGGATATCCCCGCTCTGACGTTACAATGAGATAAGTTTTGGGACATGCTACCAAGCCTTGGTCACGGTCAGGCTGATTTGGCGGCCCATGGCCGAGGCGTTCGTGCTATCGAACGTGATGCCCTGGCCCACGAGCCCGGGGCTTTTGGCGTAAGGCGGGGCCTTATCGAAGAGATTGGACGCGGCCAGCGAGATTTTCAGGCCGGATGTGAGGGCCTGACCCCGCTCGAACACGTATCCGACATTGGCGTCGACCGTCGTCCACGAGGCAATGCGGTACTCAGGAAGAACGCCCGTGTCGCGCGACGCAGACACGTAATTGGCTATGGCGTTGACCGTCAAACCGCCACGTTGCCAGGACAAGCCCCCGCGCGCTTTAAAATCCGGCACGTTGAAAATGGTGCCCGACAATTCCTGCGACGGCACGGTCGAAATGGTCTGCTGCTCAAGCTTGACCCATGAGCCGTTGGCAAACAGATTCAGACGGCCCTCTGCCCAATCAAAGCCTTGGCGATAGGACACATCGACGCCGGAAACCGTTTGGGCCGCCGCATTTGTGTTCGCACTGCGAATAAAGGCAATCACGCCCGCAGGATCATAAGGACCCGATGCAAAATTGTAAAAGAGATCGGCCTCGGCCATAGCTGCATTTTGCTCAGCGACGGTGGGGTTATATTTTACAAACGGCGCATAGATGGGATCAGAGAGGATTGCGGTGATATTTGAGATCGGCACAACGACGCGGTCGGTGTAATCGATCTTGAACCAGGTGGCGCCTAGGGTAAGGCTGTCGATCTGAGCTGGCTGGTATTCTACGCCGAACGTCACTGACTCAGACCGTTCCGGTTTCAGGTCGGGGTTCCCCCCTTGCGTCATCAAAATGGTGCCGGTGGCGGGTCCCCCCACAAAGGCCGCGTCACGCAGGACCAGAGATTTGGCGTTGTACATCTGGAGGAAGGTCGGGGCCTTAAACGACTTGCCCCAGGTCGATCTGACAATGACACCCTCAACCGGGACATAGCGCAGGCCGACGCGCGGATTGCGGCTCTGGCCGAAGTCGCTGTAGTCCTCCACCCGGGCCGACAGATTGAGCTCAAGCGCATGCAGCCCGGTTCGGGTGTCTGATCGCGCGACGAGGGGCGCGTGCGCTTCGCCGTACAGGTAATCGACTGTGCGGGACCGGTCCTGATAGCCGGAGGTACCTGCATAGCCTCGGACGAAGGCCTCTTCACGCCGTCCTCCGCCCACAGCCACTTTCACGGGCCCGGACGGCAAAGAGAAAGCCACCCCATCAGCCGTTAACTCAAGAGAACGCAAGGTGTTTTTGGTGATGTTATTGAGGGTGATGCCAAAAGCCGGATAGCGGATGTAATTGCTGTTGCGGCTGCCCGAGGCCACGCCGGTCAGGTGCAGCTTCCAATCGCGCGGAAGTCTGGCATCGAACGTCACCGCCGTCGAATAGCTCGGTGTGGCAAACGCAATGACGGATTCTGGCGAGGTGCTCGAATACTGGACGGTGTAGTGCGTTTTGCGCTCATTGACGAGGCCATCGAAGGTCACCGAAAGATAGTCGTTGAAGGTGTGTCCGGCCCCAATGAACGCCGAGGCGCGCTTCATGTAGGGCATCAGAGAATAGGTCGGAGGCGCCGAAGCTGTGACCTCACGATCGGCTGCGGTAACTTCGCCTTGCCTTGACATCTCAAAACTCGCGAACAGGTATGAGTTCGAAGAATTGACCCCGCTTAAGAGCGACCAGGTCTGCTCTGATCCGCCCCCTTCGGCGGTCACGCCCACTCGCCCGCTGATTTCCGTACCGCTGTAATTACGGCGCAGAACGATGTTGGTGACACCGGCGACGGCATCTGATCCGTAGATGGCGGAGGCGCCATCGGTCACGACCTCTACTCGTTGTACGGCGCCCAGCGGCACGCCTGAGATGTCAGACGCCTGAAAATGACCATCGGCGGCCATGCGATGTCCGTTCAGTAGCACAAGGGTGGCATCTGAGCCGAGGCCGCGGAGATTGACGGTTGAGGCGCTGGAAAAGTTGGAGTTGTTCACATTGGTTGTGGCGGCGGCGATAACCCCCGGGTTCTGTCCGCCCGAAAAGTTCTCCGGCAAGGACCGCATAACGTCCCCGATCTGGGAGTAACCTGATTGCTCGATGTCCTTGCGTGTGACGGTGTGCACTGGCGAAGTGGGATTACCCCCTCGGATGTGGGTGCCGGTGACGATCACCTCCACCGCCTCGTCTCCCGCCCCTGCCAAAGGGCTTTTAACCACCCGAAGCGAGATGGTTTTCTCATCCTGTCGGGCCACTTCGAGGTTAGTACCGGCGAGGATCAGTTTCAGGGCTTCTTCGAGCGTATATTCGCCCTTGATTGCAGGCACCCGACCGACATCGGCAGCCTCATAAGGAAACAGGATTTGGAGGCCGGCCTGCTGAGCAAAATCGTTCAGGGCCTTGGCCGCACTCTCAGAAGGAATGTCGAGTTTGTACTTAGGTGCCTGCGCATAAGCAGGCGCAGCGCAAACGAGCGCGGCAGCCAACGCGATGGCCGCCAGAGAGACTGACGAGTGGTAGTTTCGGTTCGTGACAGATGTCATGTTTTTCCCCTAGCCCACGCCACAACAGGCGTGTCAGGCGATGGCGTCCTGTCACAAATCCGTCTCCTCACCTCCACATGGATTTTTACCGCTTTAGTGTCCCGTTACCATTACCGCATCATACGACAGTCGCGTTTGCGCCCATTCCAGACATTTTCAGCCAGCACTATATTTCGTCCCGTTAGCAGAAGTTCGAATCTCGCCTCGCTCCAATCGCTCCTTGCCGTTCAATCTTTTGGCGAATTTTACTTGACAACCCGCCCGCTTAAATCGCTCATAGGCTAGGGGCGAGATGAACAGGTACCTAGATCTTCACGACGCATACGGAACAACTCTGGTCTCGAACGACCTAGGGGAGTTTGCGTTATTGCCTCGTTCGGTGGCTGCGAGTGTGCGTAGCGGAGCGTTAAGCAGCTCCGATCCCAGATACTACGATCTTCTGGCAAAAGGTCTGATCGATCGTCCTGAACGTGGCGGCAAAGGCTTAGAGCAAACGGTCTTGCGTACCCGCAAAGCCCACATGTTAGAGGGCCCCTCCCTACATATCTTTGTGGTCACGTTGCGCTGCGACCATGCCTGTGCCTACTGTCAGGTTTCTCGTGCTGCCGTCGGTGCAACGGGCTTTGATATGTCGCACGCGGACGCCGATGCCGCCATCGACCGGGTATTTGAGTCTCCGGCCCAATCTTTGACGGTAGAATTTCAAGGCGGCGAGCCAACTCTTCGGTTCGACCTTATCCGCTATATTGTCAGTCGCGTAGTGGCACGAAATGCCATGGCGCGTCGGAACATACACTTTTCACTCGTCTCGACGCTCCATCATCTAAAGGATGATGATTTGGGTTTTTGTGCCGATCACGGCATCCATATTTCCACATCGATCGATGGCCCGCGGGACATCCACAATCGGTTTCGGCACAACCCTGGTGAGGACAGCTGGGAGCGTACGATCTCCCAATTAAAGCGAGTGCGCGCCGCCTTGGGACATGATGGTGTCGTCGCGATGCCAACGCTCACCCGCGCGGCTCTCGCCTCTCCTCATGCTTTGATCGACACCTATGTTGATCTGGAATTCAACTCAGTTTTTTTGCGACCGATAAGTCCGTACGGTTTTGCTCTAAAAACTCGACGCGCCATAGGCTATCCGATGTCGGAGTTCGTTAGCTTCTATGCAAAGGCCCTCGAATACCTGCTGACGCTGAATCGGACGGGCACGCAAATGGGTGAGACCTACTCAGCCGTATTACTAAGACACATCCTGACACCCTTCGGTTCCAACTATGTCGATTTGCGATCACCCGCCGGTGCAGGGCTCGGGGTTTTGGTCTACAACTATGACGGTCGGGTCTACCCCGCCGATGAGGCACGTATGGCTGCGGAAAGTGGCGACGCTCGCTTCGCATTGGGCCGCGTGCAGCAGCCGTTGGATGAGTTGATTAGTTCTTCAGCTATGCAATGGCTAATGACGGGGGCCGTTGCTGGCGATTTGCCGGGCTGCAACACGTGCGGCTTCCTACCATTCTGTGGCGCGGACCCGGTCTATCATGCGGCCGCACATGGCGATCCCGTGGGCGATCGAGAGACAAGTGAGTTTTGTCAAAAGCATACTGGCCTGTTCAGGATCCTTTTTGGTCACCTTCGCGATGCGGACCCGGAAAACATGCGCACACTACTGTCCTGGGCCTTTGGGCGGTCTCGTATGGATATAGTCGAACCGGGGTATATCGAAACATGAAACTCGGTGTCGCCAACCATACGCACGCCAAAGTTCAAGGCGTAGATGGCGTCCGCATCCTCAAACTGCTTGGGGAGCAGGATGACGCATGGTCTGGACAGGACTACTGGACCGCCCGACCAAGAGAAGATGGATGGATAGGCGGCACGGGCGATCAGATTTCGATTTCTTCTCCGCGCGACGCCGATGTCATAGCTGCTGGAGATGTGGTCCGATTACGTGAAAATAGCAGCCTAATTTCAGTCCTCTGGAGACGTGGCGCGCGCACCAATACCCTCTTCACGACTGAGCGTTGCAACAGCTTATGCCTGATGTGCTCTCAGCCACCGCGTGATGAAGATGACCGTTGGCGCGTATCGGAACTTCTGCAGACCATTCCTCTGATCGATTCGGATGAGCCTCAATTGGGTATTACGGGAGGAGAGCCCACTCTTCTGGGGCAGGGGTTGACGGAAATTCTCGAAGCCTGCCATCGGCACTTGCCGTTTACTGAACTGCACATCCTTACGAACGGTCGAAACTTCCGAAATCATGAGGCGGCGAAAGCTTGGGTCACCGCCGGTGGCCGGAAAGCCATGTGGGCCGTCCCTCTCTACGCAGATGTTCCAGAGATTCACGATACCGTGGTTGTGGCTCCGGGTGCGTTTGATGAAACACTAGACGGTTTGTTCGAACTGGCACGCTACGATGCCCGTGTCGAAATAAGGGTCGTCTTACATAAGATGACCATTCCACGCTTGCGTCAGCTGGTGGCCTTCATTTACCGGCGCCTCCCGTTCGTGGATCATGTCGCCTTAATGGGCCTTGAGCCGATGGGGTTTGCGAAAGCAAACCGGGATAAGCTTTGGATCGATCCGGTAGATTATTTACCAGAGCTACGGGACGCCGTTTTCTTCCTCGCCAATCGGGGCATGAACGTCTCGATTTATAATCTCTCGCTCTGTGTGCTGCCCAAACCCCTGTGGCAGTTCGCGCGACAGTCAATCTCAGAATGGAAAAACACCTTTCCATCAGACTGTTCGGGATGCGTGGTGAAAGAACACTGCTCCGGTTTTTTTGCCTCCGCAGGACCTAACTGGAAGAGCCGGCGTGTTGGGCCGCTTGGTTTGAAGGATCTGAACTATGAATTGGCGTGACAAGCTATTGTTACTGCTGGGCGCCAGCCCATTGTTCCAAACCGGCCAAGCCTTCGCGGCGGACGCGCCGACCATCCAGCGCTTGGATACAACGCCAGATGCGCAAAAGGACCTGCTGCTGTTCACCGATCCCGCCCAAAGAGATCGGCTAATGCTCCTTGCCGGTCATCGTTCGCACTCCAGTCACCGAAGCCATAGCAGCCATAGGAGTCATTATAGTGGCAGTAGCGGTCACTCCAGCCACTACAGCGGAACGGTATCGCCGCCCCCACCTCCCAAATCGACACCTGCACCGGCCCCAAGAGTGACGCCGGACACGACGACAACGCCTAAACCTCAAACCTCCCCTCAGAGCCTCTATTCACCGCCCTCCTCCACGGCTGGGTCTTCGAGTTCGTCTAGCAGCAGTCCGAGTCAAACGGTCGAAGCCAAGAAATTCACAAAGGATCAACTGTCAGATATCATTCAAAAGGTCCAAATAGCTTTGATTGTCAGAGGATTTGATCCCGGCCCAGTGAACGGCATCTACAACGACCAGACAAAAGCTGCGCTCGGACAGTTTCAAGCCGCCAACCATCTGCCTGTCACACAGATGATGGACTTGCAGACGCTGCGCCTATTGAATGTCGTTCAATGACATCATCCTCACTACAAACTCTGCCGAGGTGATTTCAGATGTCAGCCTCTGCTCCCAACAAAAATACCGGATGCGTCTGGGCATTCTTTGGCGTGATAGCCTTGATCGCGATAATTGCCTCGTGCCGCCCCTCATCGAACGTCGGCACGTCGGATGACGCGAATTCCTCTTCGTCATTCCCGTACACATCATTTGAAGAACCCAAGACATACGTCCTCGCGGCGGCCCGTAAAAAGGCCAATCTGCGCCAGGGACCTGACACGGCACAGGTCGTTCTGAGGCAAGTGGCACCCAACGAAAATCTCAGCGTTATAGGGCGAGCCACCGGCGCTGGATCCGGATGGCTGGTTGTGAGCCTCGACGGCGGCAACGTTGGTTTTATCAAAGAAAGCCTTGTCACCTTGAAAGGGGAGGAAGAGGTTGCGCCCCGGGCCCAAACATTCCAGACCAGTTTTAACTGCACAAAAGCAACTGAAGACGCTGAAAGGTTGATTTGCAGCGATCGAGCGCTTGCCGCAAGTGATCTCACAATGGCCGAACTTTATGAGCCCCTGCGACACAGCCTGTCGGGAAACGACCGGAAACGGTTGGTGTCGGAACAACAGGCTTGGGTGTTGGAGCGAAACCGGTGCTCCGGAGAACAGGAGGCCGCCAGTTGTCTGAGTCAACAGTACCAGCTGCGCATCATTAATCTTCAGTTATTCCAACCCAGTGAGACGCAAGAGGCGACATCGCCAGCGATGGAAGACAATTAGGCACGGCGCTTCCCTTTCGCGCCCAATCCAGACATGCATCGATTAGCCATGCATTCACACTGAAAGCGGACGAAATCCACCGGTTTACCGCCACAACAAAAGATGCAACGGTGATGGAGGCAGCAACCCTTGCGAGAGGAGCGCATGCTGCGAGCGCCTTGGCGACACGCCCACACGTGGCAACGCAGCACGTCTGGCGAACCAGGCCGACGGCCGACTCTCTCATGATTCCTTGCTTTACAAGTGCACAACCGTTCTGGCATGAACTCCACCTATGAGGATGCGCTCAGGTTTCACCACGGTGTCGAGTGCTGCCGCTAAGCATATAGATTTGTTGGGGGAATCGAAATGAAAGAGGAAGTTGTTGCGGCCACCAATGCGTTGGAAGGTTTTGCGACATACATGGAATCGTTCTGGACAGATCAGCCGTACCATATTGCTCATGGGCAAAGCTGGAACATGCCTCCATTGTCTCGGTCCGACCTAGCAAATAGAAGTCGGCGCCTTTCCCAGCGATTAAAGCTGCTGTCGGACGACCAGGTTAAAGAAGAGCTGCAGCGCCAAATCGGTTCGCTGCCCGCTCAAATCTCCTTTTTTCAAACTTACACCCTACCTCAAATCCAAAATGGAAATGCGCCTCAAGTTTTAGCTAATTTTGACATGATCATGTCGAATATTGAACAAAGCTTTCCCCTTCAGAAACCGACGCCAAATTGGGAGGAAATTGAATCATCTAACCTTGTTCCAAGCAAGTTGTCAAAACGAATTCGGAACCTAGAGGCTGCCTTGTCTCGCATTGAACCTCGCGCAGGCGATCTAGAGGGTAAGATAAAAGCCATCGAAGAAGCTCACGCCGCAGCGACAGACTTGCCGACTGATTTGGAGGCCTTGAAGGAGGCACGAGAGGAAATCTCAGATCATCAAAGTTTGGCTGCAAAGGCTGCAGCCGCTGCAGAGGCCTCCAAAGAGGTAATATTAAAGGCAGAGAAAGATACACTTAATCACGCTAATGCCGCGGAACAACTCATTGCAAAAATTGATCAAGCGTACAGTGCCGCGACAACGGCAGGCCTTGCCGGTGCGTTTAAAAGACGGGCCGAGCAGCTTGGGTTCTCGACATGGGTCTGGGTTGCTTTCCTCGCATCAGCTCTAACGGCCGGCGGCATAATGGGTCATATCCGTCTACAGTCGTTCCAAGAACTGGTTTCGAAAGGTGCGGATGCTCAGTGGATCTGGTTGGAAGCGGTAATGTCAGTCCTCTCTATTGCAGCACCTGTTTGGTTCGCCTGGTTATCAACTCGGCAAATTGGCCAACGCTTCAAGCTAGCTGAAGATTACGGATTCAAAGCTGCGGTTGCGCAAGCATACGAAGGATATCGCAAAGAAGCTGTCCGGCTCGACCCTCAACTCGAAGCTCGCTTATTCGCCTCCGCGCTTGATCGGTTGGAAGAACCGCCTTCGAGATTTCTTCCTCAGGTCGACCACAACAGCCCGTACGAAGCGCTGATAGAATCCACCGGCTTCCAGCGCGCACTTGGAAAAATCCCTAGTCTCAGGGAAACAATGCAGGCCGTACTAGACAAGGTACCTATTACATCTGAAAATGATTCAAACAGCGCGAATAGGCTGTCCAGAATTACTAAAGCACAGGAAGAGTAACTTTCCAAGGCGTGCCATACAAGCAGTCTCTCAGTGTTCTTTCGGATTACGCGTGTACAATATCCCCATAGCCAACTTCAAATAATCATTAACGCGTCCGCTCTTTTTTCGTTCGACGCAAGTGCGTAAATGTCTCTTAATGGGATGGACCGTGACCACCAGAGCGAACTCAAGATTGGATAAGACAAGGGGCAACGTCGCCGAACATCGCGACGATCGGAGAGCCTACTAACGAATTTAAGGCTCCTGTAAATCCGGTGCGGTTCAATCCGACTAGCTAGAAGTCGATAGCCCAGTTAGCGGCCAACAACGCCCCAATCTCCCTTCTAATCGTATCAAAGAAGGAGCAACATCGATGGGCTGAACGAATTCAGCAAAGCCGCCACATACAATTATACCACCCACGATCAAAGCCCTGAAAATGAAAGCTTTAGGAATTGCTGTAATTTTCAGATATCCAGTTTGTGATATGTCCGGCGCCATCCTCCTTTATTCTATGCGTGCGAGACTCTAATCCGTAATCACGGATTAAGGTGTACAACGCATCATCAAAGTCTTCCCGGCTGACATCGTCAACAATTCGCGCCGGATCATTGTCAGAATTTCCAAAGAATTTATTGGTTAAAAATATTGCGTCATAGCTATTTGAATACACACGGGCAATTTCATTGATAGCATCCAATTCAATTATATCTGTTGATGATAGAAATCTGCACTTTGCATATGCCACATAATCAAGTATTGACCTATCGCTTATGGTCAATCTATTTTTAAACTGACTTCTACATTCAGCTGTGATATGCATTGAAATGATTTCGAGATGCATCAGTGGGGAAAAATCATTGGAAAGCATTAAATGACTGCCTCTCGCAATGCCAGTAACGACTCCGCAGTTTACGCTCTTCATTTTGAGGTTGAATGTGAGGCCGCTACAAATGGTGCTTTTTCCAGTTCCTTGGAACCCGCTGATGGCAATTTTCATTAACTATTTCCTATTTATTATTCTATTTACTTTTTCGTAAATGGAAATTAAACCAATTCCATTTCTTTTCAATAAGAATAGATATTCCTTACTCGACATACTATCTGCCTTGAACGACTTGCATTCAAATCCCCTATGTTCAAACATCAGAATTTTTTTGCGAGTTGCTCTGAATCGTCAACGATTACGTTGAACATGACACACCCACTATCTTTTAAATGACGGTGAACAAAATCTATCACTTCCTCAGAAACGTCAAAGTGGAAAGAATACAACCCTACACAAAAGTCATATTTGATCTCTAATGCTACGTCTTTAATCTTTCCCGCGCTACAAAGAATTACGTCAAAGCCTTTTTTGGTGCAGAAATCGACTGCCTCAGAGTCAATCTCCAATCCAAGATACGATCCAAAACTCGAATTGGTGGCTAGTGGGAATTTTCCACAACCAATTTCGATAACTTCCGGCTTCTCAAGCTCATTCAATATTTGAATAAAGCAACTTCTCATGAATGAAGCATGCAAGAATTGTGTATCAGTGCTAATCACTGACTCCCTGAAACGATTTGTTACAAATATCTGTTCAGGAGACAACAACTCTAGAGCGCACGGCAACCATAATTTGTTTAAAAATCGGACGCGACCTTTCAATTCGGCCAACTCATGCGGATTCGAACCATCATAATATAGAATATCATGGCCTATATTTTCAGGTCTTGGAATTATCATCCACTAAATCCGGATATGCTTTCTGAAACTCGCCTATAGCATGTTCCGGAGTACGGAAGCTTTGCTTGCTAATGTTTCGATTCTTGATCATATCGTTGATTTCACGACATGCGGCGTCTAAATCTGAAACATGCTTATCACATAATCCATAAGCAAATGGGTGAACCCAGTCATATAGATCTTCGCCACTAACGTTCCTCACTACGTCCTTTTTATATTCCGAGTCGTCAGGTAACCATGCAATAACGGGAATCGAATGCATACTTGCAAACATTAATTCCGCCCCCACTCCGATACCCTTTGAACGACGCAGATCGACCAAAACAACGTCTGCGATTTTAACGAGGTACAGATCACAACCATAGTTTAGATAAAAATTATTCCGGCGAATGGGTGTTTTTGCTGGATTGAGAAGCTTTATATCCGATCTAATATTTTCCTCCAAAAAAATTTCATCTTCACGGGTCCAAAAATACGAATGCGGCCGGGGATCGCTATCACCCTTCTGTATACTTCCGGATAGATATATTTTGAACATGTGCAATTTCACATTCCGAAAATTTTCAGTATCGCAGACATTACCGTCACCGTAGCAGATGATAACGTCATTACGTCTTTTACTTTCGAAAATAAATCCGATATGTTTCGTTTGCTTTTCTCATCGGGATTTTTCAGTATTTCACCTATAGCCAACAACATTTTTTCTTTTGTTGTAACCGGAATGTCATCAACTTCTTTCAGTCTTTCTAACAAGTCCTCCAAACTTGAGGCGCGCTCTGGATCTTCCGACCTCAAAGTATTAATACTATAATTCACACTATCAAGGACGTCACCGAGTGCTACTATTGACCCTGTCGCGTTAATCGATCCAGTGTTTACATTTCCCATGGTAATGCTTCCTATGTTTGTTGAGTTTCCAAACAGATCAGGGGCGAATACCGCCGCCTCTTTGATTGCAGCTCTCCGCAGTTCAGCGTGCAACCTTGTACCCGCGCTTGCCGCCATCAGGCGGGTCCTCAGAATATCATCGGGGCCAACCGCTTTAAATCCCTCTTCAACAAGGAAGGCGTAATTTGCGTGATACTCAGACGAACGAGCCATAAATTCTAATAGTATCTGCCTAATATTTTGATCTTGCTCGGAGTCGTACCAACCGAGCACCGCCCGATCAATTCCCGCAACAGCATCATCTCGGAGGCCCAACGCCAACCCTTCACGTGCCGCTAAACTGTCATCATTCGCCAAATGTTGAAAAAAATCCAAATCTTTAGCGATCCAGTCAGTACTCTTCATAAGAAGGCGATTTACCCACTTTCGAACTCCAGGCGCCCTCGATGAAAGATCATGATTTAAAATCGCAAGATTTTCAGAAGTGTATCCGGCATTCTTCCAGAGAGCCCAGACAGAATACTCAGAAACAAGGTCCCTATTACTGACGTTCATTTCTCTGAGAATGTCAACATCTGTATGATTTGTTAAAAATAGGGGTTCCGTACATTTTTCATAACCCAGAAGTAGTGACGACCACATCAATGTCAGATCGTCTTCTTTCGACAGATCCAGCTTCCGTGACAATGCCATATTGCCAATAATTTCGCGCGGGAGAAAGACTCGTGATGCGAGTTCGTACTGTATGTTGAAGTCCAACCCGGAACTCTCACATATCCGCTGAACCTCGTAATCGCTTTCGGTTTTAACAATCGCTGCAATGAGCCAACACCGATTTTCAAAGTCGGGCTCTGATCGCAGCCGGTTTTGCAGCATGCCGTTACTCATGCCGGCCATACCAATCAAAGCTATTGCCTTGTAGGTCCAACGCCTGACCAAAATGGAATTGTGTTGCGTCAGGCCAGATAGAAGACCCCTGAGCAGGGTAAGCGTACTCAACCGCCTCCCACCTTCAACATGCGCGCAAAGTCGTTGCAAAGCCCCCTTCACAACAAGAGGACTAGAAACCATCTCTAATTCATATCGAAGGAGCTTTTCGTCCTCCGTAGAAATATATACCCCCCCTGACATGGTTCAGCCTTACGCCCAATGATACGCCGAACGAGGGTCTAACGGCTCCCTCTGCAACATGTATTGCGAAAGTTCGTCATAATTCGATATGTCGTTCGGCAACCGTCCCGGCCCCATCCATCCGAACCCCGCAGCGCTTGAGCTATGCTCATCAGGCTGAAACTGCGACGGCCTCTGAAAATCCAAAATTACGAATAAATGCTTTTGACGGCTAACATTATTTTCAACAACCATACAAAATCTTGGCCGTAACTCATTATCGTAACGGGCCTTTTCTGCCAGTTCCCTCGGCATTCCCAATGCGTGAGCAACTTCTGAGATCGCATTTTCAATTATACCAAGGAGCGAATTGTAAAGTATGTCTTGATCACTCTGCAATACAACAGATCCAAATCCTATGCTTCTACTTCCTATCAATGGATCCGATTTTTGATGGATTCTGCCAGAATTATAGCTAAGTACATTTCCGCCGTCCTTGAAGAGAACAAAACTATGCACAGGGATGACATTGGACGTCTTTTCCGCTTGTCTGCCTTGCATATATTTATATCTCCCATGACCTAGCAAATCATAAAGCTCTTCTAACGCTATGTATCCCCCTGATTCTTCTAATGGAGGCAAATCAGACGGCTCCAACACCAATACAGCATCTCGCTTGAGCTCTTTGCGACGCTGGGGCGCGATGTATATCTTCTTGTGCTGACTCGATATTTCTGTATCGGCTTGAAACCGCTTCAAAAAAAAGCGTCCTGGTGCCGTTCGAAAAAACTGCGTCGTCTCAGGATAATTTAATATATCTACCGCAAGCCTTGCGTGCAGTGTCTTGTGCGGCGTTACTCCGAAAATATGACTTGGCGCGATACCTGCCATAAACGCATAATCCATGATCTCGCGCGCACTCAACGGCATCCGTTGAATAGTTATAACTTCTTCAGCAAGGTCGAGGTACGCGTTTGTCATTTTTCTCTGGTCGGCTCTTATTTCAGACAACTCGTTTCGACCGACAATGAGAAGACATCGCCATTTTGTCGAATCTTTTTGCCTTCAACGCTACACCATGAATGGTTGAGCGCAAGTCCGGTCTGTGGCTAGCATTATCTACGATGCCACTGCGACCGCTTTTTGACACTATAAATTGGTGCGAATGTCTCTTTCGGGCCAACTCCGGAAGTCAAGGCGTTGACATGTTGAAATCACTTCATCGTCTGCGACCCCGGTATTTACAGCTACCTTCGGCACTTCTCTGCCGTCATTTCGACAGCAATCTCGATCCATCGTTGGCGACCGTCACATGGATCGAAAAGCTCGATTGCAGATTTTCCAAAAAATCCGCCGGATCACGCGTGCTGAAGCGCCCGCCGATCCTCAGACCCGCCAAGTCCGGGTCAACAATGACGATGGGGCGCGGCAGATAGCGATTGTATTCTTCGACGGCCACGCCGAGGGTCTGGCCGTTGAACACGACGGCGTCTTGACGCCAGGCCGTTGTAAAATCGAGATCGCTGTTACTGATCGCTCTTACGCGAGTCTCCGCACCGCTCGCGAGGGCCCCCTGTCCTACTACAAGCTTTTGGACGTCGGAGTCGCCGTCGATCGTGCAGTCGCCTTTGACGACGGTGACTTCCAGCGCTGATGCGCGCAGCCGGACATTCACATCCGCAGCCGTCATGAGAATCGCCCTGCCGGCAGCGGTCACCTTGCACGGCTTGACGCTGGGCGGCACAACGACACCCAGCTCCCCTTGCTCTAACCAGACCTGACTGCCCTCACGACCCGTCTTCCAAGCGATGTGCGTGTTGGTGTTGAGTTCAAGACGAACACCATCCGATAGGGTCAGGCTCCGCCGCTCCCCGACACGAGTTGAGGCTTCAGCCCGGCTCTGGGTCAAAACCCACGCGCCGCTTCCCGCTGCGACAACCAATGCACCGGCGCCGGCTTGCAGCCAACGGCGGCGCGTCAATGTGCGCCGAGGTTGCAGGTCGGGATCCTGGCTGAGATCACAGTCCTTGAGCTCGTCTATCGAGTCCGCCGTATCGAGAATACGAGCGTAGGCGACAGCGTGGTGCGGGTTGGCGTCCCGCCATGCTTCGAAGGCGCTTAGGTCAACCGTTCCAGCTTCCAAACGGGCATGCCAAAGGGCGGCCTCCTCCATCAGGGCCGTCCAATCGGTCGGCTCGGGATCATCTACGGACACGGTGCCCTCCGCCCAGCTGACGTGAGGCCAGACACTACGAAAAAATACATACAGCGTCTATTCGCTCGCTGCCGTGTCCCGCCGCGCCAGACCGCTTTTCAACGGCGGTGGCTCCTGATCGGCCAGACGTGCCGCGACAATCGCCATGCCCTTGGCGAGATGCTTTTCGACCATGGACACGCTGATACCGAGCTCTTTGGCTATGGCCGGTGGCCGCATTTCCTTCAGGCGACGCATTTTCATGACTTTCCGGCACTGAGGTGGCAGGCTCTCAATCGCCTCCAGGACGATGCGTCGGCGTTCCTTGGCGGACAGGATTTCGTGTGCGTCCGGGCCGATATCGGCGTGGTCGAAGGTTTCCATGTTGGCCACCAGTTCAATCGACACGATCTTTGAACGCTGGAACAGGCTTGCGGCCACGTTTCGAATGGCGCGTAGGGCGTAGCTTTTCGGATGGGTGATCGCCCGCCATTTATCGGCCGTGACGAAGTCCGCATAGATGTCGTGGAGGATTTCGCGGGCGGTCTCGGTACTTCCCGTCATGCGCCTCCCGACAGACAGGAACAGGCCCTCATGCGGAAACAGGTTTGCCGAAAACCACGTATCCATCTCACGGCGGGGTGGTCGGTTTGGGCCGGGCGTATTCTTGTCCTTTCCAAACCCCATGTAGAAGTATCGCTCGGGTACGTCGAGCGCCTCTGCACAGAGGAGCAACTCGCGATTGCCAATACGGGCACGCCCCTCTTCAATATCCCGTAGTTGATTGGCAGAGATGCCCAGATGTCCTGCCAGCCAGTCTTCTGACATCTGCACCAGTTCGCGACGAACACGGAGTCGCAAGCCGACGTGCGCATCAACCTCATTCAGTGGAACAACTTCGTCTTCCATAAAGAAAACAACCCCCTGAGCGCATTTCATACACTCGATTGTATAGCGTGAAGCGGCAACAAAATTCCTTCTGAGGGCATGGATGTTGAAGCTCTCGTCGGATTGAATGTTGCCCGTTTAAGGACGGAGAGAGGGCTTTCGCAGCTTGAACTCGCACTGCGCTGCGAAATCCTTACGCAGGGATACATCAGCAAACTCGAGTCTGGAAAACGCAACCCAACTGTTGTCATCCAGTATTTGCTGGCGGAAGCGCTTGGCGTCGAAGTCGGCGCGCTCTTCTCTCGGGAAAATGTTCCCGCAACCATTCTGGCAGGACCGGTGATCATTCGAAGCACCCGGTCGAAGAAGGCGTTTGTCGATACCAAACTCAATCGTTAGGCGTGAATATATACTCGATTGTATAGTCAATCAACGACATTTCCGGTTGCTCAATCGGTATGGACGTGCAGGCGCTGATTGGGTGGAATGTTTCCAGATTGAGAAAGAAAGCTGAGCTTTCTCAAGAGGAACTTGCACTGCGCGTAGAGGTCGTCGCTCAAACTTACATCAGCAATCTCGAAGCCGGTAGATGCAACCCCACGGCCGTGACCCTATACCTGATCGCGAGAGCGCTGAGCGTGGACATCAGTGAGCTTTTCGCAACCGATGGGGTCCCTCGCACTCTGACTGAGGGGCCGGTCAAAATACGCAGCGGTCGGTCAGGCAAGAAGACCATCTAAGACGCTGTGAATCCCGGCGATAGCCGCGTCAGGGACTTAGGCCGAAGGCTGGAGACCCGACGGGGCTCCATTCACGACAGGCCCGGTTCGCGCGGACGCGCGAAGACGCCCTTCCTTCCCCTGACGGGCGTTTACTCTCTGCGATTTTCAGCACGTGCCTCTGACATTGCACCTTTCCCAGCCTTGTCGCCTCTTCGCTAGGTAACTCTCACCCGCTTCCCCCCGCCGCTTAGCATGACCCCCCCCTCACTCCGACGCTTGCGCCCAGAGTTCGACATAGGCGGGTACGGTCTCCATGAGTTCGACATGACGTCCGCACGCTTCCAACCGGCCCGCCTTCATGAACAGGACACAATCCGCTGTTTGTGCCAGCGATAGACGGTGCGTGACCATCACCACCGTTGTGCGCCCTTCAAAGCTTCGTCGCAGGTCTGACAGGATGCGCGCTTCACTCATGGGATCCAGCGCAGAGGTGCTTTCATCGAGGATCAGGACGGGAACCTTTATGCCTGTGACACGCGCCAATTCCAGCTTCTGGATCTGACCGCCGGACAGACGCTCACCCAGTTCACCTACGGGGGTGGTGAGATCCATCTCACGCCCGGCCTCATAGAAGCGCCACTGCGCCAGCAGGGCCGCCAGATCGGCTTCGGTGGTGGTGGTCGGCGGATAGAGGGCATTGTCGCGCAAGGTACGATTTAAGAAGGTGATGAACTGGGGGACGTAGAGGACGTGGCGAAAGCGGGCATGGACGTCCACCTGCGCCAGATCGACCCCGCCGATTACCACCTGCCCTTGGGCGGGTGAAAACACCCCGGCCATGATCTGCGCCAGAGTCGATTTTCCCGAGCCGTTCGGCCCGACGATCACGGCAAAGGCCCCGGCCGGGATATTGACCGACACGCTTTCGACGCCTGCGGTCGTGCCCGCGTAGCGAAAGGACACGTCCCGCAGTCCGACCACTGCCGCGCCTGACCGAACGGGGCCAGTGTCAACGCGCTCGGCCTCACCGCGACATAAGCCCAACACATCCCGAATATTCGCGATCGCCCCGGCCGACTGGCTCAGCAGAAACCCGATCCCGCTCAAGGGCAGGGCCAGACGCAGGGCATAGGTTTCCAGCATGATGAAGGCCCCCACGCTCAGGCGTCCCGCCCCCACATCGCCCGCCCCGGCCACCAGGAGCCCTACGAGGCCAAGGCTCAGCCATCCGTATTGCGCGAGCGCGGTTTGGACGAGCGAGTGCATCATCTTGCTGTTGGCGACCGCCTTCTGGCCGATGCCGGCCCGAATCCCCCCCACCTCGGACGTCAGGGTGCCGTTGAGGACAATACGACGGGCATTGCGCAGCACATCGCCCAGCCCTTGCGAAACGGCGGCGGCACCCAGATTGGCGAGATGGGCGTGCGAGCGATGGCGAACCGCGCCCCACCATGACAAGACCGCATATCCGGCCAGCGTGACAAACAGGCCGACGGCATAAGAGGCCGGGATCAGGCCCGCAATCACCCACACACTGGCCAGAATTTGCAGGGCCAGCGGCAGGCTGCGCCAGATCAGACCATCGACGACGACCAGCAGACTGAACGGCAACCGCTCGATGAGGCCGAGGGTGCGACCACTGTCCCCGTCGCGGCTGGCCGCTACGCGCGGCAATTCACCGGCCAGCGCGGCGGCGGCCAGATCAGCGCTCAGGGTGTCAATCACCCGGGTCGAGTAGAGGAGACGTCCGGTCGAGAGAAGGCTGCCGCCCGCCCAAGCGCCGACGAAGACCAGTGCCAGCCCGAGGGTTATCGGGGATGACACGGGAGGGTGGCTCAGGGCATCAATAAGGGATTTAAGGGCCAGGGGACCTATGACGCCCAGAGCCACGGCCACCCCTTCAAGGATCAGGCCGATGATCAGATCGCGACGCACGCCCGGACCCAGGGCATGGAGACGGCGCACCAATGCCCAAACGACACCTAGGTCCGACATTTCAGCGTAAGAGGGAGGTGTAGCCGCCATCGACCATTTTCCTTGCATAGATCAGGAGCCGGCGCACCTGGGAGTGGAGATAGTCAGATCGGCCGTTCCATTCTTCGCGGACGCGTTTTTCACCAAAGAGGGCCGCGCCGATCTCGCGATGACTGGCGCCGGCGCACATGCCGTCATAGGCCTGAAGGGCGCGTGCCCATTTGACAGTACCGGTCTCGGGCGGAAACAGGGCCCGGGGGAAGCGCCCGAGACGGTGCAGCGCATCCAGCCGGGCAAGGGTTTTCAGCTTCGAAGAAAACGTCCGAAACCCCGTGACGTCGAAATGCAGGAGCACCGGCCCTTCCGTCAGGGTGCCCTGTGTGACGTCGAGTTGGACCTGCCCGGCCTCGTCGGCGAGGATCAGCCATTCATGGCCGAAGCCATCGCGGAGCAGATCGCGCTTTGCCGCAAACCGGCTCATGTCAAACGCACCGACGGTAGAGCGGGATACCCGTTCGGCCTGAACCTGAACGATGGAGGCATCGAGGTCCGGGGCCCAGAAGAGCCATTCGTGCTGCGGCGTGTCGGGCGCCCGCTCAGCATGAACAAATACCCCATGGCAAAAAGGTCATTCAAATCTCCCCGCAGGAGGGTGTGCGCCCCCTGCCCTTGCGTTGCCCAGTGATCGCCCATCGCCCACGAGGCCATGGCCTGCAGACCGGGTTTGCGCTGCAGCCACAGCCAGGCCCAGCGACGTTTGTCATAAGAGAGATACGGCTGATACGCTGCCGTATCTCTCCAGGCCTCACCCGATAGGGTGAGGCTGCCCACATGTCCGTTTTTCATCGGCACGCTCCCCGCGAGCCTTCTGCTCGCGACACAGATTGCCCCTCGCGGGACAAAGCGGAGATCGCTATTCGGCCTGGCCTTGCGGCTCATCATCCACACTGGGCGGCGGTCTCCCAAAGGTCTCCCGGCGACTAACAAAGGCTCTGAGACAACAGACGAAGGCCTCGTCCAGAAGGTCCGCACAATCGGTCAGGCCCGCTTGGCGCATATCGGCTCGCAGACGCCCCAGACTGTCGATGCCTCGCGAAAGCGCCTGATCGAGCCCGTCCTCCCCCGCGTTCCCACGACGCTCAGGCGACATGGTCTCGAAAGGGCCGAGCGTCAGAGATCAAAAGATTGCGAAGGCCTGTAGCCAGATAGGCCTGATCACGCTGCCACGGTCGGATCGGGATGGTGGCGGCCTGTATGCGGTCGTGTGCCCCAATGGCGCGGGGCGACCCTAATCGCTCAAGGGTGAGCCCTGCGCGCTCGAAGACTGAGCGCAGGATCAGGGTCGGCATTAGCCCGATGATCTGATCGACGCCGTGCGCGAGACCAAACTCGATATAGCCGACCGCCAGAGACTGGCAGATGAGACGTCGCGTCTCAGCCGGCAAGCGACGGTCAATGCAAAAGCGGGTCCCTTCCCACACTCGGGGTGCCGTAAAGATCGACTTGTCCTCGACCAGATCCGGGAAGTGATCGGCGAGCATACAGCCCAACGCAATGGGCGTAAGACGGCTGCATCCGAGGACCGTTCGTCCGTCCTGGGTGAAGACGAGATAGTGCGCGGCCAGAGAGTCGTATTCATCGAACTCCATGCCGTCGATCGATTTGACGTCGTAGCTCTGGCGATCGATGAACTCGCGATGGCGCAACTGAAACTGGCTGAAAAACAGATCGCTGCGCGTGGATATTTCTTTGTAGGAAATGAGCTTTAGCATCCCCAAACCCTCCTTTTACGGATGGTTAATAGTTATCCACAGCCCTCCACCGGTTACCACTAGGGATATTCCCAGGGTTTTGCAGAAATGACAAAATTGCTCGTTCTTCAGCGCCCACTTCAAAGCTCGATATACCCACCCATCAGCCCCTTCATCGCTGCCGCGGTGCGGTTATTGACGCCGAACTTGCGGAAGATGTTCTGCACATGGAAATCGACCGATCCGGCCTTGATGCTCAGGCGATCAGCGATAATTTCGTTCGACAGACCGTGAGCTAGGCGGAACAGAACCTCTTGTTCAGCGCGGGTGAGTGAGACGGCGGCGGGGGAAAGCCTCAGTCCCGGGGGCACCAGGCGCTTATAGACGGCGTAAAAGTGATGGCAGTAGGCGGCAAGCAAATCGAGGTTTTCCATCGGTCTGGTCTTTCTGACAGAGGTCGCCAGGGCGACGCCGCCCCTCAGGGTCTTCGGGCCGGGGAACGGCACCCCAATGCCGTTGTATAATCCGCCCTCTTCGGCCTCGCGCAGGAAATGCCGCTGACGACGCGTGAGTTCCGCCTCGTGCTCGATATCCGTCCACCGAAAGGGGCGCACGGAACCCACCGCCCATTTGACAACGGGATCGATGCGCGCCAGGCCGTTATGGGCATAGTAGTCCTGCCAGACCGCGGGATAGGTGCTGATGAGCCCGAAGCCCTGCGCCGATGCGTCGAGATCCAGGTCGCGCAGGACCGAGAAATTCACCCGGTCGAATCCGAGATGGGCCATGGCCTCAATGAATACCTCGAACAAACGCTCTACGGTTCGGACGCGGCTCGTGTCGTCGATAAACTGTTCAAAGGAATACTGACCGTTTGCATAAAGCATAACCGTCTCCGTAGCCATTGGATGTCCAACGCAACTGGCCAGAGTGGCTTGTTCGGTCTCCCACGCCCGGCACACTACCGGCGGTACTGACGCAAGGGTACGCGCTTTAATTGAAAATGCGAAGCGTCTTCAGAAATGACCGCGAGGATTGCACGGCCGGTGCGGCATTCACGCTACAGGTTCATATCCTGTGACGATGAGGTAGCCTCTACAGGCTGCAGACCGTTTCGGTTTGTTCGTCGATTCTGTACGCGATGCACGGTTTGCCGCGCGCGGTTCATCTCCGCCTGCATACGAGTACAGGCGCCGCGGCGGGCCCCTTTTATGCAACGGTCTGCGTGATGGGGTGGCCTCTCTTCGGGTAAATCAGGTGAGCGTTCTCACGCCCCGGTTACCGGTCAGCGGCTTTCGTTTGTTCTGCGGCCGTCGCGGCGCGATGGCCATAGCTGAGGACGCTGGTGATTTGCCATGCCCCATCCCGCTTCGCCCAGACCATCACGAACTTGGCTATGCCCTCACATTGACCGGTGGCCATCTGGCAAAACCGATGCTCCCCTTCCTCGATCGCGCCATAGTCTTTGATGGGATAGACGTGGAAGCCTTCTGTTATCAGCTCCCGCTTCACCTTGCCGCATATGTATTTGCGAACCCCGTCTACCACGGCGTCGCGGTCAAACGTCGCCCCGCCCGTATCATGATAAAAGGCAACCTTGGGATCAAAATAGGCTGAGAAGGTCTCGAGGTCACAGCGGTTATAGGCGTCGAACACTTTCGCATCGAGCGCGCGGATTTCAGTGGTTAGCGGATCACTGGGCAGATCGGCGGGGGTCGCCAGTAAAGCCGCAGCGATGGCAATTGCAGTCGTCATAATGAGAGTCCTATCCGTTCATTTGACCGCGCAGAAAGTCGATCAGTTTAGGATTGCTGCGCGTGCGCTCAAGAAGCGGCAGAATAATGCGCCACCCATTATCGCTATTGGTAAGGATGACAATCCCGTTCCCACTGGCACGATCAATGGCGGCAAAGGTAAATGCGCCCGCATCCTTACCCGTATGCAACAGGGTCGTACCGCCGGGAAACCCGAGGAGTTGCCACCCCAGGCCGAAGCCGATCCACGGCGGACAGGTGGCCGCTTTCGCACCGCCACACGTCTGGGGATACAGATCCGCCTGAGACCGGCTGCGTTCAGTGGCAACCGCCGAGGACAGGCCCTTGTCTTGCCATACAGCGATAAGAAAGCGCGCATAATCGCTGGCGGTGGCGTGGGCCAGATCAGCAGCGTTGTAATGGGTGACGGGTTCAACCGGTATGGTCCTGCCCATGTCATCATAAGGCGTGGCGACCGGGCCTGACACCCCCTGTGTAGATACATATCCCGACGAACGCATGTGGGCTGGCATAAAGAGCCAGCGTTGGGCCAGGGCTTCGAATGACTGCCCCGTCCGATGCTCAGCATAGCGTGCCGCATACTGGTAGCCTTCGCCAGAATAGCCCGTCGCCGTCCCCGGGTCGTGATCAAAGGCAAGGCCCTTGGCATCGCGCCAGTTCGGTAATCCGGTGCGATGGCTCAACGCCATGCGAACCGTGAGGCTCTTCCTTCGAGGGTCGCTCGATAAATCGGGATCGCTCCAGTACGCATCCATCGGCTCATCCAGCGAGAGTTTGCCCGCCGATACGAGTCGCAGGATGATCTCTGCGGTCAGGGGCTTGGTCAGCGAAGCCAGATTGTAGCGTGTGGCAACGGTCGCCGCATGGTTAGGTCCCGCCATACCCCACGCCTCTGCCGCGACCATGCGACCATTACGGATCAGCGCGAGCGATGCACTCTCCACACGGTGTTCGCGTAACGTCTGGGTCATATCCGGTAAAGCGACGCGCGGTCCGGCTTTCGCCAGAGAGGCATGTGCCAATGCACAGACGGCGCCGCACAGAACCGTTCGTTTTGATAACGCAGCAACTTTATCTTTCATACCTTACACCTACGCAGATTCTGGCGTGCTCACAGTTCCGATCGAGCCATCCGGCTAGCCAAGCGTCGAATGACGCCCGTCCGACATAGTCGAAAACCTCGCCCCGGGGCTCGGGTCTGTCAGGAAATTCGGGTGCGGGCGTCCGGTTGTCCTATCGCCATTGGGCCACCAATAAGGCGCTCAAATGAGAAATGTCGGTTTTTATACCTGGTGGCGAGATTACGACAGCATTTCACCATCATTACATAAACAACACACTGATACCTTTAATCATTCATGTAGAGTTCAGCGCACGACACGCATTCTGGGGAGGTCGAAAAGACCTAACCAAAAGGAGCCCCGTTATGAAACGCATCGTATCCGCTTCCATCCTGCTGGTGATGGCAGCCTCGCTGGCCACCGCCAATATGGCTGTCGCTCAGCCGCAACACAACGACAGCCTTTCACAGGCTGCCCGCAAGGACGACCGTAGTGACCGCGATAATCGCGGCTGGCACACGAAGTCCGATTTCCGGAAAGGGGGACACGTCGCCTACATCGACTGGCAGCGTGGTCGCGCAGTCGATTACCGCAAAGTCCGGGGCCTGTCGAAGCCGCCCAAGGGCTACGAATGGCGCAAGGTTGATAACCGCTATGTTTTGGCTTCGGGCGCGACCGGTATCATCACCGCGATTATCCTGAGCCGCTAGGGTCCACCGACCCCAAAACAAGACGGCGCTCTTTCAGGGAGCGCCATTTTTGTTGAACTGCTCCCCCGAAAATCGAGGCCATTTAAGACTGGAGTTTTCCAGAAAGTAAGTGATAGGGTTGTCTAACCGCAAGGCTGAGGTCAAGTGCTGACCCGTGGTTGCGTCGCGGGTATTGAGAGCTGAATACATGCCCGTTATTTACACTCAACTGTGTTGTCAGGGCGCGCGAGTCTTTTTACGCGGTCCACGTTGCTTCTTGATACGGGTACTTGGACACCCGAAGCTAGCTTAACTTTCAAATTGCGGCCATCGCTTTCAACGCTATGGATAGCTGAATAGGATACCCAATGGCTTCTGTGGGTACGCAGTCCGAGATTCACTGGAACTTGCGACAGAACCATTTTCATGGTGGCTGCCTCAAAATAATTTGAATTGCCTGTATGAACTCTGACGTAGTTACCCTCGGCACTTATATGCTGAATGGAGGTAAGCGGTATCTTTGAGTTGCCAACCACGACTGTTCTATTTTCATAGCTACTATTTTGCACCGGAGAAACATTTTCTTCATATTCGGCCGTTTCGTCGGTCTCGACGACTTCATCGATGGGTTTTAGAGCCAAAAAATTGTCCTGGGAGCGTATTTCGAAAAGAATTTTTGGGATAATAACAGACCACAAAAAAATGCTCACATGTACAATTATAACAATGTAGAAAACATATATAAATACACTTGATGTGCTAAAAATATTTATTGATCTATTTTGAAAAGTCACCAAACAATATGTAGTCCACAGGCTCGCAAAAGCGCCCGTCAGATCAAAAATGATTGACGGAACTCTGCGAAAAATCTTACCGGCGACCGTCCAAGACAGCGCTATAAGCGTCATCCATGCTACAGACAGTCCGACAACGCTGGATAAGAAGTAGATGGCCACCCGTAGCCAAAGGGGCATGCCTTGTGTCCAGGGTTGTTGGTTCATCGCTACGGTTATCAGCGATAACGCCGAATAGGTAAGGAGTATCCACGGGTGAAGAAATACGGATGTCACTTCCTGCCGTGACAGACTAACGGTCCTGCCGGTGATCAGGACAACGTCAAACCTACTCGACTGATTTGGTGTCTGCATCTTATGGCCAATTCTGAAAAAAGTCGCGATACAACAATTTGTCAAATACCGCTGATATCTCACCCCACAAGGCCATGCAACAAAATGACTTTTCCGGCGCCGAGAGACTCTGCAACAGGCAGGTCTTCGCTAGAAAAACCTGCGCGTTGGCGGAATTCGCGCAGAACCTATCATTGGGCCAAGTGGAAAACATTGGGTGCCCCTATTATGTCTGTTTATTGAGGTCATTGGGTCCCAGCTAAGACATCGACATAACCCGGAGCGCCATAGTACGGGACGCCCGCGTGGACGCGGCTTTAAATCTACGCAACTGCCACACCTCGCTGGCAAAGGTTCCTTCGTATCGATCCGGAAACCTCTCGAATAAACCAGCAACCTCACGTATAAAATAAATAATAAATGAGTAATTACATAATGTTGTCAGCCCGCCCAGTGCGCATTGTATAAATGCCATTCCGCCAGTCGAATAGTTTGCGCGGCTTCGCCTTCATCGAACGACCCATCGGCCGCATAGATCCTCTCCAACCCCTCAGCGAGAGCCTCTGATCCGATTGCTTCAAAAATGGCTCGGCGCTTCTCATCTGTTAGAAGGGAAACACTGTATTCTAGGCAGTAGGGATCAACAACTTCGCGCAAGGGATAACGGCCAAGAGGCTCAACCGTCTGGTCGATAATGCAGTCGTCTAGAAGTATGAAGGTCACACGCCTCGCCTCCTCGCTTACTACCGCGTAACTACGCGCGCACCTTGCGCAGAAATCTGTCCACCTCTTCCCGAAGCGCGGTGCTCGTAACGATTAGGTATGAAGAAGCCGACTGTAGCTCCTTTGCTGAGCCGAAAACCTCCTCGTTTGCGTTCGCGACGTCACCAATTTGGGTGACGACCTCTTGAGTGCCTGCCGCTGACTTTTGAATGTTTGCCGTGATATCACGTGTTGCGGCCCCCTGCTCCTCAACCGCTGCCGCGATTGCAGTGGCGATTCCGTCAAGGCCTCCAATTAGAGCGGATATCCGCTTCATGGCAGTCACTGCGGCCACCGTTGATTCCTGAATGCCATTGACCTGTTCCGAAATCGTGGAGGTCGCGATTGCGGTCTGATTGGCAAGCTGTTTGACCTCAGACGCCACCACTGCGAAGCCTTTCCCAGCGTCCCCCGCTCTTGCCGCCTCTATGGTCGCATTTAACGCAAGCAAATTGGTTTTAGCGGCAATATTGTTGATAAGAGCCACCACGTCGCCGATTTTTTGTGCCGCAATTGACAGGTCTTCAATTTGAGACGACGTGCGATCGGCGTCCAACTTCGCGTTATTTGTTGCTGTGGATGCATCAGCGGCTTGTCTTGCAATCTCGCCTATAGCACCTGACAATTCCTCTGTAGATATGGCGATTGTGTTCACGCTATGAGATGTATTTTTTGATGTGCCAACAACATCACGAACACGATTTGCGGCCTTACTAGCATGCTCTTCAATCGCATCAGATGACTTGCTAATTTTATCGGCAGACTCCATAACACGATTGCTCATAGCGGCCACGGATTGTTCGAAGTCCAGAGCAATCTTGGCAAGCATATCGCGACGGTCACTTTCACCGGAGGCGATGTATACACCTATCGCGAAATTCATATCCATCATCACCACCCTGGTGATTGCGCTGGATAGAGCCTGCCTCTGCACTGCATTTAACTTATCCCGCTTCCAGGGTAGCGGGTTTGTCTCATTGATACCGCTGATAAGGTTGGTCAAAAGAAAACTGTACCCGCCAATGTACCATTTCGGCTGTAGTCCTATTTTATTGTGAACGTCTCCAATTTTATTCACAGAACCAAAATAGGTATCGCTGAATTTTCCATCAGTTATGATTTCCCAATGTTCAATCTGTTTTAGTTTTGCGTGAGCTATATGTTCATCAGAATTGAAGAAGGATCTAATTTCCGCAAATTTTTTCACATGATCGTAGAATTCATCTAGAACCGTAGGAAGCATGTGCATGATATAAGATTTGTGCTCTCGAAGAACTTCTCCAACACCTGAGGAGATTTCAAAAAACGCCAGCTCAATAGCAACTGCCCTGGCATCGAATTTTGTTGCCTCACTCATGAAAATTCTCCTGTCGATTTTTTTCTGTCGGGTTCGACTCACTTTTCAGGAGATTGATCTCAGTAGCTCGCCTTCTAAGCCATCTTAATATTTCAAACTGAACCAGAAATTGGCTGAGCGGCACATCGAGCCATTCATCCTTGACGATCTGGAGGTAAGAACTGATGAGCGCGAAGGATTTTCGCTCACTGACCGTTCTATTTTTGCTGGGACCAGCTCGTCCGGGGTGAATGGGCAGACGCTGGATGCGCCTCGCACCACTCAGCCCAATGACAAGGTCGGTTTGATTTTGGCGAACCCGAAGAACGGTTGATGAACATTGGCGCGTTCCACCGCGTCGGGGCGTTGTGCATTTGCAACAAGTCGGCTGATGGTTGCTCTGTTGCTGATTCCGGTCGCTCGTGGAGGGGCATTCCAGAAGTTCATGGATGCCATTTCCAAATCTTTCTGGGCGCGATTTCCAGTGGTCGTGGAGGGCGACGGCGTGACGATGTGCGCCGCCGCCAGGTTTACGAAAAGTTCCGTCTTGACTATTCCTGACAGTCCCATTCCTGAGTTCCGGTAAAGCCAAACTCCTACAGGCGCCGCTCACCCCGCTTCCGGCGCAATGACTCCCCTTTTAGATTTATCCGGTGCGACTGGTGCACAACACGATCCATCGTGGCGTCAGCAGTCGTCGGGTCGGGGAACAGATCGTGCCACGTCACCGGCGGGAACTGGCTCGTGACGATGAGGCCGCCGCCTCAACGGCGGCTTGAGCGGAATGATTCCAGTAGAAATCATTCCGCCATAGAGATCGCGGTGGTGGTTAAGGCGGGGCGGTGGCCAAAGCGCTATGACGCCGACATCACCGAGGACTGCGAGCGCGTCCTCGTCGCCCTGCTGCGCGGCCTCGGCCCGTGGAAGGACAGCGTCTATCTCGTCGGCGGTCTGGCGCCCCGCTATATTGTCAAACCCGATCCGGAGCGCCCTTTTCGAACTCGGCGACAGCGACGACTGGGAAGTTGAAAATGTGCGCCTGCTGCGTCAGCGCAAGATCAGCGACGCCGCCGACGCCCTTATCAAAGCCCTAGGAGGTGAGGCTGGCCCAAAGAAAAGCCGCGCACATCCGGCGCGGCCAAGTTTACAGGGAGGAAACGCCCAAGAAGGGCAATCGACGCAAAAGCATCGAACATGACCATTGTATAGTGCGGCGCAGCATAAACGCAAGACCGAGTTTGGCACCTCGCTATCAAGGTTGATTACAGGCAACATCCCCTTTGTGACCCAGAACAAGCGCCGAAGGATCTTTCGATCGATCGCCCAGAGCCCGAAACAGATGGGAAATTGCGCGTAGCCGTAGAAAAGCTTGCCTCAAAACTGCCACGCCTGGCCTTATTCAGGACCATAAGGCCTTCGCACAAGGGACAGGTAATGGCTTGTCCGCTTAGCGAGGTTTTTACCCCCGGTTACGGCGTGACCCGGAGTAGCGCATCAAATTATCTCTTGGCACTCTTAGTCCATTCGAATATCGAAAAAATCTTGGCTATTGCCAATAAATCAGTCCAACTTTTTATCCGTACCCCCAAGTCCAATTCGCCTCGAGGCAGGTCTTGAGCCTAGTCCTCGGCATCGATGTTAAAGCCAATAGAGACGGATGGATGGGTGGATAGATTTGCTGTGACCTCTTGGCGCAGCCAGCTCTCCCATAGAAGCAGCGTCCCGCGTTGCGGAATCACGGGCAAATAGGTTTGTCGATAGAGTCTGGCACTTGGCAGGCGTGGCGGCGCATGCATCATCATGCCGAGTCTAGGGTCTTCGAATTTCAACGCCCCTGAATTTTCCGGAACCGTGGTGTAGAGCGTGCCGGACAAAACGCTACCGACATGGATTTGGCTGGATCGCGCCCCATTGGGACCGATCAGACTTATCCACAGCCGGTTAACCCTTAATTTTCGGTCGCCTAACTGAAACTGTGTGCAATTGGCAAACAAGCTTGCCTGGTGCTCCACTACCTCTCTCAACTCGGCGAAGGCCTCGTCCCTTTCCGCTAAGTCCGGGATCGATTTCAAAGACGTGTAGCCGAGGTAACCAACGCGCTTTGAGAAATTCTGTCCTTCTAAATCGTCAAGAGCAAACCGGCGGCAGGCCTGATCCAACCGGGTAATCAGAGTTTCCGCTACCGTTCCTGCAAGCTCAACCTTATAGACCTCGGTTGCAAAGGCCGGCATCAGCGCTCCAGTATCCATCATTTTTCTATGACCTAGATATTGAGGTTGAAGCTGATGGAAAGCCGCGGCGAGACGCCCGTGTTGACACCCACTTGATGTCGTAGCCAACTTTCCCAAAGGAGAAGCGTCCCTCGCTTTGGCTTTACACTTACAAAAGTCTTTCGGAACTTTTCCGCGTTCGGCTTCCGCATTGGGGCATGCATCAACAATGGCTGGCGCGGGTCTTCCAAGTCCAGATCGCCTGATCCAGGCGGTGTTTCGAGGTACAGCGTACCGGAGAACGCATTCAAAGGGTGGTTATGGCCTGAGTGGGCGCCTCCCGGTTCAAGGATGTTGATCCACATATTGCAAACCTCAGGCGCTTTCCCGCCTAAATCCAGTTCCAAAAGATGCCCATAGATGTGCGCCTGATCCTCAACGAGAGTCTTGAGTTCAACGAAAGCGGGGTCGACGGTGCCTAGGTCAAGGATAGACCCATAAGAGGTATAGCCTTGATAGGTGTTGGCTTTAGACCAAGCCTGACCAGCCGTATCTTCAATTGCCACCCGACGGCAAGCGGCAGTTAGTTTCGTAAGAAGTGACGCGACCGAGGTGCCAGTTAGGTCAATTCGGTACACTTCCGTTACAAATACTTGCAACATAGAACCGGTAGGCATCTCTCGCATTTTTTCTCTGCAGTCCTTTATCAATAGTACGGCGAGGACCCTGCATATCCTCAAATCTTTCTGTATAGCGCCTGTGCCATGAGCAGCGCCCCTTTGGGCGAAAGATCTCTGCTATGGCTGTTTTAATACCAGCAGGGGGCGCATATCGGGGACCGCGAGCGCTAGTTCTCCTGCCACCATGTTTGCAAAGTAATCCGCGCCCTCGCGCCCCAAATGCGTGTCATCAAAAGACAGCTTCGGCACAAGGGTCGGGAGAGGTTCGCCCGGCTTCTTCTCGGGCTGAGTCCTTCCGGTCGGCTCTACCCCACGAGGCAATTGCGCAAAACGATCGGCAGCCTCCTGCCCCATCGACTGTACCGCCCTTGCGCTATCGGCATTGAGGTCGATCAGGGGTGCCTGCATTTCGGCGGCAATGCGGCGTACGGCCTGCGCCCACGGTGCGAGCGAATTCACGTGCTTGGTGCCTTCGAAAGCGCGGCGGGTCAACGGCGTTACGAGAATGGGCACGGCGCCAGCGGCTCTTGCCTCGCGCACATACTGGCGGATATATCCCGGAAACTCGGTCTCCAAATTGGTCGCTCGATCGGTGCCAGGTTGGTCATTATGGCCAAACTGAATAAGCACCCAGACCTTGCTGTAACCGGGTGTGCGCATTTCATTGAGCGCAACATCCCATGACCCTTCTTCAATATAGGTCCGCGAACTACGGCCCCCACGGGCCAAATTCACACAGTTAGCGAACGAACTGACATGGTAGCCGCAGAAGCTCGGCCCCCAGCCGCCAATCACCGCGGTTGTCGAGTCTCCGACAAGAATAATTTTGGAGGGATTTATTTTTTTAATTGCCGGTTTTGATACGGGCGTAACCCTGGGTTCAAGCGGCTGAGCCATCGCGGCTAATGGCCAGAGGAGCGTTACAGCGGCGAGATACTTGAACTTCATAACGGACTTCCTGTAGAACTGCGAGCAGTGATGGCCGCATTGTTTTCTGATTAGTAACGCAAAGGAGGCGTTGTTATACGGACCTTGGGTCCCAATCACCGAATAGATGTGGACGCGAAAGCGCCGCGGCCTCAGCGACAGACAGGGTTTGGCCGCGGCGAACGCCGCGGGCGCCCGGGCCTATATTGCGGAACTCACGAAAACGCGCCTCTTCGGGCTCGAACCACGTTTTGGGATTTCCATCGGAGCCGACGTACCACATGCGCGTCCAACCCGAAGGTGCGATATGACGGCCCAGATAGCAGTTAAGGTAGGCCGCCATTCCGACCGAGCGCGGGTCGCCCACGCGCTTGCCGTTTAGCGTTATAGATGCGCCGCGCCATGGACGGCCCAAAAAGACGCTGTAGTCGGGTACGCCGGCGTCAGCCGTTAATCGACACCTGGAAAACACCAGACCCGCCGATTGGTCGATCATAGTGCTGGGGGCGGCGACATAGCCTTCGATTGGATCGATTCTCGGCCTTGACCGGACCTCGCAGCGCTCGAACAGGACCGTGGCTCCACCAAAAATGAAATCGTAGCTCCCGGCGATGAGGCAACGTTCAAACAGAGCGCGTCCCTCGGCGCAGTAAAGTGTGTCCTGATGGCTGAGAATATGGCAGTTACGCACCACGGCCCGATCGCTCCCCCGACCCAGTGAAAGTGCGATGGCCTGCTGGCTGCCCCCCTCATCTGCACGTAAACCACCCGCACGACGCATCTCTGCGGGTGCGTCGAAAGCGTTTTCGATGGTCAGGTTTTCAATCCTGAAGCCTGGTGCCAGAACGTTGAGGGTGGCCGTACGGAAGGTTCCGTAGGGCTTTCCATCCGGTGCAAGCTTCCCGGCATAGGCGTCATTGGATAGGACGGTTTTCCCAATGCCGGCGCCGTAAATCTCTATGTTGGCTCGGCGGACCGTAGTTTGCGCTGCAAAGGTCCCCGCCCTGATGGCGATACGAAAGGGCGTCGTCATCCCTTGAGGAGCGGCGTCGACGGCGGCCTGAAGTGTGGAGTAGCTGCCCGGTTCCGCTTTTGAACTGACCACGGCATCGATGGCTTTGGTCTTGGCCTGTGCAGACAGGGGCACCAACGCCAGAAGTGCGAAAGACGCCGTTGTACGCCGTGTAATTTGCACCATTTTCGTTCCGTGTTTTGACAGAAGATAGAGGAAGCCCTTATGCAAAGGGCTTCCTCCAAGGTTCAGAGTGTGACAGGGAGATAGATCAAGAGCGGTTTGTCGGGCCGCTCTTGAATGCAGGTTACTGCATCTTGTAGACGATACCGACGTTGAAGCGTCGGCCGGCATACTGGACGTTCCACGCCGACTCCGGTGTGGCTTCAAGACCTCGGGCGGTACCCACGCGAACACTGGCTTGCTTCGTCAGGTTGCGGGCTTCCAGGAAGAATTCAACGTTTGAATTCACCTTGTGGGAGACCTTGGCGTCAAGGTAACCATAGGCTTGGTTATAATAGGCCTCGCCGGGATTGTATGGCAGCGCCGCGAAGCTCAGGGGGTTAGTGCTTGGCCATGCATAAGATGGACGACGATCCACGCCACAGTTGGACATACACTCCAGTACATTCGACCGCTTCTGATAGGCAAGACGCGCGCTCGTCTTGCCGTCATCGTACCACACCGCAAGATTTGCGAAGTAGTCCGGGCGGCCCTGAGACCCGAGGCTGGTCCCGGTTATCAGGTCAGTAAAGCCGGCGGCGCCCTTCGACTTGTTAGTCGAGTAGTTAAAGTCGACCCCTGTGTAGCGCAAGCGCCACGGCAGAAAGGTGAATGCTGACTTCGTTGAGAACTCCCACCCGGACTGGGTCTCACCCGGTTGGTTGATGTAGGTGCTATAGGTGAACTGGAAATCTGAGAGAGGCCGGCCTGTAACCGGGTCGACTTCGTCAGTGCCCTCGAACACCCTCTGGTCTGTCAGAAGAAGACGCAACGGCTTGCCGATCTTCACCTTCTGGCGATAGTAGGCCAAAGAGACATAGGTGTCTTTGTTGACATACCATTCGATCGCTGTGTTGTTCTTCGTCGCCGTGTAAGGCTTCAGGTCTGGGTTACCGAAGGTGGTGCAGTTTTGATCCACATCGGAAATGCCTTGGTCGGCCGGCGCTTCCGTACGCTCATCGACCGTACAGGCACCTGCGGGGAACAGATACGTGACAGCGGGACGCGATACCGTCTTTGCCCAATTGTATCGAATGACCACCTTGTCCGGCACGGCCCAGAGGGCAGCGTTATAGCTCGGCAACCAGTCGGCATATGAGCGTGAAACTGCAACTGGCTTATTTATCGTGGTCGTGGTGACGCGATTATAACCGTTCGTTTCATTCCAGTCCGTGTTGACGTTGCCGGTATTAACGTTTTTGCGTGTCGAGTTCAACGAGACGAAGCCGCTGCCTTGCACCGTTGAAAAGACCGCGCGTACACCAAAATTCCCTTCGAAGGACATGTCGAACGGCAGCTTTTGTTCGAAATCGAACATGTAATACGCGGCAGTAACCGTCTCCGCTGAGAAGTCTGTGGGCTTATTATACAGGTTCCCGTCCGAACCTTTGCAGACCTTGACGCAGGCAAAATTATAGTTTGCAGCCGCCGGCGTCAGTGAAATAAGCTTTGCCAGATCGAGGCTGTTCCATTGGGTACTTTCTAGGCCTTCGTAACCGGGAAAGAAGGGGGCACCATTATTATCCCAGACGCTTTGGCTGATCAGCGACAGTAGGTCTGCCCGGGGCATGGTGTGTACACCATGCATCCAAGTGGTTGACGTTGCGGTCATGGCGTTAGGAACGTAACCATATACGCAGGCATTAAGCGCGGTCGTGGTGGGCTGGTTTTCACACGCCCTTAGATTGCTCTGGTAGTCCGAAGTCGGCACGCTTACACCAGCCTTCGGAATGAAACCCGCGCCCCTCCAGACCTGAGTGTCGATCGCCCGGTACTGAACACCGGCCTTGAAACGCTTCAGTATTGGGAAGTCATCCATGCGGTAGGTTAGATCGAGCTTGGCCTGATCTTCCTGACCTGCGGTAATACGCGGGCGCCATCCCAAGCCTACCACATCACTGTATTGGGCTACTTGCGATGCTGTAGTGCCTGTAGCCGGGAGCAACGGCATATATTGCGAGATATCATTCGGGTCGAAGTTTGACGGCAGGTCGATCTTCCAGGAACCGTCAGATGTGGCCGACATCTTGGCGCCATAGAGGTAAGCTCTGACGGACGAGCGCAGATCATAACGCGTATGACCGGATTTCGTCCGGCTTGCCATGAAATCGATCTGAAGGGGGCCATCCTTATAATTGGCGCCGGTCTGGAGATAGGAGGTGTCGAACGTCTGGGTGTTAAGAATGTGGTCGATCAGGTATTCGCCACGCCCAAGCGTAAGCGATGTCACGTGGTGCTTACCGTCCAATGTCACCGAACCCGGCACGACGTTGATCGCCTGGCCCATCACCGGAAAGCCGTTATTGGTCGTAACAGCGCCTGCAGTATTATCAAGACCGCGCCAGGCTGTTACCTGATTGGGATTATACAGGTAGTAACCGTCACCCGCGATGATTTGATCACGAGAGTTGAAAGGGAATGTTGTATTATTGACGAGGGTAAAGGCGTTTCTCCATGACAACCCACTACCATTTGAGTCGACATCGATATCGATATTGCCCTGGCTACGATTAGAACGCCATTGGTTCATTTTACGATTGGATTGCTGGTACTTGACGAAAGTCGTCAATTTGTCGTTAACGCGATAATCCAAACGAATATCCCAGGACAAACGGTCTTCATATTGGCGTTCAATCGCGTCACGCACCTGACCCGGCGTATAATCGTTCCACTGGTTCAAGCAGGTCAAAAGCTCGCCAATGCGGACATTCTGAGCGTCTCGACGGTTGACTCCGCTGTTGACTGCTGTCGAGATTACCGCGAGTTGCGACTCTGTGTAGAGTGGGAACGCCGCTTCACATTCTGACTTGGTCTTCGCATTAGCCGCTAAGGTAACCGTCTGAAGGGGCGTGTTCGTGTTGAACTTACCACTGCCGCTTACAAGGTCGTAGGAGCCGATAGGTACATTAGCCAGCGAGCCCCCAACGGTCGCTGGATTGAACTGAACTGTCTTTTCCGGTGAATTGTCGAAATCTGCCAGTCGGTAATACCCCTGGTCAAAATTATCCATTGAAGTCTGATGGCTCTCGTTCAACACCTTCCGGTAAGACAAATTGCCGGTTATCCCAAGGCGCCCGTTGAAAAATTTGCGCGACGCTACGATCCCGATATCCGGCGCCCACTTCTCATTCAGCGAATTGCGTTCGTTACCGAGGCGCATCTGGAAATAGGGCTTCTTGAAGTCGAGGCCGGTACGCGTCTGGATAGACACTGTGCCACCCAGGCCACCTTCGGTCTGATCCGCCGTGGCACCCTTGACGACATCAACGCTTTTGATCAGGTCGGCGGGTAGTTCGCGAAGATCGGCCGCGCGACCGCCTGGTTGGTTAAGGGCCAGATCGGCACCGGACGGCGCTGTCGACATGCCATCAAGCTCAACACGCGTTAGATCTGCCGTATTACCTCGTAGAGTGATGCCCTCGCCTTCACCCGTTTCACCACGGGTAATGCCGACGCCAGCTACGCGTGACAAGGCTTCGTTGATATTTCGGTCTGGAAAAGAACCAACATCTTCAGCGACAATCGAATCCGTTGCGGTCTTCGCCTTTTTCTTGCGATCAATCGCGCTCTGTTGCGACGCGCGCACGCCGACGACGACGACTTCCTGAACATCCTCCCCGGCTTGTTGTGCCAACGCCATTCCGCTCGTCGCCCCAATTACCAGCATCGATAGCGCTGTGCTGGTCAGCAGATATTTTGTGTACTTTCTGGATGATTTTTGCATAGTCCGCCCTTTTTCGTCATTTGGTGACGTTTTTAATTGTTGGATCTGTCGTTCAACTGTGATCCGTCTGTCTGCGCCGCCTCAACAGCGCCAACCTTGGCGTTCGGCGCACACCCCTTCGATCGCCTCTCCTCGGGGGAAGCGTCGACATCCGAGATGCGCATGAACTGATCCGCACAACGGCAACAGCGCCCTAAGACGGCATGCACGATAATGTGCCGCCGTTTCCGCCGTTACTCAGTGGTGGAGAATCCGGGCGTTAGCCCGTTTTGATGATTTTACTGTCCGCTTCCATTTTCCCCTCCCAGGGATGCGTCTTGGCGCAATTTTTTTGTTTTTTGTCAAAGGTGCAACTTACTGACGTTAGCGATCGTAGCGACGACCAAAACACATTCAACATGAATTTACGTTAAATGTGAAATATAAGAGTCATTATTGCAATAATGCCACAAATAAAGATTGTATTTATCATTCTAGGAACAACAAATCGTAGTTCGCATATGACAAACGCAAACGGTCTAAACATTTTTGTATTATAAAAAACAACACGCGTACTATACAGGCATATGAAACCCCCTCCCCTTATTATCAACCGTGACCCGTCACAACACGTCGGGTCAACATAAGGCTTTTTGGCATTTCCAACGCTTCACAAATGTAGTCGAAGCCACGCGCCACCGTTTGTCGTCTGCGCTCACTTTATGACTCTGCCATTTTAAAACGTGTGGCCACGCGTTTTTGGGGCATCGCGTTCGCATCAAGATACCGGTGTCATGCACCGCTATTGATTAAGACTGCGTCGGCAGGCATTCCCGACATCGCGGCTTAAATTTTTTAAAAAAGTATTTCAGAGGTCCGGGGCCTATCCAATGCCGGACGGGACTTTTGATACTCACAGAATCGAGATGGAGGTCATCTGAGCAACAGGCCGAATGCATATCTGCGACTTCTACATTCCATGCGCAAGCTCACCTGCGATTAGTGGCCGGTCTATAGATATCGGTGACTCCGTAGATGGCGAAATCCGCACTCGGGATGACATCGTCAGCAACGAACCCCGTTCTCTTGGGCCCGCGCCTCTACCGTCACTTTGACAGTTTATTTGCGCACCATACTGTGAAACCGCATGGACATGCGGTTGCCGATATCTAAGCGGCTACTTCATTCTGGACTCAAAATCTGCAACGAGAGGGACATTATGGAAAGTCCAGTAAAATCCAAAATCGCCCCCTCTCTAAAAGCTAGTGAACTCCTGAAAGGGGCGGTTTACAAACCCGCCCTTTCGCCTGCGCCGCGATTCACGCGCCTGACGCCCGCTCAGAAGTCCAGGGGCCTTACGCAACTCGTGGCCGAACTCAATGCCCCTGAGCTGGGGAGCCCGGTTCTGATCACACCGGTTCACCCTCAGCCCGACCCGGCGGTCAGGCTGATCCATTCGGGAAAGATGAACAGAGCCGGTTTTTATCTGGCCGGATGGAAGGATCTGGGTGATCAGGTCTACACCTCGCTGACCATCAGACCGAAGGCCATTCGTCCAATCCTGATCACCGTCTATGTCGATGCCCTGCCCGACATTGTAACCTACTCAGAAAGCGTTAGCCCCGGTCACGGCATTCAGAACGTCCTGAATATAGGCGACGATCTGGCAGGCCCTGATTCCCCCTATGCCGCGCATCCCTGCGCCGCCAGCGAAACCGGCCTCATCCTCAATCACGCCCTCACCCCCCGCACCCTGTCCAAGCCTATACAGGTCAAACTCAAGGCCCGCGGCCTTTTCTGCATCTCGGCCATCGAGATTACCCCTGTCCTCTGATCCGGAGCCAGCCATGTCCCTGATTGATCGCCGAACTGCCTTAACCGGCATGGTGGCCCTGCCTTTGATGGCGGCACAGGCCTTTGCGGCTGCACCGGCCGGAAATAACGCAGGTGCCGGTTTTCGCCCCTTGTCTGCCGCCGACAAGGTAAAAGAGGCAAGCAAACTTGGGTTTACAACCACCCGGACACTGGGGCAGACCGTCATCATCACCCCTTCGGCTCCCTACCCATCGCCTGCCGTCGATTTTGAGATGTATGGGCAACTGACTGAGCGGGGCTTTGTCCTCAGTAACGACCAACGCTTTGACTATCCAGGCTTCTCCGATAGCTTCATCGGTGGCCAGCGCGTCCTTTTGGAAAAATTTCAGACGTTCACCGTCAACATTACCCCATCGGCATTGAAACCCATCTTGCTGACCCTTCATGTGTCAAGCGAACCCAGAACGGCGGCAGGCGCGTCATCGACGGCTGAAATCACCCTGATATCGAGGGACTCTTCGGGGTTTCTGGGAGAAACGACGGCGCCGTTCCCCGCCTTATGCTCAGATCATATCGTAAGCTTCGTGACCACGCCTACCAACCTGAGAACTCCTGTCTCAGTGAGCGGTCTTATTACTAAATCCAACAATGAGCGGACCCTTATATCGGCGATTGAAATAACGCCTCTGCTCTAACCCGGACGCAAAGCGAATGGCTGCGTGGCGGGTAATGCTAAGGGCTGTGAACCACATGCTTATGCAGTTGGCTGTGCCCGATGAGTCCATAAACTTATTCATGAATTCAATTCAGGAGGGAATAATGTCTCGCTATCTCAGATCGCTCGGTTTCGGAATGGTTGCTTTGATGTCCATGGTTAGCGCCAGCGCGGCCACAGGCCAAACACCTGTCGTCAAAAAACCGCTTAAGGTCCCAACGGACGTTGCGCAAAGCCTTACGAATACGAAGCGAATGACCCGGTTTGATCCCGCAGTGAACGGGTTCCACTTTAGAAACTCCTTCCAAACGGTCACAGGCGTCTTCGACATCACCACGGGTGGTCTGTGCGGCGGTATGGTCTATGCCGCACTGGATTATTTCAACAAGGGGCAGGCGGCACCGGCTCAAACCTATACCCCCGTCAACGGGACGCAGTTGCAGAGCTACATATATGCCCGTCACATGACGTCGCTTGAGCGAGCCATGCCGAAGTGGGTCGAACTGCATGCCAATCCGTTGGGCGCCCGTAACGCTGAGTTCTTCAACTGGGGGCTTCAGGGTACTGGCGGCGGACGGCTTCAGGAGCTACGGACGGAAATAGACGCCGGACGTCCGGTCCCTTTGGGTCTTAAATCGCTGGATGCAGACCCCTCGAATGACCACGTCGTGCTGGCCATCGGCTACGATATGGGCCGCTATCGCGGCGACCTTGGCGCCAACAAGGAAGACCTGAAAATATTCATCTATGATCCCAATTCCGGCAATCGGAAGGTCGCGCTTTATCCCGTCCCATCTGAAGCGAAATACTGCATGGACGGTGCCAATGGCACCAAATGCTTCCGGACCTATTTTGTGATGAAAAATGCCTGGACGCCCCAGACGCCCCCCGCCATCAGCGACCATCCCAAAGAACTCATCCTGACCCTTGGGACCGGTGGAGATGATCTGCGCGGTGGCAACGACAATCTGAGTGTCAGCCTGAATCTGAAAAATGGCAGCCGCATTGAGGCGTCTAACGTCAATATGGGTCAGAGGTGGATCGACCATTCCGATCAGACCGTCGGCGTAAGTTTGCCTGAGGGCCTTGCGCCACAGGATATCCAGTCTGTGACCCTGAAAACCTCGTTTGGAGGCGGCATGGGCGGGGATAACTGGAACCTTGATACTCTGACCATGATCTTTCGCGACAATGGCGTCAATCAGGCCCGATGCACCTTAAACGGGTCGCCGCTGACCCGCTTTACGGGTGATCGCAAGAGCGAAACCTACCCGTTTCCGTGCCGTTGAACGGTTTGGAGGGGGAAACCACGAAAAAGAAGCGCCTCAGGCCCTATGCCTGGAGGCGCTTCTTCGATGTAGCCTTCTCGGTGTGGCCCGCCTAACGCTGTAGCGTGCCCTCGCTAATGCCTTCGGGGCATGGTCCCTCATAAACCCCTTCTGCCGTTGTTTTCATCTCCGGCATTCCGGGGCGGGCCGGTTCAAAACGCATCTGCGTCACCTGCGTAAATCGGGTGTCGCCGTGGGGGGTGATGGTCTGAAGAATGTTCATCTGCCCGCCCCCGGCCTTGCAACGGGCGTCCACGATGATTGACCCGCCTTCCTGGCGGGCGGTCACGCTGTCGCAGCCTTTTGAATGGCTGGTGAAACCTCCTGAAAACGCCTTGCCATAGTCCTTTCCGATGCAGACCCTAGCGTTCATCCCCATTGGTCCCTGCCCTGTCACGCTGATGGCCCAAAGGCCACTTTTGAGCAAAGTTCCCGGATTGACGGCGGAGGTTGCCGCTGCCGTCTGACCACCCGTCGCCGAAGATGCGGCCGTAGGGGTCTTTTTCTCACTAATCCCGGCCTCACCCTCGGAGGGTTTGCCGCAGGCGGCGATCGACGCCACAATTACACAAACGACCAGCCCCTTAATGGCTTGTTGCTTCATCTCAGTCTCCCGAAAAGCATTTGCTAGAAGTAAATAAAAACAATTGTTTGAACCAGGGGAGGCGCTCAGTCCGATACACTGAACCTAATCCACCGTCGCAAAGTGCACACGCCAGCGTAAGGCCACGGGCCCTTTGGGCCCTTCGAGAATGACTCGCGGCTCAGCACTTTGCAGTTCAATACCCAGCGCCGTGGCGACAACATCTGGTCGTTTGGGCAGGAATTCAAAACCCGTCAGCACACGCTTTTCAGACGCCCGCACGGCCCCTATCTGCGGTGCCGGCACGGTCAGACTGTCGGCAGGCGTACCTTCAACTGTTATCTTACGGCGGAGGCGTTCGGACGGGACAAGCACATAACTGATCTCGGCCTCCCAGGGCTGCCCGTTTCGCAGCACCAGTTCGACATGGCGGCCGTCATCGGCAAGTGTCAGGGAAAATGCCCGCAGAGGCCCGGTGGCCCGTGGACTGCGAATGTCAAACCCCTGAAGTACCGCCACATGACCCTCAGGCACATCTATGGCACCTGACGCGCGCGACCGGCCCTTAAGCCGGATAACACGCCGTTCAAATGTACCGGCCCACCAGTGGGCCTGAGCGGTAAATCTGAAAGTCTGATCCCCCTGACGCAGGCTCAGCCGCGCAACGGAGGACTCCGCAGTCACGGCCAGATGAGACCATCCCGGTGCGCTTGTCTGCGCTCTGAACAAAAAGCCCGAAAGAGCCGGCTGACTTGCCGGTCCCAGTGAAAGGGCGCGGCGCACCTCGCCTTCAGCCCCTTCCGCGTACACACTCACCGGTTCGGAGTAACCGGGGGCATAGGGCATGAGCGCGGGCCTTGCAGGCTCAGCCATGACCGGCGACGCCATCAGTAATAGTCCGATCATACACAGGAGACGCTGTGAGACACATGGAAACATAGAGGCCCTGACCACAGGCGTAAGCTTTGTTGCGCACAATCCTACACCATATGCGTCCCCGCAGAACCGCATATACATGTGGTTGCCACCCGTTTACGCGCCTGCATTCCCTCTCGCGGTCTCAACCCGTCTCTGCCTCAGATCAGACGCAAGGTTAGCGCTTTTGCCACGGCCTGAGCGGCGCACTGCACCTCAAGCGCAGTGTATATTTTGCGGATGTGCCAGCGGACCGTATCCAAAGAGATGTTCAGCCCCTGCGCGGCCTCCTGATAGGACTGCCCCTCACTTAGCGCCCTGAGTATCGCGACCTGACGGGCACTCAGGGTCGCGGACGGCGGGTGGGCAACCGGCTGGGGTGAAAGCAGGCGAACAGCGTCAATAAGGGTTCGGGTTAGACCAGGGGAAAGCCCCGCGCCATGACGCGTCGCCTGAGAGATGTCCTGAAGCAAGGTCTCTGGGTCACTCCCCTTCAGCAGATAGCCATCGGCTCCGCCGCTAACCGCTGCCATAACCTGAGCGGGTTCATCGTAGATGGTCAGCATGAAGACGCAGGTCAGCGGCCACTGCGCCTTGACCGCACTCAGGAGTTCGAGCCCGTTCATTCGGGGCATGTTCAGATCCATCAGGACGAGATCACAGAGCGTCTCAGCACCGGGTGCCGACTTCGCCCAGCGCATAAATTGGTCGGCGTCGGCAAAGAGACTGATGCGCTCAAACAGATGAGCGGCCCGCATAAGGGTGCGCAGGCTTTCCCGGAAAGCCGTGTCATCGTCCACGATGATCAGGTGACGCTCCTGTCCCAACTCTACCCCTCCTTCGTCCCTCTGCGGGTAGCGCGCCCAAGGATCATATTCGCCCCCTTCTTCAGAAAACCCACAAGCGCTAATACAGGTCGAATGCCAAACTTTGATACCTCCGCAATGGCGTCCGGGCGGTCAGATACTGATTTAAACTTTGAGGGCAAAAAAAGCAGACGGATACGCGTTCCGCCCAGAGAGCGGCTGTCTACATTAAGCCGGGCCCCCACAGCCTCGGCCCGCTGCCGCATGTGCATCATGCCCGAACCGAGTCCTTCCTCCCCCATACCCTTTCCATTGTCCTCGACACACAGTTCCCAGAGGCTTCCCCCCTCAGCTTCTGGCCTTAGACGAATGATCACTTCAGAGGCCAGAGCATGCTTTTTGATATTGGTGAGGGCCTCCATAAGGATCAGGAGAAGCTGACGTCGCAGATGGGCATGGAAATAGACGCCCTTCGCATCAGTGACGAGGTCGAGATGCACTCGCGGCGTTGGTGTCGGCATCAGACTGCGGGCCTGAGAGGCGACCTCCCATGCGAAGCGGTCGGCGTCCGCCGCCTGCACTGCAAGGGTTTGCCCCAGATTGCGCAGGCTCAGCCCGCTGCGGTGCGCCAGACTGGCTATCTGGGAGGTAAGGCTGTCGGCATCGCCCGTCTCGCGGCCATAGCGCGCCGCCGTGGCCAGCATGGCGATGCTGCTCAGGGAGGCCCCCAACTCGTCGTGAAGATCCATAGCAATGCGGGTGCGTTGTCGTTCAAGCGCCAACAGATGCCGCACACGTAAATAGTAGGCCCCCCACAGAAGCCCCACGCAGATGCCGGCATAACAGATCAGTGCCGGCAGGCTCTGGAACCACGGCGGCACCACCTTTACCTGCACCTCCGCTGGTGGGGTCCACTGAGCGCCGTCCTGGGACGCGGAAATCTGTAACCGGTAGTCTCCCGGTCTGGGGCGCGTCCATTGAAGTCGCGTCTGGTGTCCCAGATCAGTCCAGCGCTGGTCCGGCCCGGACCGATACCGATAGGTAACAAGATTGGCTTGTTTGTAAGACAGGGCCGTGAAGACAATCTCCATCAACGCGTTCTGAGGCTTCATCAGAAACTGTCCGTGGCTCACGGCACGCCCATCGACGTTCACCTGAAGGATGCGCACACCCTTAACCACCGGTTGGGCGGACCGCGCCGCTGCCGGTATGCGCCAAACGCCGTTATTGCCCGCAATCCATAAATCGCCGGTTGCGGTTTCGATCACATCCTTGGCGCTGTTGCCGGCCAGTCCCTGCGCGGTGGCCGGGGCTTCCAGAGTCTGCCATCCTTCCCGGCAATTCCGACAGGGGGCGATACGCAGCAGCGTCCCCTTGCCGGAAATCCAGTATCCGCCCCGAGGGCTTGGGCGTATGTGCAGCAGCCCCTGTCCGGGGGTCTCGGTGCTGCCGACCAGATCGCGCCACTGACCGTTCACCACTTCGGAGACGCCCGACGGAGCCTTTTCCGGCCGATCCGATTCCTTGATCACCCAAAGCCGCCCGTCAGGCAGTTCAGCGCCGTCAAAGACCCGCTCATAATCGCGCGGCCGAAAACACCGCTCATAAATCCGCATCTGCGGCCGCCACAGGCAGGTGGTAAAGCCATCCGACAGCCAGAAGCCGCTCTCATGCGAAGGCCACAGAGCCACAAACCCCACCCTCTTGCCAAATCCGTAGAGCGCAAGGCGATAACCGCCATTACCTTCACGGACAAACAGGCCTTCGCTGGCCGCCAGCCACTGCGCGCCACTCTCATCGGTGTAGCAACCCCAGATTTCAGCATCCGGTACCGGCTGACTGTAAGGGCCTCCCCGTTGTCCGCTTTCGCTCACATGCCAGACCAGACGGCCATCGCTGCACACGACGCCTTTTGCCCCCGGCAAAGTCTCGGCGCGAAGGCCTCCCTCTATGCGCGAAAACCGGTTGGCACCATACTTCCAGGACGTCACCCAAACATCCTTCGGGCCGGCGAAAAGGCGATAGACATGGTTGACCTTCAGTCCCTGAGGCTCCTGCCAGTTGGCGGTCTCCGGTTCCGGAAAGCGCAAAAGGCGTGTGAATGTTCCCAGCCAGAGACTGTTTTCCCGATCCACCAGAAGAGGACCGCCACTGTTTATGCCTTCGCTTTGCTGCATCAGCCGCGTGCGATTTTCAGCGCTTACGGACAAAAGATAGGTATCCGAAGACAGCCACAAGGTGCCATTACGCATCACCCAGGACAGAAAGCGCCCTTCCGGACGTTTGAGGTTGCGCACCCTGCCCTTTTCAATGAGCCAGAGATCGTCGCTTCCTTTGTCCGCGGAAACCCCCGCCACAAACAGACTATGGGCATCACGGCGGATGATGGCAGTCAGATGCCGCGCCTGTATCACTCTTTGCCCGCCGGTTCTGGTGATCAGATAAGCCCCTTCGCCAGTAATCACGCCCAACTCATCGCCGGTATTCAGCGCGAAAACCCGGCGCACTTTTTGCGAACCGTGCCAGGCCGCCGCCAACGCCCGCCAGCCACTTTTTTCCCGAATCCAGATACGCCCGTCTCTGACAGCGATCAGCCTGCCCGCTGCGTCAAGAGCAATGCTTGAGGCATAAAGAGAAGTTCCGTCAGGCCCGGTTACCGCTCTCGCCTGCCCCCTGCACATACGGTAGATGAGGCGCGCTCTTGTCCTGAAGAATACACAGCCCTCCGGCGCGGTCTGCATATCCAGAATATAGCCAGGATTAAACCAGTGCTGAAACCTGACGCCATCATAGCGGATCAGGCCACTGTCGGCACCGATCCAGATAAAGCCGTCCCCGTCCTGCGCAAGGGCACTGACCTCGCCGTCATTTAGTCCCTGATCCTGTGTGTAGGACTCAAAAAAAGCGGCCTGAGCCAGCGCAACGGGCGGCCATAGGCAAAAGAGGGCGATAATTGCGTGCCTTATCAGCCTTGACATACGCCTCCGCTGCACAAGCCGGCCCCTTGTGCGAGACCTCGGATGAGCGGACGCTATCATCTGATCAGTCGGTTCAAAATCCCTAATATTTGGGAGCAAACATCTGAGCCGACACAAATGCCGCAACATTGCCCTAGTGGCTGGTTGCCTCTCAGACAGGCCTACCCGTATGGCGGTCGTTCATCGTCAATCGCTCAAGACGTTTAGCCGCGCATGCGGGTATCTTTGTTGAGACGAGACACCCATTTGACGAACGCATCCGCGTCTTCATTCGCGCCATGTCCGCCATCCCAGTACATCGCCGAATTGACTTTCCGCTTATTTGCCGAAAGGGCCGCTGCCAGATTTCCAACGATGGAGAGTGACGTGTCAGAGTCCTTGGTCCCGACGCGTATCCACCAATGCTTGGCCGTAGAGACGTCGGATTTTCCGATAAAAAACATGGGGTTCATCAGATCAAGCAAGGCCGGAATATCGGCGTCAATCGCGGTTTTCCCGGTGTTATGTATTTGACTGAACGACGTGAAATGTCTGGCCTTTGTCTTATCGCGACCAAACAGGTTGTTCTCACCCGAAGACAGGTCAAACGCGTCGAAGGCGGGTAGCCCTTTTTTGCGCGCCCCGACATGCGATAGGAAATCGGTCCAGCCAAAGCGCGCCTGATTGGCCTTCCAGCGAATATGTGGATTTCTGGTGAGATACGCGGCCCGATCCTCTGACGATAGCTTCGCCAGATATTGTGTGGCGGCAGGCTGAAGATACGTTTTGAGCAGATAGTCTGAATAGTTGGCTGAGGTTAGAGGCCCAAAGCCACCAAGGCCCTTGAGTTTCAGGGAAGACTGGTAGGCCGCAAAACCGTTTTTCAACTGAGCCGACAGGTTCTGATCCACTGTGTTGCCGGTGCTGAGTGGGTTCGCCCCCCAGTTCCACTCATACGCCATATCGGCGTGTTCAAGATCAGCGATCGGACACCACGAACCGACAGCAAAGATCGCATCGCTGGCGTCCGCTGCACCTATGGCCTCCAGATAGGGCGCAAACAATGGGCTGTCGCCTGACGCCCCAAGCAAGGCGGACAAGGCACCGCCGGCGCTTGTACCGGAAGAGACAATCCGATCTGTATCGCCTGGAATACGGCCTTTGTTAAAACGCACGTATTTTACGGCGGCCTTAAGATCCACGATCGCCGCAGGGGCCACCCCGTAATAGGTTCCAGCCGCATCGGTGAGGGTTCGCCCACGAGCACCAGGTTCCACAACAGTCAGCCCGGCGGCCAGCGCCAACTCGGCATTCGAAACGCGCTTGCCTCCGGCGATCATCGCGTTCCCGCCACTTTGAACCTCACCGCCTATCCCGGTCGGAGCAACGCCTTGGGGTGGGGCTTGCATTCCCATTGGCGGCAGGCCGCGCATGGGCGCGCCGCCAATACCGGTAGCGTCGGCGACGGATGAGGGCATATAGCCGCCCACGGAGTTTGAGAACAAAATGGGTGAGCCCGAACTATCCACGCGTTTGCCATCGATGCTGACCGGAACGCTGATATTTAGGCTCTGATAGGCAACATCGATAGGCTCAGAGACATAGGGAATGGCTTTATAAAAGCGATACGTTACGACCCTCTCGCCTTTGGCTGTAGTGATCGTCTTTTTAAGCTCGGTGAAGTCGTCGGCGTTAAACACCAGACGGGAAGTCTCAGCGCATGCCGCACGTAAAGCCGTGCCACTAAAGATACCTGCAGCAAGCGTAGCCTGCATCAAACGACGACGGTCAATCATTTTGTGTTCCTCTCAGGAAAGCTTCGTTTGGCCTTACAGGCCTCTGGATTTCAGGGCTGCGTCAAGACGCGGGTAGACACGGCGGGCATTGCCTTCGAACACATTGTATTTGTCCTCTGGCGAAATCGCCAAGGCGTCGACGTAGCGCTTTGTGTCATCGAAATAAAAGCCGGTCTGAGGATCGATACCGCGCACAGCACCGACCATTTCCGACCCAAACAGAATGTTTTTTGTGTCAATAACCTCGAACAGCAGGTCAATACCCGGCTGATGGTAAACGCAGGTGTCAAAGTAAACATTCTTCATCACATGTTCGCGCAGCTCGGGCTTTTTCAGCATATCGGCCAATCCGCGATAACGACCCCAGTGATAGGGTACCGCTCCGCCGCCATGAGGGATGATCAGGCGTAAGGTTGGAAAATCCCTGAACAGGTCGCCTTCGATGAGTTGCATAAACGCCGTGGTGTCGGCATTGATGTAATAGGCACCCGTGGCATGGAAGGCGGGATTGCATGACCCCGACACGTGGATCATGGCCGGGACATCCAGTTCGACCATCTTTTCGAAAAACGGATACCAGTATCTGTCGTAAAGTGGCGGCGCAGAAAAATGCCCGCCAGACGGGTCTGGATTGAGATTGCAGCCGACAAAGCCCATGGCGACACAGCGTTCTAACTCCCGGATCGAACCTTCCAGTGACACTCCCGGCGACTGCGGTAACTGACAGACCCCGATGAAGTAGTCCGGATAAAGATCGACCACCCGCTTGATCAGGTTGTTGCATTCAACCGTCCAGCGCTGCGACACGCCCTTATCGCCGATATGGTGCGCCATCACCGAGGCACGCGGGGAAAAGATCGTCATGTCTGCGCCGCGTTCCTTCAGCAGGCGCAACTGGTTCTTTTCGATGCTTTCGCGGATTTCGTCGTCGCTGATGACCGGGCCGTCGGGATCGGGCTTCAGAGGATCGCGGATCTTCGCCAATTGCCCGTCTCGGAAAACCTGCAAAGGTGCGGGCGCGGTCGTGTAATGGCCGTGGCAATCGATGATGAGCGGGGTTTCAAGGCTCATTGAGCCGCCTCCTCCTGAGTGAGTTGCGCCCTTATGGCGTCGAGCATTCTGATGAGATCGGCCTCACGCAGGGCTGAGGCAAAAGCGGGCATCTCCGCCTGACGGTGCGCCGTGGCCGTGGCCATCAGGGCGGAAAGCCCGGCTTGCTCCACGGTCTTTACCGCCTCGAACATTTCTTCGGCACGGCGCGTACCGTGTTCCAGCGTGCGCGAAATCATGTAACGGGCATAACCGTGCCAATCAGGATGCGGGAACAGATTATTGAGCGAGGCCAGAACCTCGTTCTCAACCCCGTGAAAACGCGCCGCCAGCAAGGACTCCGTGATCAGCGCCTCAAGCCCCTTAATCATCACGCTGCGGCACAGCTTGGTGGCGGAAGCGCGACCCCAGCTATCTGAACAGAATTTCGCGCCCGTAAAGCCCAGCCCCTGTAGGACCGGCAGGACATCACGGGCATGACGGCCACTGAGCAGGATGGGAGCAGCGATGGTCTGAGGGTAGATCGGCGACATCACGGAGGCCTCAATAAACCGTCCGCCTGTGCCTTCTATGGCCAGAGCTGCCTCGAACTTAGTCCCAGGAGCCGCCGAGTTGAGGTCGAGATAGATGGCCCCGCGCTTGAGGCCGCCGGTAAGACTTTGAGCGGCTGAAATGGTCTGAGCCGCTGTCACCGCTGAAATAATCAAGTCAGCTCCGTGCGCCGCCTCAATAGCCGTACGGCACCGGACGATTTCCAGTCGTGCCGCGGCCCGTGCGACCGCAGAGCTTGCGTCGGCGAGGTTCAGATCGAAGGTTTTCAAGGTGAGATCGGCGCGTACCTGCAATGCGGCCGCGAGGGCCTGCCCCACCTCACCAAACCCCAGGAAGAGGATGGTTTTCACACTCATGCCGCGTCCTCCGGCCATAGGCTTTCCGGTACCAGCACCTCGCCGCGCATCAGGAGGCGCGCGGTCCGCAGCAGGGCTGAACGGGTGACCTTCAGGTCCGCCCCTTGGCCCGTCATCTCCATCTCGACACTGAAAAAGCCGGTCGGATGCTCGATATCGAAGGTCTTCGCACCGGATATGCCGTCTCCACCTGCCACTGACCCTTTGAGCGCCAGCGCCGTGGCCACGCTGACCGCGCCCAGAACGCCAATCGCGTCGTGCACGCGATGCGGAATAAAGGTGCGGGTCGAGACGTCGCCGCCCTCCCGCGCCGGAGAAATCAACGTCATTTTCGGCACCGACTTGCTGGTCACATCACCGAGGTTCATCAAAGGGCCAGCCTTGAGGCGGATGGCTTCGACGCGGGCACGGACCTCAGCATTGGCTTCGATCTCTTCAGGGCTTTCCGCCCCGCTCAGGCCGAAATCCGAAGCCTGCATGACCACGACCGGCATGCCGTTGTCGATAAGGGTGACCTTTACACCGTCGATCTCATCCACTGGGTTTCCACTCGGCAAAAGCCGCCCGCAGGAAGACCCCGCCACGTCGAGGAAGTTGAGCATGACTGGCGCGTGCGTCCCCGGCACGCCGTCTATGCGCGCCTCACCTGTATAGGTGACGCCCCCACCGGGTGTCTGGACCGTCGCCTCGGCGATGGAGGCCGTATTGACCATGAAGATACGGACCGTCGTCATATCTCCGGTCGCCGGAATCAGCCCGCTTTCGATGGCAAAAGGGCCGATACCGGCAAGGATGTTTCCACAGTTCTGCTGGTCCGCAACAATCGCCCTGTCCGGAAATATTTGCAGAAACAGGTAGTCGATATCGGCGTCGGGACGATCCGATCTCGACACCACGGCTATTTTACTGGTCAAAGGGTGCGCGCCGCCCACGCCATCGATCTGACGCGGATCAGGCGACCCCATGGCGGCCAGCAGGACAGCATTGCGCGTCGCCTCATCGACGGGCAAATCCGTCTTGAGGACATAGAGTCCTTTTGACGTACCACTGCGCATCAGGCTGGCCGGGATGGCACGCTGGCTCATTTCAGATAATCCACCTGAGACACGTAGATCAGACCCATTTCCGTCAACTTCTGACGCATGTCATAGATGTCGAGACCCAGCTCGCCGTTCTCGAAGCGTTTCCGGCGCGCTTCTTCGGAAGCGGCGCGGGCATCGGCTTTGGCAGCGACTTCAACTGCCTTTTCCTGAGGCACCACACAAACGCCGTCCCGGTCAGCCACGATGACGTCGCCCGGGCGCACATAGGCGTCGGCGCAGACGACCGGTATATTGACATTGCCTAATGTGGCCCGAACGCAACCGCGCGCGAAGATAGCCTTTGACCAGACAGGAAATCCGATCTCCTCAAGAGTTGCGGTGTCGCGCACGCCGGCATTGATAATCAGACCACGCACACCGCGCGCTTTGAGCGAGGTGGCCAGAAGGTCGCCGAAATAGCCATCTTCACTCGGTGAAGTCGGGGTCACGACCAGGACATCACCCGGCTGGCACTGTTCCACGGCGACGTGGATCATCCAGTTATCACCGGGCGCCAACTCCACTGTTACGGCCGGACCGGCAATAGTAACGGGATAGATCGGCCGGATATAGGCCGCCATGAGGCCTTTACGGCCCTGCGCTTCATGCACCGTAGCGACGCCGTGCCGCGCCAGTGTGGCAACGGCGGAAGGATCCGGGCGCTTTATATCAGTAACAACAACAGGCATGTCTTCCTCACAATCTTTTAAGACGTGGATACCGCGGGGCATGCAAAAGCGGAAATCGGAAGGGTGGCGCTGGCTATAGGTTTTTGTTACTCTTGCCTCATTATGATCAAGTTTCGACGTATCAGAGTTGCACTGGCTATCCGTCAAACCGGAAGCGCCGCGGGTGCCGCGGAACGGTTGCATCTGTCGCAGCCCAGCGTTACCGAAGCGATTGGCCGTCTGGAAGCGGAACTAGACACGCCGCTCTTTGAGCGATCCTCAAAAGGCATGCGCCCTACCCCCGAAGGAGAGGTTTTCTGCGCCCGCAGCGCCGAGGCGTTTGAGATTCTCACCGAGACGGCCGGACAGTGTGCGAAAGGGACACAGCTTAGCCCGGTCTGGCCACGCCAGGTAAACGAACTCCATCTCCGAACCGTCATTGCCTTGTCTCGAACCGGCCGCTTTAACCTCGCGGCTCAAAGCCTGAATATGGCAGCAGCCGCGGTTCATCGCGCGGCGCGAGAGATGGAGACACTGAGCGGGCTCAGCTTATGGCGACGCACACCCTACGGTGTCGCCCTGACACCCGTCGGAGAAGCGGTATCGCGGGCCTCGGCGCTCACCCTTCGTGGACTTGAACTCGCACGCGAAGCCATGATGGAAAAAAAGGGGGTATTTGACGGCCAGTTGCGAATTGGCGTCCTGCCTCTTGCTCGCGCCATCTGGGCGCCCACTGCCATCGCGGATATTATTTCCGCCTATCCTTCTGCACGCATCAAGGTAACCGATGGTTCCTATGCGGAATTGAGGCACGGCCTCATTGATGGAGAGGTTGACATGGTCATCGGCGCCTTAAGACCAGAAAAAGACACCACCGATATCGTTCAGTACCCCTTATTCTCCGACCCCTTATCGATAATCGCCCGATCTGGCCACCCGTTGGCGGGCCGCAGGACCGTCACACCTGAACTCTTGCGGACACTGACATGGGCTCTGCCCCGGCCGGATACGCCCGCCCGACAGATGTTCGACGCTTTTTTCGCGCGTCATAATCTGAGCGCGCCCAGAGAAACCGTGGAATGTGGGTCTTTGGCAGCGCTTCGGGGCCTTTTGAGCCTGACAGATATCGTCACGCCCCTGTCCCCACGGCAGGTGTCTTTCGAACTTGAGGCCGGCTCTCTTGTGGTCATCGGCGCGCCCCTAGATGGAACCGAACGCACGATAGGGATGGCTGAGCGAAAACACTTCCGCCCCACTCAACTATATAACGCCTTCAAGGCGGCTCTGGTCCGCGCTGCCTGAGCGTCGTTCGGTGGCAACCTCTTTCAGGGTTTCGAGAAACGCGGCCTGCAAAGAGCTCGGCAACCAGTCGCGCCGCATAGTGATACCAATGTCTCGTCGGGAACCCGGCAGACGACCGCTCAAGGCTTGCAATAGCCCCGCCGCCTGTTCAATTCGAAACTGGTCGGCGGACATCAGGGCCAGCCAGTCACCGGCAAGAAGGAGGCCTCGGGTTGTCAGTACGGAACTGCACTGGACCGTCTGCGTCGGCCTTGGGGTGTTCTGAAACAAGCGCTCCCAATAAAGGCGCATGGGGGCACCGGGTGCGCCGATTACCCAGGGGTAAGACGACAAGGCATTATCGACGACAGGCTGACCGTCGAGGGGATGCCCTTTACGCCCGACGATATAGAGATCATCCTCAAACAGTGAAACCTGTCGGATATCGGACAGGGCTTCAGTGCTCCTAAGCGCGCCGATGATCACATCAACCTCACCGCCCTGAAGGGCGGAGAGGTGCTCAAGATAGGGTCCCTCCAGAACAACAATCTCCGCCCCGGGAGCCACAGCATAAAAGCGAGACAGGGCTTGCGGCAGCAAGGCGGCCCTGGCCAGAGGCAGGGTACCGATGGTGAGTCGCCCGGAATGGACGGAACTTAACGACGCAATATCATCAAGTCCCGCCCGCAGTTCCGCCAGCGCGAGGCGCACATCCCTCCCGAGACGCTCGCCGGATGCCGTGGGACGAAGGTATTGCCCCACCCTCACAAGCAGCGAAACGCCCAGGACCAGTTCAAGTTCACGCGTGGCCCGATGGATGGCCGGCTGGGACAGCGAAAGCTGCCGCGCCGCCTCACTGAAACTGCCGAAGCGTTCGACAAACAGGAACGCCCGAAGCTGGGTCGATGAAATATGTCGCTGCGGAAACGAAATTGGCGAAAGCCGGCCCACTTTTCGGATGTGGCTACAGCATTCTTCAATGCGAGTTAGGGCTCTGTTGACACGAGGTATGAATAGCTGACCGGCCGAGGTCGGCGTGCACCCCCCACTTTCCCGATTAAACAGACGATGACCTATTTGCAATTCAAGCTTCGCTATGCCTTGCGTCAGCGTGGGTTGCGATAGATTTACAGCCGCCGATGCACGACTTATTGCCCCCAGGCGTGCTACCTCAGCCGCCGCTTCCAGATGTCTAAGATTGAACGTGCTAGGATCAGACATGAACAGTCTATAACATAACTCTATAGCCTGTGCACAAATCCGTTTTGCGTTTTGCACCGTTTCACGTCAGCACTAAGGTAACTTACAAGCCAGCGGGCAATGCATCGCAGGCTATCAGGGATACATCAGGCTCACGCCAGTCACCGAGTGGCGTTGCCAAAGACCACGTGAAAGTTAGTCCTCATGGCTCAGATAATTGGCGCGATCGCCAGCTCGCATACGCCGACGATTGGCTTCGCCCGCGACACCAATAAGCAGGCTGATCCGGCCTGGAAGCCGATCTTTGATGCCTACACCCCTGTTCAGGACTGGTTGGTCAAGCGTAAACCTGATGTGCTGTTTTTTATCTACAACGACCACATCACGTCCTTTTTTTTCGACCACTACTCCGCCTTCTGTCTGGGTGTTGATGACCAGTATTGGGTGGCTGATGAAGGTGGCGGATCGAGGGACCTGCCCGCAGTCAAAGGGCACGCTGGGCTCGCGCGCCATATAGGTCAAAGCCTCATGGCTGATGAATTCGATATGGCCTTTTTCCGCGACAAGCCGCTTGACCACGGGTGCTTTTCGCCCCTTTCAGTACTGATGCCGGACGCCCAGGCCGATTGGCCGGTTCAGATTGTCCCCCTGCAGGTAGGCGTTTTGCAGTTCCCCCTGCCCACCGCGCGCCGTTGCTTCAAGCTGGGGCAGGCCCTGCGCAAGGCAATCGAAAGCTATCCGGAAGACCTTGATGTGGCCATTGTGGCCACGGGCGGCCTGTCGCATCAGGTTCACGGCGAACGGGCGGGGTTTAACAACCCTGAATGGGATGCGCGTTTTATGGAGTTGATCGAAGAAGATCCTGAGCAACTCGCGTCCATGACGCACGCGCAGTATGCGACGCTTGGCGGCCTGGAGGGCGCCGAGGTCATCATGTGGCTGATCATGCGCGGTGCGTTGCCCGACCAGATACGCTGCTTGCACAAAAGCTACTACCTCCCCTCGATGACAGGCATTGCGACAGCGGTCTTCGAACCCGCACACACTGAAAGCGCAAGCCCTGAAGCCCAAAGCGCGCACAGGGGCCATATGGCCCATCAACTCGCGGGCGCGGAAGCCCTAGAAGGCACCTATCCTTACACGCTTGAGCGCAGCGCAACGGGGTATCGCCTCAATAAGTTCCTGCATCAGTTGATTGTGCCTGAGTTTCGCACCCGGTTTCGTCAGGATGAGGAAGCCTGTTTTGAGGAGGCGGGCCTCTCTGCTGATGAGCGCGATCTTCTGCGGCGTCGGGATTGGCGAGGCCTCATACATTACGGGGTAATCTTCTTCCTACTTGAGAAACTGGGCGCGGTCTGCGGCATCTCAAACCTCCACATCTACGCCGCCATGCGCGGTGAAAGCCTCGAAACGTTCCAGAAGACGCGCAATCAGCAGGTCACCTACTCGGTCGCCCCGAAGCTGTAGTCGCAAGCCCCTCATCCCTATTCAATAAATAAACCTCTCGATGTTTCGAAGAGGTAACGGAGACGCTTATGGAAGATCCCCGCTCAATCATTGCGCGTGAACCTATGCATTTTCGCCAGATTTTGGCGATTGGTATCGCCACAGCACTGAACGCCCTTGACGGGTTTGACGTCCTCTCAATCAGCTTCGCCGCCCCTGGTATCGCAAAAGACTGGGGTATTGATCGCGCGGCGTTAGGCCTGGTGCTGTCTATGGAACTGTTTGGCATGGGGATCGGAGCCTTGTCGCTGGGCACCCTCGCCGATCGCCTTGGCCGACGTCCGACGATATTGACCTGCCTTGTGATCATGGGTCTTGGGATGGGGCTTGCATCCATTGCTCAGGACGTCGTGAGCTTGTCGGCGTTTCGTCTGTTTACCGGTCTGGGTATCGGCGGGATGCTGGCCGCAACGAACGCTGTGGTGGCGGAATGCTCAAATGCCCGACGCCGCAATTTGTCCGTAGCCATCATGACGGGGGGATATCCGATCGGAGCCATCCTCGGCGGCATGCTGGCGTCCTGGCTCATGGGAATAACGGGGCGCTGGCAGACAGTTTTCGAGATCGGCGCCGCTATTACCCTTGCCTTCATTCCTGTCGTCTTCTGGCTCGTCCCGGAAACTATCGCCTTCCTTTTGCATAAACGGCCAAAGGGTGCGCTCGAGAAGATAAACAAGAGCCTGAAACGCCAGGGGCGGGCGGTTCTGGACGCATTGCCGCCGCGCGAGGCCCAGACGTCAAAGGCGAGCCTCGTGGCGCTGTTCAAACCCAATATGGCTATTGTGACCGTCCTTCTGACTCTCGCCTACTTCGGGCACATGATGACCTTCTATTTTCTCGTAAAATGGATCCCGAAGATTGTCGCGGACTTTGGGTTTGCGCCTTCTTTGGCCGGCAGCGTACTTGTCTGGGCAAACGTCGGTGGCGCCACGGGTGCCTTCACAATGAGCCTGCTCACACAAAAGGTTGGCGTACGTAAACTGGTTGTCGGGGCCATGTTGATGGGGGCTGTTACGGTGGCCATCTTCGGTCAGGGCTTCCACACATTGGCGGCACTGTCTGTCGTGGCTTGCATCGGCGGCTTTTTTACCAATGGGGCAACCGCCGGGCTTTATGCCGTCATCGCGCAATCCTTTCCTGCGTCTTTGCGCGCCGGCGGAACTGGTTTCGTCATAGGCATAGGCCGGGCAGGTGCCGCCCTGGGGCCGGTTCTGGCGGGTCTGCTATTTACACACGGATGGCTTTTACCCGCCGTTGCGATCGCCCTGGCCTCCGGAACGGCTGTCGGCGCCCTTGCGCTAACCCGCGTCCGTTACCGTGAACACAGCGTCGCCTGATTGGAGGCCGTGATGAAAACCTACCTCTTTACAACGGCCTCTGTAGCCGGTTTGAGCCTCTGCACTTTTGCCGCCCAGGCGCAAACGCTCCCGGACACAGCCATCGCCGTCAACACTTCTCCCGCCCGGCTCGCTGCGCCCGCAGAACCGGTTCCAGGCGGCCGAGCCGGCGCTCCAAAAGCCTTTCAAACGCATCGGTGGGCGGAAGACTGGACCGCAGAACCAGAAGACAACGCCCCCTTCACCCAACGCGTCAAACACATAAGACTTGGTCAGAGCGGAGCCTATCTGACTTTGGGGGGCGAGGCGCGCGTTTATTACACTGACTGGACACATTCATTGCTGGGCTTGCGAAATGCAGACGCGAACACCCCCACCCAGACCCGCCTTAGGCTATCCGCCGATCTGCACGCGAACCCGTACCTCAGGGCTTATGTCGAGCTTGGGGATAATCGGGAAACCGGTGAAACCGCGGCGACGGTGCCCAATCAGGATAAACTGGACATTTATCAGGCTTTTGTGGATGTAACCCTCCCCCTGTCAGGGTCGCAGCGCCTGACCTTGCGTCCAGGACGCTTTGAAATGCCCCTTGGTAATGGAAAGCTTGTGGGTGTGCGCGAAGGGCTGAATATGCGTTACACCTATCAGGGTGCCCAACTGACCTACAGCCTCACGGGGCAGGCCTCTGTCACGCTGTTTGACGTTTACCCCGTGGACATACAAAAAGGTACATTTGATGACGCTGTTAATCGCAACACGCACTTTCGCGGGGGCTATATAAGCCTGCCCAAAGCCGCATACGGATTGAACCTGGACCTCTACGGATACGACGTGAACCGTGCACGCGGCACGCTTTTCGAGGGTACTGGCCCGGACGAGCGAAAAAGTCTGGGGGCGCGCGTGTGGCAGAAATCGTCACAGTGGGACGTTGATGTGGAAATGGTGAGGCAATCCGGCACTTTTATCACCAAATCTGTCGAGGCCTATGCGGTGATGTTTGAAGCCGGATACCGCTGGCCAGATACGAAATACGAACCACGGCTGGGTTTGAGACTGAATGCTTTCAGCGGCGATGACAAATCCGGTGACAATCAGTCGGGAACCTTTGTGGCTCCCGCCCCCCGCTTGCCCCTGATCAGCGAGGCGGGCTTCTTCAACCTGTCCAACCTGATCGATGCCTATCCATCGCTTACCCTAAAGCCTATGAAAGCCCTGACGCTGACCCTTGGTCCAGACTTTTTGTGGCGCCAAAACGCCGCGGATGGGGTTTACATAGGCTCTTCGGGTGCCAGCTTTGCCCCTTATGGCGAAGATCGATTCATCGGAACCGACCTAAACCTTGAAGCCACATGGCAGGTCAACAAAAACCTGCAAATCAAGCTCTATGAAACCCGCTTTATCGCCGGTGACGCCTTCAAGGCATCGGGCGGCAAGGATGGGAACTATTTCGGGCTAATGACAGGATATCGCTTTTGATGGGTGAGGCGCATTCCGGTGCGGCAAGAGAGTCATGTAAGACATGATAAGAGAGCGATAGGGCCCCTACTTCAAAATTAACGTGCGGCTCATGGAGGCTTCGCGATTGCATATCATTCGCATTTTTGATAACGGATCGTGCGTCGGATTGTTTTTGGGTCGAGACTGAGCGCCTTGAGTGATGACGTATTCAATCATTTGTTTAGGTCTTACCATGGTGAGATAGACGCCTACTTTCTCAGAAATACGCGTAATGCGGCCCTGGCTGAAGACCTGACTCAGGAAACCTTCGCACGTTTGGCCGTGATGGGGACTGCGATCTCCGCTGTCAAACAGAAGCGTCCATACCTTTACCGAATCGCGCGCAACCTTTTGATAGACCACTTACGCCGTAGTGGGCGGTTGTCTGTCGGACAACCGGAGTCTATAGCGATGGACTGCGTCCCTGACAGAGCCCCCTCACCCGAGGATCTCGTCAGTGCCTCTGAGCAGTCGAAGTACATGCTCGCGGCCTTAATGCGGTTACCTCAGCGCACGCGACAGGTATTCGTCCTCACCCGACTGGATGGTCTCAGCTATGGGGAAACGGCGACCGCTTTGAATATCTCCGAAAGCACGGTGCAAAAGCACCTTGCCATGGCCACCGCGCACATGATGCAGCACCTTGAAACCGATCACCGTCGGCGCTGAGACATATATCGTCTGACGTGGATGCACATCTTATAATGCTATCTGATTACATTCATCATGAGGCCGCTGCGTGACCGCCCCCACTCCTCACTGGAACAGGCACATCAAACTCGATTCGGCGCGCGAGGCCGCCGAATGGCTGGTAAAGCTGGAGGAAGGGCCGCTCGATCCTCAGACCGAGGCGCAGTTTGCAGTCTGGCTGTCGGCGGACCCAGCCCACGCCGCGGCCTTGTCCAGAGCGCGTGAGGCCTGGCGGCAGGCGGAGGCACTAAGGCCAGGACGTGAGGCGCTAATGGGGCGTCACCTCCCCGGCGCGCAGGTTTTGGGGCCAGTCCTGTCGGCCATGCGCCAACCGCTGGCCGCCGCCGCTTGCCTGCTTCTTGGCATCAGCGGCATGGCCATTTATGGGTCTGTCACTGCCGCCGATTTGCGTACCGGTCCGGGTGAGGTTCGCACTTTTCGGCTGGCGGATGGCAGTCAGCTGACACTTGATGGCAATAGCGCTGTTGATCTGGCCTTTAACACCGGCACACGTCGGATCGCCCTGCGCAAAGGAGCCGCCTATGTGATTGCAGCCCCCCGGCAGGGAACTGAAACCCGCCCCTTTGTCGTGGTAGCACGCGGAGGAGAGTCTCAGGCACTGGGAACAGAATTTGCTGTTGAATACCTTGATACGGGGGTGCGCGTCACCGTCACCGAACACCTGGTCCGGGTTAGCCACGATCACGGACAGGCCGTTCTCGCCGAGGGGCAATCGGTCATCTATGGCCGTGAGGGCTGGCAGGCGGTGCAAACCGCACCTTCACTGCAGGCGGCAACCTGGCGCGACGGCCGCATGGTCTTCGACCGTGCGCCGCTGAAAGACGTGGTGGCGCAACTCAACCGTTACCGCAGGGATCGCCTCTATATCGCCGGTACCGGTCTGGCCGAACGGCGGGTCAGCGGCGTGTTCGACACCCGCGATCCGCAAAATGCCCTGTCCTCGATCACGACGGGGCTTAAGCTGCGAAGCCTCGACACACCCGCTGGAACGGTCATTTATCCGTAGCCTGCGCGGCTTGCGCTTCCATCTCCGCATATTGCTGCCGGGCGGTGGCGACGAGCACGGCCCGCAGGGCCGGTATGTCGAAATCCGTCGTGTCCGGATGATAGAGCGCGTAGGTAATTTTATATCTGGCGTTCAGTCAAAGAAGCCTCGTCTGTACCTGACCGTCATGACGCAATCTCTGTTGATGCGTCAGGAAACGATTGCCGACCGGATCGTTGTAGAGCGCGTCATTGTAGATGATGCCCTACCCTTCATGTTCCTGTAGTCGCCTTCGACAGTCACGAGATCGGCCGCCCTGCAGTCATAGATCGTCGTCACCGTATAGGCCCGTCCGGTGCCGTTGGCATCGGGGCCGACGGCTTTGGATTTTTTTCCACCGGCAGGGCGTTTTGGTCTCGATCAGGGCGCGTGACGGCGAGTGGATCGAATGGACCGTATTGTCGAACAACTGCGCGTGCAACGGGTCTACGGCATCGAACTGAGCCAGCCTTTCCGACAGGGTGGGAAACGAGAAGGGCACCTCGCGGACTTCGCCGTCGCGGAGTCGTTTCCCCTGCCCCGGATCTTTCAGCCATGGCATTTGCGCCCGCTTCTCAGGCGGAATGCGCTCCATCAATTCCCGCGCGCGGGCCTGCCCCCCGGCTTCGGGACGAAAGGTAATTTCAGCCGCTGCCGAACCGACAAGCCCCAGGCTCACCAGACAAAAGACAATCCATCGCACCTGATAAGTCTCTTTATTTTCAATTCATTATAAATTTTTTAGAAAAGGTGGCACTTATTTTTACCGTATTTCCGACACGCGACGTCTTACTACCCGAAGCATGCGTCTGAGAATTATTCTCACAAACCAAATCGGGAAACAATGAAAAAAGCAAGTTTACGACAACTGACCACTGGCGCGTGTGTGTGGGCGCTGATCGCAAGCGGCGCGATGGTCGCACCGGCACTGGGTCAGACATCAACCGCGACGGAAACGGTGCAGGCCTATAATCTGCCGGCGCAGGATCTCAATCAGGCCCTTTTGCAGTTCGCGCAATCGGCGGGACTTCAGCTTTTTTACGACAATAACCTTGTCAACGGTCGCCGTTCGGGGGCGCTCAAAGGCAATTACACGCCGCGTCAGGCCCTGGCGAAGCTGCTGGCGGGGACGGGTCTGAGCTATAAGCTTACCGGCAATGCGGTCCGCCTCAACCTGATACAGGCGGAGAGCGGCGATACGAACCTCGGCACGATCCGCGTACAGGGTGACGGCGTGACGGGCGATGGCACGAAGGCCGGTGCACCGCTGGCCTACGAGATGGGCGATCCTATCGACAGCGGCACCAGCATCCTGTCGCGTGAGTCGATCGAAGCGCGCCAGACCGGCAATGGCGACGTTAATCAGACGCTGAAAATCCTGCCTCATGTCTATTTCAGCACCAATGAGGGCCGCGCGACAAGCGACGAAATTCAGGACCTGCGTCCGTCGGAAGTCTCGATTGCCGGCAGCCAGCCCTATGAGAATTCATTCATTCTCGATGGTGTTGCGGCTAACAGCCGTCTCGACGTTATGTCGAGCGACAGCAGCAATCCGGCCCACTACGATAAAACCTCCGGGGCCAGTGCCGAAACCCTCTGGGTCGATTCCAGTCTGGTCGACGCGGTAACGGTGCGCGACTCCAACGTCTCAGCGCGCTACGGCGGCTTTACCGGCGGCGTGGTGGAAATCGACACACGCGCGCCGCGCAAGGATTATGGCGCGGCTATTTACCGTAGCTGCACCAGCGATGCTCTGGTCAGCTTCAAGATCGATCCGCAAACGCGCGACGCTCTGGGCAGCAATGTCCCGAATGAGCCCGACTACACCAAGTGCCGCACCGGGATGAGCGTCGATCTGCCCGTCAGCGACTATCTGCGTCTTATGGTGGGGGCCAGCCGTCAGGAGGCCGAGCTGACCTATTACAAGAACGCCAATTACGGCAATGCGCCCTTTGGCCTGAAAAGCGAAAGCCGCAACCTGTTGCTCAAGGCCGAGGCCGACCTGCCTAAAGGCATGACCCTGACCACACAGTACAGCTACACCCCCTATACGCAGGAATATTCGCGCGAGAATATGCTGAACGACCTGATCGTCACGCAGGGCGGCGGTAAGAGCGGGCGCATTGAACTGAAAGGCCGCGCCGGTTCGGCCAACTGGAAGCTGACCGCCACCCATGCCGCGTCAAATTCCAGCCGCTCATCGCCTGGCAATCTGTTTACGTGGCCGGTCACGGTCCTTGGGTCGGGCTACTGCTCATCAACCAACTGCGTCTTCGGCGGTTTCGGCGATATCGCCCAGACGCAGAAGGACACCAATCTGAAAGGCCAGTGGTCGCAACCCCTGTGGGGCGGATCCTTCGACGGCGGTTTCGATTTCGGTTACGTCGCCGCGCACAAGCAGCGGTTCGAGGACAATGCCTCCTATAACACCGCCACGGGCACCAGCGTTGGGGCTCTGGTTGTCTGCAGCGAAGGTGACCCCGCCTGTATGACGGGCAAGGGGGTTTTGACTACCAAACTACTCTATCCCGCCTATGACATCACGGTCGATGTCCGCACGCGGGCGGCATGGGCTGAGTACAGCCGTCGCTTTGGTGATCTGAATCTGCGGGCTGGCCTGCGTTACGACAGCGAAAGCGTGCTTGATAACGATAATTTCGCTCCGCGCTTCTCGGTCAGCTACGACTTCCCTTGGGTAACGGCGACCTTCGGGGCCAACCGTTATTACCATCAGAGCTTCCTCGGTTACGCCATTCAGGGCGCGACCGCACGCACCTTTACCTATCGCCGCACCGTGTCGAAGGTCGGGAGCACCTACAAGGCCGGTGACTGGTATCTCTACAGCGTCTCAAATGGCACCATCTATGACGGTATCGCCCTGAAGACCCCCTATTCCGACGAACTGACCCTGGCTTTCAGCCGGTCGCTGTGGGGTGGTCAGGGTCGCCTGAAACTCATCTCGCGCGACTATGAAGATCAACTGACCCGTTCGACGACGACTGAAACGCGTCCCTATACCAAGGCTGACGGCACGACGGGCACCTATAATGTCTATCTGCCGACCAATGGCGGGGAATCGACCTATCGCGGTGTGTCGCTGGAATGGGGCAAGAGCTTCGGACGCCACACCGTCACCTTCAGCGGCAACTGGGGTGAGACCAAGACCAATATCGACGCCACGAACGCCTATATGGCGGTCAGCGACACCGAGGAGGTGGACGGTGATCTGGTCTACTATCAGGGGCAGGTACGCACCCTGATGGATGTGCTGGCGGAAAATCAGCGACTGGATTTCGCGGCCCCCGGCCTTGCCAATCTCGACTGGAGCGCCCGCTGGCTGGGAAGCCGCCTGCGCACCAACCTCAATGCCCGCTGGCGCGACGCCTTCGATCAGCTTGAAGACACAGGTACCAATATCACGGTCGGCGGCGCCTCCTATGACGTCTATGACATCGTCCATTACGGCGACACCATCGCCTTCAATGGCGGGTTTGATGCGGAACTGGTCCGTCGCGGGCGCAATGTGGTGACCCTTGAGGTCAAGGGCACCAACCTGCTCGACACTCTGCCGAAGATCACCGGCACCACCTCCACCTCGCAACCCTACCGCTTCGGGCGATCTTTCTGGGTTGGGATCAAGTATAAGTATTGATGATGAAACCTAAACACCTGCTGATCGCAGGCGTACTGATGGTGTTTGCCGGGACCGGTTTCGACAGTCCCGGCATCGACGTTTTACGCAAAGCCTATCAGGGCGCACCGGAAACCTGGCCGCGCCCGTTGCTGCATGAAGGGGCCGAGTTCGAAGAATTCGGCGCGCTCCCCCCTGTCACCTCACCCGCGCCCAATCCGTCGACGCCGGAAAAGGTTGCGCTGGGGCTTAAGCTGTTCAACGATCCGGTCCTGTCGGGATCGAAGCAAATCGCGTGCGCCTCATGCCATAGTTCGGAACTCGCCTTTGGTGATGGCATCAAAACCTCTTTTGGTCATGATCGCCAACGCGGCCGCCGCAACGCCCCCAGTCTGATAACCGCCGGCTGGCAGAAGACTTTGTTCTGGGATGGCCGGGCGGCAAGTCTTGAAGCGCAGGCCGGAGGGCCGATCGCCGACCATCGCGAGATGTCCGCAAAACCTGGAGACATCGAGAAACGTCTCAATCACGACGCGGGCTATCGCAGCGCGTTTCGAGAAGCCTTTGGTGTCCGAAAGGTCAGCATGGCCGAAGTGGCCATGGCGCTCGCCGCCTATCAGCGGACGCTGAAACCCCGCTCTTCGAAGTGGGACCGCGCCTTGTCCAGCGGGACAAAGGTTCTGTCTGATGAGGAACTGCGCGGACTGGACCTGTTTCGCGGCAAGGCAGGCTGTGCCAACTGTCACAACGGCCCCCTGTTCTCAGATCAGAAGTTTCACAATATCGGCCTCAGCTTCTATGGCCGCAAGCTGGAAGATCTGGGCCGGTACGAGGTGACAAAAAACCCGGCCGATGTCGGAGCCTTCAAGACGCCGTCCCTGCGCAATGTCTCGCGCACCGGCCCCTATATGCACAACGGTATTTTTCCGACGCTGGAAGGCACGGTGAATTTCTATAACGAAGGCGGGGCGCGTCCCAAGCCGAAGGCGGGTGAGGAAAACGATCCGCTCTTCCCGACGACTTCGCCGCTGCTCAAGCCGCTGGGGCTAACGCGCGAGGAAAAGGCCGCCCTGGTCGCCTATCTGAAGACGCTTTAGCATGAAGGCCGTAAGCCCTGGGGGACGCCTGGTGATCTTGCTGCTGAGCGCCGCGCTGCACGCTTTGCCTTTGGCGGGGTTATGGCAGTGGGCGCAGAGCGCGCCGGAAGCGCCACCGGAGCCGGACGCCCTGACTATAGAGATGGTGCGTCTGGCTCCACCGCAGCCGCCAAGCGAGCGTCCGCCTGGCCCGGTTCAGACCGAGGCCACCGCGCGCAAGGCCCCGCCGCGTCAGGTGTTGGAGCGCGTGCCCGACGCATCGGTGGAACCGCTGAGGGTGCCGCCACCCGAAGAGGCCGCGCCGCTCGAAAAGCCCTCAGACGCGCCCCCGGCTCCGGCCACGACAGCACCCGCGTCCAAACCCGCCCCGCCCGCGCCAAAAGCAGTCTCCGCCTCGCCGGACTGGCGCGCGCGTCTTCTGGCGCACATCGAACAGCACAAACGCTATCCGGCCGAAGCCCGCATCCGCCGTCAGCAAGGGGCGGCGGTCGTCTGCTTCACCGTCGATGCGCAGGGCAAGGTGCTGTCGCGGCGGCTGGTACGCAGTTCCGGGGTGCCATCGCTTGATGCCGAGGCCCTGCGGGTCCTGCGCGCGGCCTCGCCCCTGCCCGTTCCCGCCGAAGCCGGTCTGCAGGGGCAGGAGATCGTCGTCGTGCTGGAATTTTTCATTCGTTAAGGCACCAAAAAGCGTCCTCCCCGCAATGGAAGAGGACGCCGACGCAAAAGCTTACAGAGTATCAGAAGCGGTAACGCAGACCGACGCCATAGGTCGCCGGGGCCCCGACCAGACGGGCGGCCCCGTTCAGTTCCGGGAAGTAGACCTCATCGGTGACGTTCTTGCCGAAGGCATAGACCGACCACGACGCCGGCGACGCCAGTTCCACATGGATATTGGTCAGGGTATAGGGCTCCGCCGTATTGTTCGGCAGGGCGTTCAGGCGGTTCGACTCCTCGCCGTGGTGGGCGACGGTCAGGCGCGACGTCAGGTCCCAGCCGCCGGTGAAAGCCACCTGATGCTTCAGGCTGAGATTGGCGGTGACGTCCGGCGCGCCCGGCAGGGGATCGCCGACCGTGGCCGCCACGTCGGCAGCGCGGCGCGAGATATATTCGGTGATTTCCGAGTCGAGGAAGGCCGCCGACAGGTCGAGATCGAGCTTCTGGGTCTGACCGTCGAACAGGCGCGCGCCGACCGCCAGATCGACGCCCGAGGTTTCCGCCTTACCGACATTGGTGCGGCCATTGGTGTCGTTGGCCAGGCGCGTCGTCGCCTGCAGGTTCTTGAACTTATAGGAGAACACATCCAGTGAAGCACGGAAGCGGCCCTTGTACCAGCGCGCACCGGCCTCATAGGCGGTGACGGTTTCCGACTCGAACGGATAGGTTTCCTCAAGCGTCATGATCGAGGTGCCATCGAACCCGCCGCCGCGATAGCCGGTCGACGCCGAGGCGAAGAGGTTGAAATTGTCGTTGACGAAATACTGCGCCGTCAGACGGCCCGACAGGTTGTCATCTTCGAAATCGCGGTCCCAGCTAAAGCCCGACACGGTGGCGAAGGTCGAGTTGTAAATCGAGATGCCCCAAGGGTTATGATCGATATTCTGGCCCTTGTAATCGACGGTGTCGCGCGTGAAACGCAGACCGCCCGACAGGCGCAGCTTCTCGGTGACATTGTAGTCGGCCTGACCGAAGACGGCGAAGGAGTTGCGGCGCTGCTTGTGGTTATTATCGTAGACCGAGCGCACGGTGAAGCTGGTCCAGGTCGAGTCGAAATCCGCCGAATCGGTCAGGTAGAAGGCACCGACGATCCAGTCGAACTTGCCGCCATTGTCGTCGCTCAAACGCATTTCCAGCGACGCCTGCGACAGCTTTTCGTCGAAGGCGTACTCATAGCCGGGATAGGGCGAACCGTCGCCATTGCCGCCGTCGGTGCGGTCGGTCGATTGCACGCCGCCGACCACGGTGAAGTTGAGGTTTTCCTTCACGCGGTGCGTCAGCGTACCCGACAGGCCACGGATGTCGTAGGCGTGGGTAAAGTATTTCTGCGAATAGAAGCTGTACGGATCGGCGTTTTCACCGGCGTTGAACTGCGTATTGTCGAGCGCCTTTTCCAGACGGTCGTACTGACGGCTGTCGCCCCGGTCGCGGCTGGCGAAGGCCTTGACTGTCAGATTGGTCTGGGGCGTGAAATCGAACGAGAAGGTGGCGCGCGCCGCGACCATGTCCTTGTCGCCGAAACCTTCGCGCTTGCCCGGATCGGTGACGGCAGGCACCTGAGTCTGCACAATACCGCCTACGGTGGGGCGAAACCCGGCCAGCGTGCCCGCACCCTCGCCGTTCATGAAGCCGCCACCGTTTTCGGCCATCACGGCCAGACGCACGCCGAAATTCTCGCTGACCTTGCCGCCGAAGGCCGTCTCAAAGCGTGTATAATCGAAATTACCGGCACGTACGTCGGCATAACCTTCGAAGGCTTCCGATGGACCGCGCGTAATGGCGTTGATGACGCCGGCGGTCGTATTGCGGCCATAGAGGGTGCCCTGCGGGCCTTTCAGAACCTCGATACGCTCCAGGTCGAACAGAGGCATGCCGACGTACGCGTTCGAGGTCTGATAGATGCCGTCGACGTGCAGGGCGACCGAGGGCGAACCGTTTGGCTTATAGTCATCGGCACCGCCGATGCCGCGGATGCTGAGCAGACCGTAGCCCGTGCCGCCGGTCGAATAGTTGATCGAAACGCCTGGGATTTCGTCGACCAGACCGTCCGCGCCGACGATGCCACGTTCGCGGATATCCGTGCCGTTGATGGCGACGACGGCCGCCGGCACCTTGGCGATGGCTGCCGTACGCTTCAGTGCGGTGACGACGACCACTTCAGGCTCCGCGCCGGCCACATCCGTCGCACCTAGTGAGAAGGTACGGCCATCGGCGCTGACGCTGCGGATGCCGACCCCTGTGCCGTTAAGTAGCGTCGCCAGCGCTTCACGCGGCGAGAGGGTCCCCGATACGGCCCCCGCGCGCTTACCGCGTACCAGTTCCGGCGTGAACAACACCTGTACGTCGGCGGCGCGTGCGAATTCGATCAGGGCCTGATCCAACGGCTGCCCCTCGATACGAAAAGCCACAGAGGCGGTTTGGGCGTGAACGGGCGCCGCAATAACGGCGATTACCGAAACGGCGGCGCAGCAGGCCATCAGAGTAGTTTTGAATGCGACGCGGGGCATATGCTTATCTCCTTGAACAGACCCCTTTTAAGCGGGCCCGCTTACAGGAACGCGACGCATTTACCAATCCACACCCTGTCGCAAAAATTTCATCCAGCCAATAAGTGGCTCAGCGCGACGTGATGCGCCAGCGGTTCGCGCCATCCGGCTCGACCGATAGGCCCAGCACGCTTTCCAGCGCCTGCGGAAAATCCTCGACGCCGTCATAGCGGAACGAACCCGATAGGCGCAACGTACCCAGCGACGGATCGGCAATGGTGAACTGCTCGACGGAATAGCGGTTGAAATCAGCTACCACCTCGGAAAGGGGCTGATCGCTGAAGACCAGCCGCCCCATGCGCCATTCGGTCGCCACGCGGACATCCACGGCCTGCACGCGCGCGGTCGCCATATCGCCGTCCAGCTTCTGGCCCGACCACAGCTGGCGCGTCCGGCCGCCCTGCGCTGTCACCTTCGCGCCACCGTCGGCAACCAGCACCTCAGCCTTGCCCGCATCAAGTGTAACCTGCAACTGACAACCCGATCCGCTGATCGTGCAGGCCCCGGCCTTCACTGTCAAAGGCGTCGTCTTGCGCGCGGCACGGACGAAAATCTGGCCGTCCTGCAATTCGATGGTTCGTTTTCCATCGGCAAAGCGGGCGCGGACCCGGCTCAGCGGGGCCAGGGTCAGCTCAGAGCCATCAGACAGCGGCACGGTCAGCCTCTGCCCGACCCCGGTGGCGTATTTCGCCCAGGCGCGCGATGGCGCAAACCCGGCATAGACCACGCCCGCCGTGACGGCGGCGGCCACCCCGCCCCCGGCCCATCGGAGCCAATCGCGGCGGCTATGGGTTCCGGCGGCGGCTTTCAAGGCGCTGGCGCGACGCGCCAGAATCTCGGGCGATTGACCTATCGCGCCCAGTTGCATCCAGCGCATCTGACAGTCGCGGTAGGCCTTTTCATTCAAAGGGTCTTCGGACAGCCACAGCCGGAACGCCGCATCGTCCTCTGGCGAAGCGGGAAGGCCTGAATTCAGGCGGACGAACCATTCGTCGGCTGTTTGAGGTCTATCCATCATGTCCTTTGGAATCAGTCGACGAGCGAATCGATGAGTTTCAGGGCATCCATAGCCCTGACCATGTGTTTTTCAACGGCGCTGACCGAAATACCCAGCTTTTTGCCGATCTCAGCGTAACTCATCTCCTCGAACCGTCGTAGCATGACGATGGCCTGTGCACGTGGCGGCAGAGTGTCAAGCGCTTTGATAAGACGGGCCAGCCTTTGACGCGAGACCAGGCTATCCTCTGCCGATGGCGCATCTGTAGCAAGAGATAAGCCAGTTACGTCGTCGTGCCGGTCGGATGCGCGAACAATGTCCCGACGAGCCTTGTCTCGTATGAGATTGGCTGCCGTCTCAAAGACATAGCCATCCACATTTTCAAGCGCAAGCAAATCCTGGCGGCGCAGAAGTCGCACAAACAACTCCTGCACCAGTTCCTCCGCGTCTGCAGATGAACCCGTACGACGTGTAAAAAAGCGCATTAACGGGTTGCGCAGACGTCGAACCAAGGCATCAAAATGAGCGACCGTAGGGTTTGTTGTCGCCGGGCATGAGTTGCTCATGACGCCGCCTTAGCAGCGTTTCATGACAATTTTTCTCATTCCTGCGCCCCCTACCCCTTCCCTCGCGTTCTAAATACAGAGTGCGCTATCACGCCCGCTCAGTCCAAGCCAAACGGATGTCAGCCCTCTTTGCAAACCAGTTAAGTGGACTTCGATATCAACAGATGAGAAAGACGCGCTCAATGCAATTGGCTAAAAATAACGCTTTAAAGTAAAAACAACTATCAAATAATAAAACTATAAAATCAGATCAATTTACCCCATATATTTGAGAAGCCCTGGACGAGACATCGACGAGCTTCTCTCGCAGCCAAGAGTGGGCCGGATCGTGTTGCATGCGCTCATGCCATGCCGCAATCTTTGTGAATCCCTCGATTTGGATGGGGGGTTCGCGAATAATTATTCCTTCGGCATGGTGTGTCAGCCTGCGGGGAACAAGGGCAATGGTATTGGTTTCTCTTACAAAATTAACTAGAACCAGAAAATTGGGCAGCGTTGCAATCACGCGACGGGTGCGGTCCAATTGTTCCAGCGCCCTGTCCGTTGCCCCAAAAAACTGAGTGCCATCGTGAGACATAATCGCATGATCAAGCGCACAGAAGGTCTCAATATCAAGATGGTCGGCGTCCGGATGACCGGCGCGAAGAATGCAGACATAGTCCTCATCGAACAATTTTCTTGCCCTGAGGCTTTTTAGCGTCATGGCCGGGGTTACCAGCGCAAGGTCCAAATTCCCCGCAGCCAACTCGTCTGAAAAGTTGGCACCGACAGGTCGAACAGCGACTCGTAGTCCAGGGGCAACCTCCCGAAGCTCTTTGAGAAGGGGAAGGACCATAGCTGTCTGGGCGTAATCTGTTGCCGCTATACGAAAGGTTACCTGCGTGCTCGCAGGGTCGAAGCGATGTGGTTGTACGAGGGCCTCAATTTCAGTTAATAGCCGGCGCAAGGGTTCGGCCAGTTCAAGCGCCCGCGCTGTAGGCAACAGCCCGCGCTGAGCCCTTACAAATAGAGGGTCACCGAAAACGTCTCTGAGCCGTGTCAGCATGCCACTAACCGCAGGCTGGCTGAGACCCAGTCGGTCCGCGGCCCGGGTCGCAGAACCGGTATCAATCAGTGCATCAAGTGCCTTGAGGAGATTAAGGTCGAGCGCATTGATATTAGTCATGCCGATACCTGAAATACATTCTTACAATTCGACTTATGACAGGTTTGCCTTCATCATGCCAGCACACTCTTAGAGCGTGTCCCGAAACAACGTGAAGGATCGCGCCCACCTTGACCTTTAACCCATCACTAGCGGAGATATTCAATGTCCGATATCCTTTGGCCCGCAGGTTTTGTACCCGGCTTCACTGACAATTACGTTTCTAACGAAGTTATCGTGCCTGGCCTGACAAGCGGCGACGTCTGGCCATTTTTAGTTCAGCCGTCGCTGTGGCCTAGCTATTACGACAATGCCTCTGATGTCGAAATCCATGGCGGTAACGGCCCTGAACTGGCGCTTGGCGACACCTTCTTCTTTCGTACCTTTGGGTTTCCGGTTCCGGCGCGTGTTGTAGAATGTGTGCCGCCCGTAGAGGGGCAAGCCGCTCGTATTGCGTGGCACGGGTGGGCCGGGGATGTAGGCGCGGAAGACCGTCTGGATGTGCACCACGCCTGGCTGATCGAAGATTTGTCATATGGCCGTGTACGGATACTCACCCAGGAAACCCAAAACGGTGCGCCCGCTCGCGAACTCGCGAATGCAAGACCTAATCCCATGATCAACGGGCATCAGGACTGGCTGAACGGCCTTGTTCAGGCTGCGCGAAACGCGAAGCAATAACGCCGGGGGAGATAAGGGGCGGCGCGTCTGTTGACCCGCCGCACTTACCCTGCTGCGACGAATACGCGGTAGAAAACGCTTGAGGTGGGCCTGAAGCGCGCAGGACCCGGCTTTATGTGGTCCACTTACCAGCACATTAGCACGCACCTGCGAACGCGCGATATCACTCAGGTCCAGCCCGACACTTACGAGGGACTTCAGGAGGAGTGATGAAACGTCGCCAGTTTACCTTTGAGTTACGCAAAGCCGTATAACCAGAAAACATCTCTGTTAAGGCATAAATATTCCCGACCATAAAATAACATCATTTTTTTAAGTTAGGCAAATGATTGACAATAGAAAATTCATCGGAAATAAGTTATTCAATATATAAAACTATATCAATGTTATAGTTTTCATAATTTTTACACATTTCAATAATGAAATATTTAGTTGCTATAAATCATCAAGTGGGAAAATTGGTTGCAGCGCATCATTCTAAACACAAACTGCCTGCTCTCATGTGCTAAGGCTCCCCACGACTGTTTCTACGGTTATCGGTGAGAAGCAGAGGACTACAGTAATCATATGGGGTGTCTCAGTTATGAAGTACGGCAAGGCAATATTCATGGTCACAACGGCGATTGCCGGTCTGACCACTGTTCAGAGTGCAATGGCGCAGTCCACCGCGACACAAGCTCTGGAAGAAACCAAAGAAATCGTCGTTACGGGAACGCGAAACCGAAATGTCGGCGGTTTGGCGGTTGATCAGAGCGTGACCAAGACGCGGTCCTCCATCACCGAAGAGTTTATCGAAAAGCAGGCCCCCGGCTCCATTCTGGAAACCATCAATATACTGCCGGGCGTCAACTTCTCGGACCAGACAGCAACGGGATCCGTCGGCGGCGACATCACCCTGCGTGGCTTCGATCAGCAGCGCATCGCCTTCATGCTTGACGGTATGCCGCTCAACGACACGGGCAACTACGCCTATTATCCGACGATGAATCCGGACTCGGAGATCTATTCCAAGGTTGATGTGAACCTTGGCACCACCGATGTCGATAGCCCGACAGCATCGGCCGGCGGCGGCACCATCACCTATCAGACTCGCCGTCCGTCCAAGGCGTTTGGCGTGTCTGCCAAGGCGACCGTTGGAACCAATGACTATTCTCGCCAGTACGTACAGGTGGACACTGGTGAGTTCGGACCGTGGGGTACGACGGCCTTTGTGGCGGTTTCGAACCTTAACTCCAACCAATTCAAGGGTGTCGGCACCGAAGACCGCAAACAGATCAACGGCCGCATCTATCAGTCGCTGGGGGGCAGCGATTTTGCCTCAGTGGCCTTGTATTACAATGAGACGCGCAACAACGCTGTGTACAACAGTTCGTTGACTACTATCAACGCAGGCAACTGGTCCGAGGCCTATGCCTCGACGATTGGCACTGTGTCCAACTCGATCTCGTCGGGTTCCTCCGGTTACTACGGCTATCGTATCAATCCGACGAACAACGGCAATATCCGCGCCCAGTTCAAGAAGCACCTGACCGACAAACTGGTCTTCACCTTCGACCCCAGCTTCCAGTACACGCTGGCCGACGGTGGCACGCAGGTTTCGACCCTGACGGAGTCAACTGGTGTACTGTCGATGGTCGGCTCCAGCTATGTCTGGAATGAACTGAAGGGCTATGATGCCAACCACGACGGCGTGGTCTCCACAACGGCCTACAAGGTCTTTTCACCCAGCGTGACCGAAACCCGCCGCACGACGGTCAATTCGTCGCTTATCTGGTACATCGACCCCCACAATACGTTGCGGGTGGCCTACACCTACGACCACGGCAATCACCGTCAGACGGGTCGCGTCAGCTTCCTCGAAGGTGGGCAATGGATCGGTGATGTCTTCTCCGAAGACTCGTCACTGTGGGTCTATGGCAAAAACGGCGAAGAAATCCAGAAGCGCAATCGTCAGTCCTACGCCAACCTCAAGCAATTCGCCATCACCTATGGCGGTTCGTTCTTCGATGACAAGCTGAAGGTCGATCTGGGCGTGCGCCTGCCAGATTTTGAGCGCGAGCTCAACAACTACTGCAACCAGATTTCATCTTCGACCGCCTATTGTGCGAAAGACCCGGGCACCAAGCTGGTCTATACCGGCACCGTGACGCAGATCACCGCCAAGGCCCCGGCAAGCTGGACCGTGTCGTATGACAAGACCCTGCCGAACCTGGGGGTCAGCTACAAGATCGCCGACCATCAGACGATCTACACGAGCTATGCCGAAACTATTTCGGCCCCGCGCACGGACTCCTTATATGATCGCCTTTCGCTCGATCTTCAGCCGGAAATCTCCAAAACCATCGATCTCGGTTATCGCTACTCATCACCGAACGTGTCGGGTGCGATCGCCCTGTGGAAGACCGACTTCGACCACCGCGTTGAAACGGCATGGGATGAGGAAATCGGTGCCTCGGTGGCGACGGATGTGGGTAAGGCCCGCATGAAGGGGATCAATGCCGAAATCGGCTTCACCCCGGTCAAGGGGCTCGATCTCTACGCCTCGTCGTCCTACACCGACACCGAGATGCTGGAAAATGTTTACTACTCCGCCACGGCCTACAATCCGACCAAGGGAAAGAAGCTGGGCAAGGTGCCGTCGGTTATGCACGCGGTCAATCTCAGCTATGAAACCGGCAAGTGGGACTTTAACGTCAACGGCAAATACACCGGCAAGCGCTACGCCTCTCTGGCCAATGGTGATGCGGCACCGGGTTACACGGTCTGGAATGCCAATGTCAGCTATGACCTTGGTCAGGTCGGGCCGGTGAAAGACGCCTATCTTCGCCTGAATGTGAAAAACCTGTTCAACGAGAAGTACATCTCGGCCATTTCGACGGGCAATGTCTTCTACGACTCCGGCAACTACTTCTGGATCGGTGCTCCGATCACCACCATGGTGACCCTCGGCACGAAGTTCTGAGTTTAGGGATTGTGAGCGGGTTTTGGCTCAAAAAAGCAAAACCTGCAATCCGTCGTTAAACCAGATTGGGAAGAGGTCGTTATCTATTCCCCCTCTCCAGGTATCGGCCTCGGCGGGCACCTTCCAAACCGGAGGGTGCCCGCATCTTTTTACACCAATAGAAACAATGCGCTACAGAACTTCTGGCGTTTTTTATCCGCGCAAATTGGCGAGGCGCATAGTTCCGCCAAAAGGCCAGACACTGGATGAATTCCGTATCGCCCCCGGCTCAGGCGACAGGGCAGGACAGGTCACCCTCCATGAGGGCAAATCGTATTCTTTTATCTGAATAAATATAGTGCTCAGAGACTGGCCTTATCCCAGCCACCAGATGGTGGCGGCGAGTTCGTTCTCGCCGCCTGTGGATCGGTGCAACGACCTTTTTGAGTAATCAATCAAATGTTTTGGCTTCAAACTATTCTGCCAGCCAGCTAATCGCATTGATCAGGAAGCGTTTTTGAAGCGGGGCCACCATGTCGGGTAATCGGTGGACCAGCACCTTCATGCCGTCCTTGCGTACCGTAAAGCTCGCTGCGCCGTTCTGACGGTCATGGTCGCGGCTATAGGCGGCGATGACCTCAATGCCTTCCGGTCCAATGACAGGGCCGTCAATCAGCAAGCCATTAGAGGGCTGACCTTCGACCTGGTGGAAAACCGAAGTGGCCTGATCCACTGGCAGGCCTTCGAAGATCGGGTGGGCACGCAGATAGTTCCAGTTACCCATCCACGGCGCGCGCAGATTGCCCACCTGACCGGCATAGGTGAACAGGCCCAGCGCCGACAACTGCTTCGCCACCCCTTCGGCCAGACCGTCTTCCGGCACATAGGCCAGCAGTGGCGTCCCCGCCTTTACCGCCGCCAGCACGTCCGCAGGCAGGTCGCCCAGAATAAGTTTGGGCTTTTCGCCGGCCTTCGGCTGAGCTTCAAGGCCCGTTTGTTCCCCTACCTGACGCTTGGCTATCTCTTCGGCTTTGAGGCCCGAAGCGATGATGGCATCATATTTCCCGCCAGCCTTGAAGTCTTCAACCGTAAGGCCGGAGATGGCTGTCAACTGATCGCGGAAGGATTTGGCCACACCCGATACGGCCAGTTTCACCGGCTTTTTCAGCCCTGAGGCATTGTCCACCACCCACAGGTCGCGCACAAAGGACGGGTAGCCTTTCAGCTCAATCTGAACCTTGTTTATGCCCGGCTTCGTCAGTGCGGGCGTCAGCACCTTTTCCGCCAGCAGGTAGCGGAACTGATCCTTCACATGCGTCGGCGCGGCATAACGGGCGATCTCGGTCGTAGTCCCGTCCGGCGCGATCAGGCTCAGTATCATCTCGCCCCTGATCTGCGCATCGGTATCATTGAGCAGGTAGATATCGAGTTCGGCGGCTTCACCCGTCGCATAGACCAGACGACGTTGCTTGGCGATCGGCCGGACCGGCAGCAGGCTGTTGCGCAGAAGATCGGGCGGCGATTTGAAGTAGCGCAGATTATCGACAATACCGGAATGGTTTTCGATAGCCGTCGTCTCCCAGCCGGAAATCGCGGCAATATCGACTTCGTCACCGATGCGGATGTTTTCCAGATAGTTCTGCCAGGCGTCATAAACCTTACGGCCAACCGACAGGAACAGGCTTTCCGTCGTCGGAAACGCTTTGCGGAAGCCCCATTTATCGAGATAGGCCGAAGTGTTATGCACGATGACCTTATGGTCTTCAAGGTCGTAAGACTTACCGCCATTGGCCAGAATATCAGCCACCATCAGGACATGGTTGTCCGCCGTGGCGCAGCCCTGCATTTCACCAAATTCGACGATATAGGGCTTACCGGTCTGATAATGGATATAGCTGTCTTTCGACTGATAGAACTTGTCGTACCACTGATCGCCGGCTCCCTGATGCTCCACCCACCAGCCGCCGAACGGTTCGACATCTGAACGGAAATAGTGGTCATTATAGGCCAGATACATGGCCTGAGCCGCGCCGCGTTTGACGAAGCCGTCATTGAGGATGACCGTGCGCGAAGGGTCTTCGTCGTGAATAATTTTCAGAACATTCTGGACGTCAGGATTGTTGAGATTGGCCCCGATTTCGTTCTGAAGCGTGTAGTGCGCCAGCGACGGATGCGAACGGAAGGTTTTCGCCATCAGGCGACACTTCTCGATCATATAAGCGCGGCTGAAGGCATCGGCCGCAGACAGGCTCTCACCGGGTTTCAGGTCCTTACCGATGGCGTGGCGACCGCCGCCGGGCTCCATAACGCGCAACAGCCCCAGTTCGTCCTGACGATCAAAGACATCGTGCTTGCCGACATTCCGGTGCGCATGGAGGCAGTTGAGGCCCAAGGCTTTCGCCGCCTCAACCTCGCGCCGCGCCAAAGCCGGCGTCGGCCACATGCCGTTATAGCCCCAGTACCCCCACGAGATGGCGGAATAAAGTTTGATACGTTTGCCATTCAGCCGCAAAAGCGCATTAGTGCCGATCCCTTCGACAGCGAACCATCGAAAGCCAAAGCGCACGGTCTTTGATGACAGGCCGATCTTACCCTTCCAGTCGAAGCGCATATGGTAGAGGTGGCGGTTTTCGAGGTCCCACAGCTTCGCATCAGGTGCATGAAGATCGTAGACCAGCGTGGCCACGCCGTTTTCGATCCTCGCACTTTTTAAAGCGATTTTGACTTTAACAGACTTCCCGTCCGGACCCTGCAACAGGACAGAACCGCGTTTGGCGAGGCCTTCCGCGCTGATTTTGTCGGTCAACCGCACCTGCATATGGGCGGTAACCTTACGGGGCTCAGGCGTATTGAGCACCCACGCATCCTCGATATGGCTGTCCAGCGGATGCACGCTGAGGGTCATGCCGCGGTCCAGCCCGCCAAACCCGTGCGAGGCAAACAGTTTGAGCTTACCCCACATCATGGTGGTGGAATCGCGCCAGTCGTAGCGCCCACCGGGATTGGTGATGCGGATGGCCAGACGGTTGGTGCCGCCGGGAGCCATGGCAGCGGTCAGATCGCAATCAAAGGGCTGTTCGGAGAGGATCGAATACCCAACCAGCTTTTCATTGAGGAACACCTCGGCCCGCAACCGCGCCCCACGGATATGCAAGAGGACGCGCTGGCCTTTGGCTGAGGCGGGAATAGTGATCTCGCGCCACCACCACGACACACCTCGATAGGCTCCGTTTTGCGGCACCGGATCGTCTTCGGCATAGCGGTATTCATCGCCCGTATATGGCCTTAGTCCAAAGCGGCCCCAGAAGTGCTGTTCAACCGTAGCCGGAAGGGTAACCGTGGCTTCGGGGGTCAGCGCCCCCCACCCTCCCGTCGGCGGATTGATCGGAAGGGTCTTCAGGTCCGCCTGCGCCGGCAGATAGATGACATCGTCCTTATAGGCAGCCTTCTCATCTACCCACAGGTTCCAGCCTTCGTCGGGGATAGCCATACGGGTGGTCTCGACCGCTTCAGCGGGTCCTGCGACCGAAGCGGTCGCCGCGCCCGCGGCGGAAACAGTGAGGAAGTTACGGCGATTGAGTTGGGTCATGAGTATGACATCCTAGCATTCATCCTTCCCCATTTACGGGGAAGGTGGCGGGCGTGTCCCGCCAGAAGGGGAAAAGACAGGCGGGTCATATCCCCGCCCACCGCTTCGCGGTCCCCCTTCCCCGTAAACGGGGAGGGGTTATCTCTTTCAATTCATCCAGCTACGATCGGGGAACACGCTCTCCAGTCGCCACTTTGCCGCCTGATCGGCAGTAAGCCGCTTGGCCCAGAAGACCCGCTGGCTGACATCCACGCCCGGTCCACTGGAATTGTATTCCGCAAAATGCGCTGTGGCATAGGTCTCGGTCTTGCCCGGCGTCCATTCACGCCAGCCTTCCGGATGGATGCGCCCGTCGATGCGCGTATCGAGGAAAATGACCTGCGCGTAGGGTCGCCACGCCCGCCCAAAATAGTAGGCACCCGTCCCCGCCGTCGTAATGCGGCAATGATCGAAGACATAGGCCGTGGTTTCGCTGTCGGCCGTGCGGCTGTGGGCCGTGATAAAGGCACCATTCCGCTCGATGATATGCAGATGGCAGCGATCAAAGAAGGCCAGCGCATTGCCGAAAATGAAATCGACATGCCCTTCGATGTAGCAATCCTTATAGTACTGACGGCTTGGCACGGTCGGCTTCTTCGATCCTGCATAGAGCGTATCCTGCGCCCCCAGAAGACGGACATTGCGTAAAACCGCCCGGTCAGCGCTTATAGATAAGGCCACGGCCTGAGAGGGATTGTCCGGCTGAGTGAGGTGGTAGTCGTTCTGGATCGTCAGATTGCTGGCGCGGAAGCCATCGCCACTGACGGTAAACGACGCCGACTTGCCCGTGCCCCCGGCCATTTTCGCGCTGTCGCCCCAGACAATAACCACATCTTCCGGCTTTTTGCCCTTGCCTACCAGATGCACGCCGGGTTTCGACAGACTGAGTTTTTCGCGGTAGGTCCCCGGCGCGATCTCGACCACACCTCCCGCGTCAGGCAGAGCCGCAAACGCTTCGGCAAGGGTCTTGTATTGCGTCGGCACACGCACAATCGCCTGCGTCTGTGCGAAGCCAGCGGGTGCTGAGATCAATGCCAGCCCGCCTGCCCCGCAGAACAGTCGGCGATTCAGCATAGGTTGCTTTGCGGTCATCAGCGCTTCCTCAATAGTAAACGCGGTTCAGATATAGGGTGGCGACGGTTCACGGAATGAGGTCCCGCTTCAGTTCCGGAACCGCACGCGCCAGTTCATAGGCAACGATTTTGGAAAAAAAGTCCGCCCCCTCTCTGCCCAGATGGGTGTAGTCGAAACTCAGCTTTGCCTGTCCCAGCGGCTCCTGAGCATTGCGTATCTGCTCTTCGGTGAGCGGGGCCTGAGCCGGTGCCACAGGCACCCCCGTGGACCCGGAAATCGTCGTCCCCGTTTTGCCCGCTTCCAGCACTTCTGCGCTGGGCGGCTTTTGCGCAAATCGCATGGCGGCCACCGGGCCCATCGCCTGAACCTCGCTCTGTGAGCGCGCGTAAAGGTCCACAAGGGGTACGTTCAGTTCTACCGCCACCTTGCGCGTTGCGGCGGCCCAGGGGGCCAGATCGTTCTCCAGAACGCCATTTTTGAACCCGCGACGGGTCAGGGGCGTCACCAGCACCGGTATGGCACCGGCCGCACGGGTTTCATTGACGTAGCGCGTCAGAAGCTGCGGAAATTCGTTCACGAGGTCTGTTGAACGGCCGGGTTTACCCGGTTGGTCATTATGGCCAAACTGAATGAGGACGTAGGTCTTTGAAAACCCGCCGCTTTTCATTTCAGCCAGAGCAATGTCCCAGGAGCCTTCCGCGATATAGTTAAAGGTCGAACGCCCGCCTCTGGCCAGGTTTATACAGGCCACGAACGAACTGAGGTGATGACCGCAAAAGCTGGGACCCCAGCCCCCCAGAACCGCCGTCGTGGAATCACCGACCAGAATGACCTTTTTGGCATTGATCTTCTTGATCTGGGCACGGGCCTCGACGTCCTGAGGCGACAGGCTGGGCACGGTCTGCGCAAGGGCGGGCACGGCCAGCAGGCTGAGCGCGATCATTGCAGCACCAAAGACAATGGACTTTTTCGCACCGGAGGCGGGCATAGTCATGGGCAGGATCCCTCTGTTAAGTCTCTTATGAGTCAAACCCGGGCGTTAAATCACCCGGTACCGGAAGTTGCGGAAGCGTGCCTCGCCCTGCCCGGCGGCGTAGAAGCCCGGCTTGAGCATCAGGAATCCGCCGCGCACATTGTGGTGGTAGCCGGACACTTCCATGCCACGGTCAAAGCGTCGCCAGGTCTGGCCATCCGATGAGGTGTCAAAGGTCACAATATGCCGGTCGTTGCGCAGGCGCATCAGCATCCGACGGCCGTGCGGATTGGCCGGACGCCCGCGCTCGATACCGTACTGGTGCGTGACGAAGTTTTTCGCATCAAAGCCCAGACCGCAGTATAGCTTGGTGTCATAGAACAGCAGCAGGCCGGCGCGCACGCCCTCGTCGATTTCAATCTCCATCTCGATCTCATAGGCCGGATCACCGACAATGGTGATCAGCGGCGCGCCGGAGCTGGGCGCTTCACCCGCCGCCTTGAGGTGCAGCACGCCGTTTTCGCGGCGGATACGGCTTTTCTCGTCCGGCGACGGGTTAAAGAAATTCCACTGGATGCCGTATTTGTCGGTCGTGAAGTCGTCCGACAGAGCAAACCCGTGTGGGGGCTGAAAGCCATGCGGTTTGCCACCCTTGGGCTTCTTTATAGGCTGCGACAGATCACCGCCGCCAAAATCAAACCAGCCATCCTTAGACCACGTCACCGGGGCCAGAAGCGTTTGCCGCCCCAGCGTCCAGAAGCCGTTTTCATAGCCGTGATAGACGCCCCACCAATCACCGGCAGGCCCCTCCACAAGGGTGGCATGGCCGCGCGACCACCATTTTTCCTCGGCCGAGGTCGTGCGCACCAGCGGATTGCGCGGGTGATGCTCCCACGGACCGTTGATCGACTTCGAGCGCGCCGCAATGACCATATGTCCGGTCGGCGGCCCCGCCGTGCCCCCAACAGCGAGGATCATGTAATAGTACTGGCCGTGGCGGGTGACCTTAGGTCCTTCGGGTGCAAACCCTTCGACCACCCAGTCGGATGGATAGCGCCACGGATCATAGACGTGCTCGACCTCACCGGCCTTCGACAGACCGTCGTCCGACAGGCGAACGCGGTCTCCGCCCGACAGGAACAACCAGCGCGAGCCGTCTTCGCCCACCGCATGGCCGGGGTCGATGTGGTTAGGTAGATCAAGGTCAATCGGATCGGACCACGGGCCTTCGATACGATCGGCCCAGATCACCCACGAGGTGGTCTTTGAACCCGGTGCCGAGGTCTTTTTGGTCGGGATATAGAGATAATAACGCCCCTTGTGCTTACACAGTTCCGGGGCCCAGACCGAGCCGATATTCTGGGTCAGGGCCGGGCCGATGGGCCGCCAGTTGACCATATCCCTCGAATGCCAGATCACCAGACCCGGATAGGCATCGAAGGTCGAAAACGTCATGTAATAGTCGTCGCCGTCCTTCAGGATGGACGGATCGGGGTGGTCCCCGGCCATGATGGGATTGAGGAAGGTGCCATCACCCAGATCCGGCTGACGCTGCCCCTCTATCCCCTTGGGCCATGTCGTACGCCTGGCCTTAGGAGCCGCAACGGCCCCGGCGGGGGCTCCAAACAGAAACGCTCCAAGACCGATAGATTTTAGTGTGCTTCGCCGGTTAATGGTCATTCTTGTATATCCATAACCTTTTGCCAATGAGGAAGGTTCACACTGCCATCATTCCCGCACAGCAAATTTGCCGAACAGAACGAAATGGCAAGGACAGGGAAAAGAACAGGTTGCGGGACGAAATGCCCGCAACCTGTATAGACGTTCAAGGCGCTCGGGCTTCCTTTAAATCGTCAGTTATAAGCAGACTATGCCACAGGGAGTGGAGCACACCTGCGAAACAAAGCGCTACAGGATTTTAGTATCAGAGCATGAAAACTGACCTAAAATACCCACAAGACAATATGTTATCCGAGAAAACCCGGATAAATATTAATACTTGTAGCGCATCCCGAGCCTGAAGTTACGACCGACTGCCGAATAGTTCGCAACAACCGGGTCGGTATAGGCATAACGCTCTGATTTCTGGTCAGTCAGGTTCAGAGCCTCGAAAGTGAGAGAAATTTTCTTAGTTGGCTGATACCGTACCGACATATCAACATTCAGCGTTTCTTTCGATCCGCCGAACTCGTTGATGAGCGGTCCATCACAGGGCGTACCGTTGGCCTGAAGGCCGGGCTGGCAGTTACCTGAAGCCAAGGGGTAGGTCGTGTAATACTCATCCCGTTGCGAGGCTGATACACGCGCATTGAACTTGCTGGTTTCGTAATAGATGGTGAAGTTCATGGCGCGAGGCGACGCGCCCAACCAGGGCCCGGTTCCCAACGTCGGAGGCGTAATCACAGCCCCTGTCGTCGTGTTCTTGCTGCCCGGATCAAGGATGTAATTCAGATTGGTGTCGAGATTCGTCATGTTGAACTGGACACCGAGGTTCTTGAAATACCACGGCAGGAAGGTCAGGTCCTGCTGATAGCTGAATTCCCATCCCTCAAGTACACCACCCGGCGCATCACGGATCTGGCGGGCCTGGAACACGTTACCTGCGTCGATATAGGCCAGTTGATTTGCCACTGTTGTGGGATTCGTGCCTGTTCGGATCTGAACTTTGAGTTGCTCGATCGCATCCGCATCAAGGAAGTCTGACAGGGGCGCGTCATAGATGATGGTTTGAGGATAGGACTCAATATCCTTCTTGAACACGGCAAACGACACCAGAGCGCCCTTGGCGAAGTACCATTCCGCTGACAGGTCATACGCCACGCCGCGGAAGGGCGACAGCCGCGGATTGCCGACCGAAAGGGTGCCCCCCGTCACAGAGCCATCACCAGGCACGGAAATACCCGTGACCGCAGGCGAAAGATTGCCCAGCAGAGGGCGCGACATCACCTTGGCCGCACCCGCACGGATGTAGAAGTCGTTCATGACCTCCCACGCCACGTTGAACGACGGCAGGGTGTCATCATAGCTATTGGTGCCGTAAATGGTACGCCCCGTATTCGTCTGACCGACAGAACGGACATCGGTATGCGCCTGGCGCACGCCAATATTACCGAACATATTGCGACCCAGAACGTCGTAATTAAACTTTAGCTCTGCATAATAGGCTTGGGTTTCTTCGGTAACGGCAAAAGTCGTCGTGCGGTTCCGCTTGGTGGTGATGCGGAAGTCGCCATACTTGTTGATGCAATTACAGGTGAACCCGAAAGCGGCATCAAAGGCTTCAATCGAGGGAGCAAAGAAACGGGTGGTTGTGCCGGCAGGAACATCCAGCCCCTGACCAAACTCAATAACCTGGCCCAGGGACGCAATGGAGATACCGGCTTCTTTTTCCGTCGGGTTCAGCGTGTCGTTATTGCGCTCGAGCTGATTGGTGGAGAAATCGAACTTTCGTGCCACGCCACCAAACTTCAAGGTCAGGTGATCCGTCCAATCGTAAGTGAAATCTGCCTTCGCGCCACTGTATTTATTGACCGTGGTGCGCATGAAATTGCGCATGCCGGAAAAGCCCTTAACGATGCCCCACTTGCTGGGGTCCGCTGCGTTGAAACCCGCATCCAGCTTAGGCATGGAAGGGTTACCGCGTTCATCGAAGGTGTAGACCTCCTGGGCGTCCATATAGTTGAACTCGACCAGTGTCCCCTGATTGATGTTCGTTGACTCAGAAATACCGATAGTGAACTGGCTGGCCAGCTTGTCCGTGAAGCGATGAGTCAAATCAAAAGACACCTGGCCGAATTCGGTCGTGTAGGCACCGCGATCCGCCGCTGAACGCCAGTCAACGTTCTGAAGCTTCATATATTCAGCGTTGGTCCCAACAACCTCGGCGTCGAGAACTTTTACAGAAGGACGACCAATCAGATCGCCGCGGAAGGCCAACGAGGCCGCAGTACCTACATAACCCGGCGATGCTGGGTTCGTGTAGTACTCATAAGTGTCGCGGTTATATGGGTTAAAGCTAAACGTGTAACCCGTCAGGGGGGTCGTGCCATAAAGCTGCTGACCGCAGTCAGTACCTGGATTCAGTTCCGTCTCAAGGGCAAACGTACATCCGTTTGGATAAAGACCCCGACGCTGAGCCTCCGTAAACGCCGTTCCGGTCCGCGCCGTTGCCGTCGGCAGATTGGCACCGTAGGCATAGGTATCGCTGGTATTATTGCGATTCAAGCCTACGGGACCGAGCTGATAGTTGGTGCTCTCGCTGGTGAACTTTGAATACAGAGTGTCGATGGTGAAGCGGGTCTGAGGTGCCAGTTGCATCTGGAACGAGGCCGTAACCCCCAAGCGCTCCGTACTGGTGTCGCGTTGCTGAATCGCCGGCAAGGCCGGGAAGCGGATCAGCGAGTCGTTGCAGCCCGGCGTGGTAGCCGTAAGGCCGGCTACAGGCGTCGCCACTGTAGCGGCGCAATTCGGATAGAGTTTAGCATAAGCGGCCGGATTTGACCCCGTAAGCTCCGCATAGGCCGCTGGGTTCGCAACGGGATTATAATAATTGGCCGGGTTGGCTTTATAAGCGTCAAGCGCCGCTCCGGTAAGCGTCGTCGGGATCAAGGCCGTAAAGGTCGTCCCGGTAGGGGCCGCAAAACCGGCACGTCCCGGAAGCTCATTGCCCGCCCATGTCGATCCGCGATACACATAGTCTGAAGAACCGACGCCACGCGCATAGTTGTCATCTTCCGAATTGCGCTCAGCGTAGGCCACCGACATCAGGAAGCCCAGCCTGCCATCCGCCCAGCGACGGGAGAATAGGCCGGCGATGCGCGGGCTGTTGGTTTCACCGTTTTCGTAATAAGAGTTTTCGATGGAGAAAGCGGCGGCGCCTTGCTTGTAATCGAACGGACGCCCCGTAATCAGGTCAACCGTGGCCCCCAGACTGCCTTCATCGGTCGAAGCCGAGGCTGTTTTCTGAACCCGGAGCGAATTGAACAGTTCCGAAGCGAACGCATTGAAGTCGAACGCCCGTGAACGGTTGGGCGAAGAACCGGCGTCATTGGACGCACCCGTCGAGAGCGCTTCCATATTATTGATGCGGACGCGCGTGAAATCTCCGCCGAGGCCGCGCACGCTGATCTGACGACCTTCGCCATTGTCGCGATCAATAGAGATGCCCGGCAGACGTTGAAGCGAGTCCGCGAGGTTGGAGTCCGGGAAGTCCGCGATATCCTCGGCATTGATGGCATCAAGCATCACGTCAGATTTACGCTTTGTGGTCAGCGCGCTCTGAAGCGATGCGCGGTAGCCCGTCACGACGACCGTTGTCAGCTCGTCTTTCGAACTCGCTTCCTGCGCGGTCGCCAGCGAGGGCGCAGTCAGAGCCATCGCACCGAGCGATATTCCTGTAAGCAAAATTGCGCGAAAGCCGCACTTCGAGCGGTCATTAAACGTATCCATTGTGTTTCTCCCTGGCATATCTAGCTGTCGCCATTTTCTGCAGCTGTCGCGTCGAACCTGAGACACCGGTGTCACGCAGCCTTATTGAGTAAGACCGCGTGGCTGGCTATTTCCGACATACCAATGAAGATTTTTTTGCTCAGTAAGCCTGAACGGAGCTAAAACGTGTAATTGAGGCCGATTGAGACCGTCCGACCACTCCATTGGACGTCAACGAGCCGCCTTGTTTCCAGCCCCTCCCACGTGCGGGAAGGCTCATCCGTAAGATTGAGCCCTTCTAAGCGCAATTGCAAATTGGGAGCAATCTTGTACGCAAGCGCCGCGCTGAGGTAGAAAGATCCATCAACACCTGCGGCATCTGATATTCGTGCCCCAGGCACGCCAGTCAAATAAGAACTCCGGTAAACCCCTGTCACCTGAGCCTCAAGGTTGGCAGTGCGATAAAGCACTGTGGCGCGTGCGGAGCGCGGGGACAAATTCAACAAATCGAAGTGAACAACGCGTCGTTGTCCTTGATCGTCGAGGAAGTACTCAATCTCGCTGTTTATCTGCGTATAGTTGAGGTCAAGGCCAAGGCCAGATAAGAGACGCGTCAACCCCCGCGCTCGCCAGCGCAGATTGAACTCAAGGCCATTCACCTCCCCTCCCCGCGTGTTAATCACTTCGGTAATGAGAAAATCATCGGACGGAGCGGCCCCGGTGTTTTCAAGGAGTGTGTCTGAGAGCCCGGTACTGGCATAGGACCCCACATAAGAGTAATTTTGGACGTAGGTACTGATGTGCTTATAAAACAAGCCAAGCGAAAGGTTGAAGTCCCGTGACGGATACCACTCGGCAGCGAGGTCCATCGTGTCTCCGCGGATCGGCTTGATGAACGGATTGCCTGAGATAACCTGTCTGGAACCCCCGCCAATGTTCAGGGCCGTTGCTGCCGCGATGTTGGTCAGAGGCGGACGCGCCATAACCTTGGCCAGTCCTAAGCGAATAACCTGTGTGGGGCTGAGTTCCAGTCCAATGTTCACTGTCGGGAGCGTATCTACATATCTTCGCGATACCGACTCTAGTCGTGGTACCGGATACGAAGCCAGATGGGATTCATTATAAAACTCAGAGGTCTGATGGGTTTCAATGACCCTCAAACCGGCATCCGCCTTGAAGGGAAACGCGCCCCACATGCCCTCAAAGGTCCACTCTACAAACGCGGCAAAATCGCTCTCGGTGACGGATTGGTTAAACCCGCGAGCCAGAGACGCCTCACGCGAAACGGCCGTGCGGCCGGTGTTTCCATAGATGTTGTACTCGCTTGCAAAGGCATTAGGGTCCGGCGCAAACCAGCAAACAGGTGTTCGATCAGTTTTGGCAAATCGGCTGAGGCCGCAAAACTGATCGCCTAACGCGCTCAAGTCTTTGGTGGGAGACGGGAAATCCACGTCACCCTCTAGAAATCGGAAGACTTCAGAGCGAAAGCCATAGCGTTTCCACTGAACACCTGCCACCAGTTGGACCTCCGCTGACAGAGGGTAAATGAACTGGCCCTTCACCACATTGAATTCGTTGCGCAAAAAATTCGGTCGATACCTGATCTCCGGACCAACGGACCCGGTACCACCCGGCTGCAACTGCCTCGGGCCAAAATACCACTGAGAGGGATCTGTTACGTCGAACCCAAAATCTAAAGAAGGATTATTGGCTCCCGTGCGGCGTGTGTCGAACACGAAGTTATCGACATTGTAGCGATCAACATGAAAGCTCACTTCATCCTGATTGAGAAAGCGGGACCGCGCAAATCCAAGCGCCGCTTTGAACCGCAGTTTGGCGCCAAAAGCGTGCGAAAATTGTAAAGAAACCTGGTCGAAACGGGTCTTATAGTCGTCGAATATCACCTCAGAGCGGACATCCACATTGTCGAAAAGTCCGTAGATGACACTCCCGTTAATATCCACCTTTACATCTCTGGCCACAATTTCAGGTTTGCCGCCTTGAGCTGCGCCACGGCTAAATCCTATTGGAAACAGATAATGCCCCGTCCGCTGGGTACTAAATTCTGACACCAGGAGGTCCGCTGTTATTAAGGTCGCCTCACTCGGACGCCACTGGGCCCCTACCGCTACGCCACTTCGTGTCGCCTGTCCTGAGATACTGGTAAAGCGGTAAAATTGGGGAGACACGACGCCCGTTGAGCCCAGTAGAGCATAGGCGGCAAGGGCGTTGGGATATTCCGTGGGAACAACATCACAAAGCCCACCCTCGTAGAGCGTCGGCCGGCAAAAGCCGCCGTTAGAGGGGCCTGTATTCCAATTCCCGCTATTTACGCCTTGTATTTCAAAGGGTGTACGGCTGTAGGACGCCGATATTGTCCAGCCAAACCGGTTGTCACGACCCGGGCGCGAAAGGGAGGCTGTATAACGGAGCCCCGTACGCTCTGACAAATCATTGTAGGCTCGCGTGACACTGAGTTGGTCCGGAACTCGTCTTTGCTCAAGGGCCTTCGGCGTTGTTAAAAACACACTTGCGCCGAGGGACCCCTCCGGCTGACTCGACCGTGTCGTTTTGGCGGTCGAAATCTGCGCGAAGATTTCAGACGGGAAGACGTTGAAATCGAAACCTCGCCCGCGATAGCTCCCAAAATTTGGGCCGTCGGTTACCGCCTGAGCCTCAATCCCGTTAATCTCCACAACGGAGAGTTCCGGGCCGATACCACGCACAGAGAGGGTGCGTCCCTCCCCCTGATCACGCGCAAGTGCTGACCCGGGAAGAAGTTGGAGCGCTTCAGCAAGATTAGCCTCTGGAAACTTTGCAACGTCCGCGGCGGCTGCCGCTTCAAGAACGCCGTTATACTCACGTTTGGTAACTTCCTGCTCTCGAAGCTCACTTTTAGCGGCTGTCACAACAATCAGAGGCACCGGCACTGATTGTAGCGGCGGGCGGTCCTGCTTCAAGCCGCCGCTCTGCGGTTTGATGCCCAATGGGCCACGTTCAATAATAAACTGCCCTGGCGACATTTCGACAGCGTGTAAGGCTGATCCCGCCAGAATGCGGGCCAGAGCCTCAGACGACGAAAAATGCCCGTTCACAGGCCTCGATCTCAAGCCCTCGACGAGTTCAGGGTCGAAAAGAACCGTAACCCTCGCCGCGCGCGCAACAGAGGTGAGGGTCTTGCCTAGGGGCTGCTCTGGGAACTGGCAGTCGATCAGCGACTGAGCTCCGGCTATCAGAGGCGCAAAACAGAAAAGCACCGTCATGCACGGGCCAATAAGCCAATTCCTGTTTAACCGCATATCCCTGTCCGATGCCGTCGGCCGGCTTTTTTAGCGCGTTTTTTTTAGATCACTCAGACGCAGAACGTCAAAAAGCTTGAGGGCAATTCTGCCTGTTAGTCAAATACGGAGCTTTAACGGGTAAGTTCAATTACCTTCTCAGACCGACGGATTTTCAACCCATAGATGCGTGCAATGTTTTTGGCGAAAGCTTCGGAGTCACCTGTCTGAAAAACCCCGGCAACTTTTAATGAAGCGATACCAGAGTCGGCAACGACGATCTGCAACCGGCTGTAGCGGTTCAACTCATTTATCGCTTCAGAGAGTGTGACGCCAGAGAACACAATCTCCTGCCGTTGCCAGGCGGTGATAACGTCTGATGCCGGACGATCCACAATGGGAGTAAGCCTTTCACGGACGGTCGCTCGCTCGCCAGGTTTTAATATCATACCGTACGGAGTCGTAGAGCTATCTGTTGGCCGCAGTTCCACCTTACCCGAAAAAAGGGCAACCTGCATGACCGACGGGTCTGAGCGCACCAAAAAAACTGTGCCCAGAGCCGTCACACGTTGTGTTCCCGTTTCAACGACAAACGGTCTGGAAGCATCGTGCGCTACCTGGAACAACGCTTCCCCTCGTTCCAACTGGATGTAACGCCGACTGCGGCTATAGGTCACGGAAAGTCTGGTATTCGTGTTCAGGGTAACTTTTGAGTCATCCGCCAGGGTCAGCGTTCTCTGCTCGCCCGTTTGCGTTTCAAACATAATCGGGCGAGCGCTTATTGCGAAAAACCCGCCTAATATGACAAGCACAATCACGGCGGCAGCTGCGACCACTGCCGTGGTGCGTCGAGACATCAACTGATGAAACGAAGGCGTTGGACGACGCTGAACGGCTGAGGGAATCATCTCCCATACCTCCGTGGCCTCATCGAAGAGATCCTGAGCGTTAGGCGTCGTCGCAAGCCATTGTCGAAACGCCGACTCAGTTTCAGGCCGCCGTTGATCACTTTTTAGCCGCGCCATCCATACAGCGGCCTCGGCCGCCGTTTCGGACAGCCGACTGTCTTTCTCAGTCGTTTCCGGTGGCATATTGTCGTCTGGACTTACCATCCGTTCACCCAATTCATTAACTCGAGCGTGGCTCGTGCCACCTGCTTCTCTATCGCGGCCTCTGTTGAGCCTTCTCTCTGCGCAATCTGCTTATAGGTCAGCCCATCCAGGCGCCGACTAAGCAAAATACGACGGGTCCGCTCTGGTAATCTGTCCAAGCCTTCCTTGAGCCTGGCAACGCGCTGCTGAGCGCGCAATATCTCATCCGGGAGCGGCGCGTCATCCGGTACGGACGGCAGCGCATCAGCTTTTTCCAACATGGCGGCTCTGTCCTGCCTTCGCCTCTCATCATAAGCCAATCTCACCGCCGCCGTGATCAGAAGCGCCTCCTGAGAGCGTACGACCTCACGTTGTTCATAGGCGTGGACGCGCATGTAAGCGCTTTGGACCAGGTCCTCTGCGTCTTGCGGCGAAATGCCCTTGCGAACGACTACCCGCTTCGCTTTGGCTAGAATCTTTCTAAGATTTTCCATTGACGCTCAAGCTTGTCCTCACACTTAAGACGCCGGAGCAACCAATACACGACAATTTTTTCTGAACCAAAAGACTTAGAGTGTGATGCGTGGTAAAGCGATGGGGGCTGCGGGCACCCGGTCATATTTGGAATACCTGAAGCGCTCCTACTGTTGGGGCGCGCTCGCGATTATCGCCCACGACCGACAACCGATTCAGGCCGCGCGCGACTTCTGTAAATCAATACGTTGGCCGGTGCGCTCTGAGAGAGCGATAAGGGTTTCCAGGTTGAACTTTCCAAGCTTGCCTCGTAGCAAATCAGACACGCGTGGCTGAGTGATGCCCAAAAACTCGGAGGCCTGCACCTGTGTCAGACCTCTCGCCTTGATGAAAGCGGCTATGTCCGTCATGAGTTCGGAGCGCATACGCATAACCTTGGCCTCAACGGGCGTATCAGCCAAAGCTTCCCAGACTGTGTCGAAGCGTTGTGAGGTCATGACTTTAATTCCCGAAGAAGATCCTGATATCGTGTTTTCGCTAAATCAATATCGCGATGCGCCGTTTGCCGGGTGGTCTTCTGAAAACAATGCAGCACGTAGACGGCATCAGCAAACTTCGCCACATAGATAATTCGGAAGGCATCCCCACTCTCGCTTATTCGAATTTCGAAACACCCGTGACCGACATTGACCATCGGCTTCCAATCGTGAGGCTCCTCGCCTTTTTGGACGAGAAAAAGCTGGTGCCCGCCGTCTTCGATAGCGGGCCTCGGAAAGGCGAGCAGATCTTTTTTAGACGAGCCCCGAAACTCGATGGGCTTGAGCGGCTGACTATCAGTCATTAAACACCTTATATCAAAATTTATATAACTTCAAGCTCAATTGAACCTTAAACGACGCCAGCCCGCCGCTGACGCGCGGATTGCCGAAAGGTGCCGTGTGTGGCGGCATCGGAGAAATGCGTCGCTGGGGAGGCAGGGTTACTCTGCGGCAAGCGGCAACTGTTCTTGATAGGCACCCGGGATCAATGAGCAGGCATACTCACCCCAGGCAGTCATGAGTTCCCGGCGCCGCGCCAGGGCGTCTTTACGCTTGTACGCACGCCGGACGGCATTGCCGACCTTGTGTGCAATTGACATTTCGACCAGTTCGTCGGCGAAGTCGGTCTCCTCACCGGCCCAGTCACTAAAGGTCGATCGGAAGCCATGGACGGTAATATTCTCGTAGCCCATCCGTTTGACCAGAAGGAGCATGGTCAGCTCAGACAAGCACTTTCCGGGTCGATGTCCAGGGAACACAAAGGGCGAACCCTGTGCAACCACGCGCATTTCTTTCACGAGTGCCCGCGCCTGAGGTGACAAAGGAACGCGGTGCTCCTTCGGCTGGCCATCGGGTGACTTCATACGAATGGCCGGTACGATCCATAGCCAGTCGTCATCGTGAAACTCTGACCACTTGGCCCCGCGCGCCTCAGTCGTTCGGGAGCCCGTTAGTATTGTAAACTTCAGCAATGGCGCTGATCGCGCACGCCGCTCTTCCAGTTCGGCCATGAATTTCGGCAGAAGCGTGTAGTCCAAAGCCGGGTGGTGACCATTCACGAGCTTAGGAAGGCGCGGCAAAAGGAACTCCAGATGCCCTCGCCACCTTGCAGGGTTATCATAGCCTCTGAGTTTACGTGCCGCCGCGTTTGCAAACACCCGCTCCATTCTCGACCGGGTACGGTCTGCACTTTCCGGAACGCGCGTCCACATGGGTTTTAGAACCGTTAGGACATCATCCGTATCTGCGTCGGCAATGGGTATATTCCATATAGGTTCGCAGTAAACCCGAAGCGACAGCCTCCATGGATTGATAGCCTTCTCGACCTTGCGCTTCTCGGCGTCACGCTCTGCATCCGTTTTCGGCGGGGCTTCCATACGCCTGATCTTGGCCAGCGCATCCGCCCGGACCGTTTCAAGGACGTCGTTAGCCACCATGCCGAAGGTAATGGCCTGACGCTTTGCCCGGGCGACCTTGATCTCGGTTGTGTCAGCACGCGGATCTATGCCCGACTTGAGTAAATGGCGCGCCGCCTCCGCCTTCTCCCGCGCTACTTGAAGCGGCACCTCATTGACGCCGCCGAGGCCCATTTCCTTTCGGCGTTTTTGCCACTGGTACAGGAAAGTCCATTTGCGAGTCGTCCGGTCGATTCGAAGATAAAGCCCTCCCCCATCGGCATACCATCCGGGGCGGTCGCAACTCTTGACGAATGACGGCGTCAGTCTGTGAATTAATTTTGCCATACCCTAAGCATACATGACGGCTCAAAGCCCATCAAGAACACTAACGGACAGAAAGATACAGCAACGAACAAAATATAAATTTTATTCAAATTTCTCAAACACTAGCGTACGGAAAAAATTTACTACGGATTTACTTGTTTTAGCCTCTCTGTCCGCCATTATTTTCCCATTATCGGTTCAAATATCCAAGCTGCGGGTGGCTGCGGATCAGCTTCGTACCGCGCGTGGGCGGCATCGTCCTGCTGGTCATTTATTGCCTGAAAGGCATGGAGGGCCCCAACTTGTACGACGGTGGTCCGACCACGGCGCAGATCGCAGACACCTTCCAATAACAGGCGAGGCCGGGACAAAAGCCCCGGCCTCTTTTTTGACCTCAGTCCGGCATTACCAGTTGCGGCAGACCAGATTGCCGTTGCTGTTTTCCACCTGACTGCCGTTGCAATCGCTCAAGGACAGGGCCGTCAGGCGATAATCGCCCCATTTGTCACGGCAACGGGCCGTCAGACGGTCCCCCTGCAGGGAAATATCGCGGCAGGTATCGCGGTAATTGCCTGACGGCAGACGCCCGCCGCTATAGCCCGCGCCTTCGCATTGCAGGGTCCCGTTGAGATTTTCGACGCGACCGCCGCGACATTCACGCAAACGCAGGTCGGTGTAGTTATAGCCGCCTTCGCGCATCCGGCAGCGCGCCGTCAGGCGATCACCCTGCACCCGGATATCGCGGCAGGTCTGGAGATAGTTGCCGTCGGGCAGGCGGTCGTCGTTCCAGCCGCCGCCTCCGCCCCAGTTGCCACCCCAGTCACCGCCGCCCCGGCCGCCTTCGCAACGCAGGGTGCCGCGGTCATTTTCGACCGAGCCGCCGCGGCAATCGCGCAGCGAAAGCGTCGAATAGTTATAGTAGCCGCTCTTGGCGCGGCAGCGCGCGGACAGGACGTCTCCGCGAATTTCGATATCGCGGCAGCTTTCGCGATAGGAGCCGGCGGGCAACCCGCCCCAGCGGCGATCATCGTCGCGGTCCTGCCAGCGACCGCTGGCATAGCTGTCCTGAACAGAGGCAGCCCCGGCAGACAGGCCACAGACCAGTGCAAGGGCGAAAAGGGTAAGAAGACGGCGCATGGGTTTCTCTCCGTGTGGTGAGGCCATCTAGCGCCCGTCTTTCTGAACCGTAGCTGAACAGCCGAACAGGCAGGTCTTCTACCTGCCCGCAGCGGATCAGGCCGCGACCGACACGGATGTCTGGCTTTGCACCTGATCCGCCAGTACCCTGGTCATGGATTGTATCCATTGAGTCGTCAGAGCCGCCAGCCTGGCCGCCGTGCCCTCATCGACGGTCGTACCTGTCGCCGACGACGCGGTGTCTTCGCTTTCAGAGGTCTGAGCGAACGCCTCCATAGGCGGAGGCGGCGGGCCTTCGGCGCGCCTCTTTTCATCAAAGGTCGATTTTTCGCTCTCGGTGACCGAGCCGTCGCCATCCGCATCCATCTTTGAGAAGAGTTCAGTGAGGCGCGCGGTTTTGTCGGTGTCTTCCGTATCTTCGGTTTCATCGCTCTCAGACGACGCCAGCATCTCATCGAGACTGACCGTGCCGTCCTGATTGGTGTCGAGTGCGTCGAAACGCATCGGTTTCTGACCACCACCCCCTCCGGCCGCGCCACCGGGCGGCGGGCCCATGGGCCGATCCTGCCCGCCTTCCTGAGCCTGCAACATGCCGCTCATGGTTTGTGACGACATCTGGCTCTGGAAGACACTCAGGCCTTCCTCTTCGCTTACCGAGCCATCGCTGTTGCTGTCCATACGGGCAAAGCGTTCAGCGATTTTCGCACTGTCTTCTGTGCCGCCCCTACCCTTCGTCTTTTCGCTGGCGGAGGCGGTCATCTCCTCCAGCGTTATTCCGCCGTCGCTGTTTGCGTCGATCTTCGAAAACATCTTCGCGTGCATTTGCGACATAGCGGAGGCCGACATAGATCCAATCTGCATCTGTCATCTCCGTTCAAGTACTTGCCTCTAATGACAAGTGCCAAAACGGAAGCAATTCCTTATTAACAAAGCATTTATTTAATAACAATTTCAATGACTTGCATAATTTGTCACAATTTTGCCTTATTCAATGCTTTCGGACCCACTTTCACTACACTCATTACACAAATCCCGACAAATTTTCCGTCAGGCAAAAACGCCTGATCGCAGGGGCGCTAAATTTTCCCCTTGCATGTCAGTCACGCCATAATCACACCATCTAAAAATCACATAGAGACCCGACAACAGACCCAAATCGGCGGAACCAGAGTCATGACCTTCAAAAAAATTTCCCTTTGCGGCCTTCTGATCGCTTGTCTCGCCCCTTCGGCCATGGCTCAGCCCCCGCGTTCCGCCCCGCCGCCGACCGGCGAAGCGCCGCCAGAAACGCCCAGTGGTCGCACCGTCGGACAGGCCGTCTTCTTCAGTCCGTCGGGCGAAGTGTTCAAGGCCCCGCTAAAAGACCCCTACCCGGTCGTGCTGTGGTTCAACGGCGCCGACACCAATAAGGACGGGGCTCTGAGTCCGGATGAGTTTCTGGCCGACGCCATGCGCTTTTTTGCCATCGTGGACCGCGACGGCCGGGGGGTGATCACCTCGCAGGACAATACCTATTACGAAACCGAGCTGGCCCCCGAAATCACCGGCTTCAGCCCGCTGGTGGCGCAGCCCAGAAACCCGCGTACCACCGATGAGGATGGCGACAAGACCGGGGCGGCCAACCGCTATATCAAGAGCGTGCAGGGCGCGGCGCAGTTCAGTCTGATCAATGAGCCGCAGCCCATCCGTGCCGCCGACGCCAATTTTGACTATCGCATCACGATCGAGGAATGGACCCGCGCCACGTCGCAGCGCTTCCGACTGCTGGACGCCAACAAGGACGGCAAGCTGACCCTGGATGAGTTGCCCAAAACACCTCTGCAAAAAGGGCTGGAACAACGCGCCGCCGAACGCGAAAAGGACCAGAAGAAAAAAGGCGGCCTGTTCGGCGGCTGGTAAGACGTTTTAAAATCAAACGTTTAGTATTATTTGAAACAGGTTGCCATGTTGTTGCATTGGCAACCTGTTTCATTTGTGTCACAAGAAACTTTCCAGCAAATTTTTGCGAAACTGTGCAAAATTATTGCGGTTAGCGCGCATAAAAAAGCAAATTCCATCTAATTACACCCCTTAAGCGCGTTTATTCTCGCCGCCCCTGTCGGAACATGCTAACTGCCCTGCCTTCCAAAAGACCGGAACGATAAGTGGCGAAGACAGTGAAACAGGTTCATAAACTCGGATTGTTCGGGCTGGGGGCCTTCGGGCGGCTGATTGTCCGGCATCTCGCCCCCTATTTCGACATTCTGGCCTGTGACCCGTCGCCAGAGGCCAGGGCCTACGCCAAACGCCACAATGTCTCACTGGTCTCGCTCGAAGAGGCAGCCGCCTGTCAGGTGGTGATCCTCGCCACGCCGATCCGCACCCTGAAAGACCTGGCTGCGAAGATCGCGCCACATGTGCCGCTCAACGGTCTGGTCATCGACGTCGGCTCGGTCAAGGTCAAGCCGGCCGCGTGGCTTCAGGAGGCCCTGCCGCCGCAGGTGTCGATCCTGTGCACCCACCCTTTGTTCGGGCCGCAATCGGCGCGCTATGGCATACACGATATGGAAATCGTCGTGTGTCCGGTGCGCGTGCGGCACCTGACCCCTATCGTGCGCTTTCTGGAAAAGACGCTTGATCTGAAAGTGTCGATGGCGACACCCGAAATCCACGATCGCGCCCTCGCCGCGGTGCAGGGCCTGACGCACATGATCGCCAAGGTCCTGAGCGGCCTTGAGCCCCTGCCGCGCGTCCATACCACGCGCTCCTATGACCTGATGATGCAGGGCGTGGGGCTGGTCCAGGGCGATTCGGATGAGTTGTTTATGTCGATCGAGCGCGATAATCCGTTTGCGTCCGAAATCCGCAAGCGCTTCTTTGCCGAGATCGACAGCCTGCGTGAGCGGCTGGAAGCGCACCGTCAGGCGGATTGATCGCTGCCTTACCCGCAGCCGCGCGCCTAAGCTTCGCTAGAGAAGGTCAGGTTTTGCGTTCCGTGCGATCACATCTTCCGCTGACATCCGGACATAGGTTACATCAGGTGCCGAAAAAGCAGCGACCAATTGCGCTCGAAGCGCGGTAAAGGCTGCCTCTGTCAGGTCCACCCTCTCTTCGTCGCTCCATTCGCCGTTACAATCACTCATCTCCCTACCCCTCCACCGCCTTGATACTGCGTTTGGTGGTACGCAGGATACGCGGGACGCGGCCGTCGGGGGCGTATTTGAGCAGGTCCTGACGGAACTCGTCGCGCTTTTCGTGCACGGAGGCCAGCACCAGCCCCATCGGTACGCCCAGATCGACCAGCGTGTTTTCCGCCAGTTGCAGCGAGGCCTCGATGGTTTCCGGCACCGCGTCGGTCACCCCCAGTTCGTAGAGTTTTTCCGCGTGACCGGCATCCTTGGCACGGACGATCAGACCGACATCCTGACGTACCTGACGCACGGCGGTCACTACGGCGTCGGTGAAGGTCGCATTCGAAACGGTCACCACCACCGCACGCACATTGTCCACGCCCATACGGTGCAGCATATCGACGTGCGAGGCGTCGCCATACCAGGCTTCGACACCGTCCTTACGCGCCCGTGACGCCACCCGTGCATTGGCGTCAATCACCGCAAAGGATATGTCGTGCCGACGCAGCATGTCCGCCACCAGCTCACCCACACGGCCGTAGCCGACCACCAGCACATCAACCTGCTCAGAGACATGGGCCGGCGCGACGCTGGTGGCCGTTTCGGCCGTCGCCGTCTTGCGATTGAAGCGCGCGCCGATACCGGCCAGAAGAGGCACCAGGAACATGCTGACAATGGCCGAAACAATAACCGCGTGACCAAAGCCGACGGGTACCAGCTTGCGCCCCACCGCTTCGTCGATAATCACGAAGGCGAATTCCCCTGCGGGTGCCAGTACCAGCGCCGCCTCCAGTGCCCCGCGCCAGCTCAGGCCGAAGCCGCGCGCCAGCGGTGTGACCACAGCCACCTTCAGTACGATCAGGCCGAGCGTCAGGCCCAGCACCAGTACCGGCTCGGACATCACGGCCGCAAAGTCGAGACGCGCCCCCACGGTAACGAAGAACAGGCCCAGCAACAGGCCCTTGAAGGGCTCCACCATCATTTCGATTTCGCGCCGGTACTCGGTTTCGGCCAGCAGCACCCCGGCGATAAAGGCCCCCAGCCCCATGCTCAAGCCCGCCCAGACCGCCAGTTGCCCGGACACCAGTACGACAAGGAAACAGGCGGCCATGAACAGCTCGGCGCTCTTGGCCATGGCTGCCGAACGGAACAGGGGGCGCATCAGAAGACGCCCGCCCACCACCAGCAGCGCCATGGCCACCACCGCCGGAATGAGGGTCAGAAGTCCGCTGATGCCGAAGGACTCGCCCCCGGACGCCAGCACCACCACCGTGATCAGTATGGGCGCGACAGCCAGATCCTGCGCCAGCAAAACGGCAAACACGCTGCGGCCGGTCGGGGAATTGAGACGTTTACGCTCGGCCAGAACGGGCATGACCATGGCCGTGGACGACAGGGCCAGACCCATCGCCACGGCGACCGCGCCGCCAAGGCTATGGCCGATCAGCAGAAACAGGCCGGTCAGCACCGCCGCGCTGAAGACGATCTGCGATACCCCCAGCCCGAAGACCATCCGCCGCAGCGCCTTCAGACGTTCCCAGGTCAGTTCCAGCCCGATGGAGAACAGCAGAAAGACGACACCCAGCTCCGCCAGTTGGTGGACGTCCTGCGTCTGGGAGATCGTGAAAACCGAGATGAAGGGGATCGTATCTTCCAGCCGCCCCAGACCGAACGGCCCCAGCAGCGCGCCCACCAGCAGGAAACCCAGAACCGGCGATACGCGAAAGCGCAGGAAGAAGGGCACGAACACCGCTGCCGCAATGAGAAAGGCGATCCCCGACGACGATGTGCCGGCGTGCGCCACGTGTTGCGCGCTGCCCTCAGGCAGCAGATTCGTCACCAAGGCGAGTTCCCCTCCATACACACAAACGATTTTCCCCTGTCCGGCAAGGTGACCCATGCCACGCAATTATGAAAGAAAATTTATGAGACGCCGCCCAAAAAATGCGCCATGGTACCGCTTTGTTGCAAATGAACCCATCTGCCAATCAAAAAACCGCAACCGCTTCCCCAATCCCCGGAAAAGACCATGCGTAAATCCATACTGCTGACCACTGCCCTTTCCCTCAGCCTCTTTGCTGCCGCCGCGCAGGCCGATGAGCGCGCCTGCCTCGACGCGCACTGCTTCCAGCAGAGCCTTTCGGCGCTGGACGCGCTGGGCCTGAACGGTGACACCCTGACGGGCGGCGACACCGGCTCCGACTCGACCGTGGCGCAGACCTTCGGCACCTGGGGCTTTGACGTGAAGGGCATGGATACCTCGGTCAATCCGGGTGACAACTTCTTCCGCTACGCCAATGGCAAGGCCATTGACGCCATCGTCATCCCGGCAGACCGCACCTCCTACGGGGCGTTCGTGGCGCTGCGCAACCTGTCCGACAACCGCCTGAAGGCGATCATCGACGAACTGGCCACCAAACCGAACCTGAGCGGCGACGAAAAGAAGATCGCCGACCTCTATAATTCGATGATGGACGTCAAAACGCGCAATGCGCTCGACATCGCGCCGCTGGCCCCCACCCTGACCAAAATCCGCGCCATCAAGACCAAGTCGGAAATGGCCGCCTATATGGGCAGCGTCATGGGGCAGTTCGGTTCGGCGATCTTCGCCCCGGCCATCTATGACGACCAGAAGAACCCCAATATCAACATCCTCTACATGTATCAGTCGGGCCTGACCCTGCCGGACCGCAACTACTATCTGGAGGACAATTTCAAGGAAAAGAAGGCGCTCTACGAAGCCTATGTCACCGACGTCCTGCGCATGGTCGGCTATCCCGACGCGGCCAAGACGGCCAAGGACATCGTGGCCTTTGAAACCGAGATCGCCAAGGTATCGTGGACGCGCATCGAAAGCCGCGACGACGACAAGACCTATAACCCGATGACGGCCAAAGAAATCGCCGCTTTCGCGCCGGGCTTCGACTTCCCGACCTTCTTCAAGGCCTCGAAACTCGACAAGGCCAAGAAGATCGTCGTCGCGCAGAACACGGCCTTCCCGAAGATCGCCAAGGTCTATGCCGACACGCCGCTGGAAACGATCAAGGCCTGGCAGACCTTCAAAACGGTCAACGAAGCCGCGCCGTACCTGTCTGAGCGCTTCTCGACCCGCGCCTGGGAATTCAATTCGCGCGACCTGTCCGGCGCCAAGGCCCAGCGTCCGCTGTGGAAACGCTCGATCTCGGTGACCGAAGGCTCTCTGGGTGAAGCGCTGGGCAAGGCCTATGTCGAACGCTACTTCCCCGCCGAATCCAAGTCGATGATGGAAAAGCTGGTCGCCGACCTGAAGACCGCCATGGGCAAGCGCATCGACGGCCTCGACTGGATGAGCGCCGAAACCAAGGCCAAGGCGCACGAAAAGCTCGGCAAGTTCGGCGTTAAGATCGGCTATCCGGACAAGTGGAAGGACTATTCGGCGCTGGAGATCAAGGCGGGCGATCTGTTCGGTAACGTCACGCGCTCGGCGCAGTTCGAATGGGCCGACAGCCTGAACAAGCTGGACAAGCCGGTCGATCCGCTGGAATGGGGTATGACGCCGCAGACGGTCAACGCCTACTACTCGCCGACCCGCAACGAAATCGTCTTCCCGGCCGCCATCCTGCAACCGCCCTTCTTCGACCCGAAGGCCGATGCGGCGGTCAATTATGGTGCCATCGGCGGCGTGATCGGCCACGAAATCACCCACGGCTTCGACGATCAGGGCCGCAAGTCGGACGGCGACGGCATCCTGCGCGACTGGTGGACGGCAGAAGACGCCGCCAAGTTCGACGCCAAGGCCAAGATCTATGGCGAACAGTACGACACCTATGAGCCGGTTCCGGGTGCCAAGGTGCAGGGCGGTCTGACCATGGGCGAAAACATCGCCGATCTGGGGGGCGTGCAGATGGGCCTGACTGCCTATCGTCTGTCGCACCCGGACGGTGGCCCGGTGCTGGACGGCTTCACCGGCGATCAGCGCGTCTTCCTGGGCTTTGCCGGCGTCTGGGCCTCGAAGTACCGCGAGGACGCCATCCGTCAGCAGGTGGTGTCTGACCCGCACTCGCCGGCGGAATTCCGCGTCATCGGGCCGATGCGCAATATCGACGACTGGTACAAGGCCTTCGGCGTCACCAGCGGCAAGTACTACCTGAAGCCGGAAGATCGCGTCCGCATCTGGTAAGCGTAAGCTGTGCCCGCTTCAAAGCCCTTCGGTTCACACCGGAGGGCTTTTTTCTGCCCGGTGATCAGTCCTCCTTGGGGAAACAGATGCCCGCAATGCGCACCACCGCGCCGATGGCCAGCAGGAAGCCGCCGATCTCGGCCTGATGCGCGTAACGCGTAAAGTGACCGGCCATTTCATCGGCGTAGGAGACGCCGTGCTGTAACTGACCCAGCACAATGTAGATCATCACCAGCGGCGCAAAGGCCAGCGCACCACCCAGCACCATCATTGTGCGTGAAGACGATTTAAAACGAACCATGACGAACACCCTTCGCCTGAATATCCGCGCCCTGAACAACCCGCGCGTGGGGTAGAAATCTGATGAGGTATGGGCGGAACCGGGGGACACCGGCCCCGCCCTTTCCCCTCCGGAGCGGAACTCCGCCCCCGGAGTATTCCGATCCGATCCATGAACAGCGCTTTCGCGTGGGGACATGATGTGCTATGAACGCCGTTCACAATTGTGTTGTTGCATAGATTTGAACATTGTTCAATATTAAAAATGAACGACGTTCAAATTTTTAATCCGTCAGGTTCCGAGTAGAATGTCTGTTGCCCCCTCCGCCATGACCCGCCGCCGCGAAGCCCAGTTCGAAGCGCTTATGCAATCCGCCGAAAAACGGATCTGCGAAGAGGGCGTGGGGGCTTTGAAAGCGCGTGACCTGGCGGCAGATATCGGCGTCGCGCTGGGGGGGCTTTATAATATCGTCGCCGATATGGACGATCTGATGCTGCGGCTGGCGCAACGCACCATGGGGCGGCTGGATGCGGCACTGGAGGCCGGCGCCGTCTCAGCCGCAGCAGAACAGCCGGCGGAGGTGCTGGAGGCGATCGCGCTGGCCTATTACGATTTTGCACGGCAAAATCTTCAGCTCTGGCGCGCCCTGTTCGAAATGCGGCTGAAAAACCCGGCCCTGCCCGAATGGAATATCCAAGCCCAGCTTGGGCTGTTTCGCCACATGAATGCACCTATGGCGGCGCTGATGCCCGCTTCGTCAGAGGCCGAGCGCGTACTGGTGGCGCGCACCCTGTTTTCCGCCGTGCACGGCATTGTGGCCGTCGGTCTGGAAGAGCGGCTGATCGCCGTGCCGCCACAGGCTCTCGCCCAGCAAATCTGCTGGCTGGTGCGTGCCGCGTGTAAGGACCTTAAGGAAAACTGACGCCGGCGTCAAAACGGGCGCACGCCCGTCCTGGAAACGGCAAACGAAAAGAGGCCCGGCATGGGGGATAAACAATGCCGGGCCTCTTTCCTTGTTAAGCAGGCGTTTCCTCCCCGAAACGCCGGGAACTGACTTCATCTCTCTGGCGAAGTTCCGTTCTCTTGAGACGGAGAAAACAGTTTTTTTGGGGCTGTGTCAACGCTTTTATCGCCCTGCGTCAAAAATAATTTTGTCGAACACGGTTTTGTCAAAAAACCGTAAAGAGCGTTAATTTTTCTGACAGCGATGTCACGCTTGACGTTTGGGAAACTTTTTCACGAATTCACAATGGATTTCAGATGGTTGATAGCCTCTGCGCGCGGCAAAGTGACCTGCCCCGGCCGCGCTTCGCGCCATTCCTTATTATCCGTAATTTGACTCGCCAAGAGCCGTCCCTGATCGAGATCCTTGATCGTAACGGTATTATTTGCCAGTTCGTCACCGCCCAGCATGACAACGGCTGGGGATAAGCGCCGGTCGGCGTACTTCATTTGCGCCTTCATGCCCGAACGACCGAGGTAAACCTCAACCGCCAGACCTGCCGCACGGATGTCCGCCGCCAGACGGAAATATTCGCCCATGTCCGATTCGGAGAAGGCGATGATCACGATGGGCCCGCGCACGGCCTGAATCGCGCCCTCTTCGGCCAAGGCCAGAGCCGCCGCCAGACGCGACACGCCGAACGAGAAGCCGGTCGCCGGGACGCGCTCACCCGTGAAGCGCGCGACAAGATCGTCATAGCGCCCGCCGCCCCCGACCGAGCCGAAGCGCACGAGGTTGCCCTTCTCGTCGCGGGTTTCCATCAGCAGTTCGGCCTCGAACACCGGGCCGGTATAGTATTCCAGCCCGCGCACGATGGACGGATCGAAAATGGCTTCGGCCTCTGACACGCCCAGCCCGGTCAGCGCCGTCGAAATGCGCGACAGGTCCTCAAGACCCGCCTGCCCTTCCGCGGACTCGCTCAACACCGCGGCCAGCTTTTCGAGCACCGCCCCGCGTTCAGCCTGACCGCCCGCACTGTCGCGGCCCGCGGCCACAAAGCCCAGCACCGCCGCAATGGCCTTGTCGCTCAGACCCGCGCCCTTGGTGAAGTCGCCCGACTCGTCCTTGCGCCCGCCGCCCAGCAGCAGCTCGACGCCTTCCAGGCCCAGCCGGTCCAGCTTGTCAATGGCGCGCAGCACGCCCATCTGCTGCGCCGGAGAGTCGGCCCCCAGCGCGCTCAAGAGGCCATTAAGCAGCTTGCGGTTATTGATCTTGAGCACGGTCGGCAGCGCATTGGCGCGGAACCCGGCCACGGCCAGGGCGATGATTTCCGCATCGGCTTCCGGGCGGTCGGTGCCCACAGTATCGGCATCGCACTGCATGAATTCGCGCAGACGGCCCGGCCCCGGCTTTTCATTGCGCCACACCGGCCCGAAGGCGTAACGACGGAAGGGCTTGGGCAGGGTGTCCCAGTTCTGCGCCGCAAAGCGGGCCAGCGGGGCGGTGTGATCGTAACGCAGCGCCATCCACTGATCATCGTCGTCCTGCAACGAGAAGACGCCGACATTGGGACGATCGGCGTCGGGCAGGAATTTGCCCAGCGCGTCGGCATATTCAAAGGCCGAGGTTTGCAGCGCTTCGAAGCCAAAGGACTCATAGACTTCCGAAACCCTGGCGATCAGACGGCGTTCGACCGCGATCTGTGAGGCGCGTTTGTCGGCAAAGCCGCGCGGCGCGCGCGCTTCAGGACGAAATTCGGTAAATTCAGCGGAGTTGGGGGCGTTTTCAGTCATGCTGCGCGATTAAAGCAAACTAGGGACAGAGACAAGGGAGGAGTGCGTTACGAAAAAGCGCCCCGGAAGGTCCGGAGCGCTTGTGATCGTGAAACGTGACGCGGTGGGTTACGCCTCGGCCTCTTCCGACTTCTTGCGGCGGGTGCGACGCTTGGGCGCTTCGCCCTCTTCCGCTACCGTTTCCGGGACTTCGGCGGCGGCCACCGGCACCGGGGCGCGCAGGAAGGCCGGCAGGTGGTTGGTGTCGGCAGCGGCGTCGCTTTCGACCGCACGACGACGGCCACGGCCACGGGCTTCCGGCTGAGCCTCGGCCACAGGCGCTTCGGGCGCGGGCGTGATCGGGGCCGCTTGCGGGGTGACCACGTCAAAGCCCGCCACTTCGGCCGGCGCAGACCCGCCGTTGAGCGGTTCGGTGGAGGCGATCGGACCGGAGGTCACGGAAACCTCCTGCTCGCTCAGGCGTTGCTGACGACGGCGCTCATAGCGTTCACGGCGGCTTTCGCGACGCGGACGGTCGTCACCATTTTCGCCACGCTCGGCATAGATGCGATCCCGGTCGCCACCATTACGGTCGCGGTCACCGCGGTCATTGCGCTCGCCCCTATCTCTGTCACGGTCCCGGTCTCTGTCACGATCGCGGTCGCGATTGCGGTCACGGTCTCTGTCGCGATCCCGGCGGTTGTCATAACGCGGCTGATCGCCCTCGCTGCCCTCGGACTCAGCGGTTTCGCCCTCGGTTTCGGTCGTCTCGACCTCGGTATCGAGGTCCTCATCGAAATCGAAGCCCGTCGAGAACGGGTCGCGTTGAAGGAATTCCGAAACCGGACGCTGCGGCTGCATCTGACGGATCAGGCGGAAATAGTGCTCAGCGTGTTGGAGGTAGTTTTCGGCCAGCACGCGGTCGCCCGACGAATTGGCGTCGCGGGCCAGTTGCTGATACTTTTCGTAGATGGTCTGCGCGTTGCCGCGCACCTTCGCCCCGTCCGGCCCGTTCGATTCGTAGGCGCGATTGGGGTTGTTCTGATTACCAGAGGGCTTGCGATTACGGCTGCGTTGCCGTTTCATACCCCGAAAATCTTTCATGCGATGTAACCGTTTAGGGCAAGGCCCCGCTGAACCTGGTGCGGGGCGAATCTGTTTATGTGCCGCAGGCCCTGTTTGCTGTAATGCCGCAGGGCCTTAAATGAAGTGCCGGATGTGCGTGTGTGGTTGTGCCGTTTTCAGGGGTTCACGCTGTGGCCTGCACCGGGCTTTGCCCCCCTACGCAGGCGCTCAGGTTTCCGCCTATGGGCACAGCGTTTTCGTCTGTGCATGATCCCGGAAGCGGTTAAAACCGTCCGTTAATCCGTCCACGATGGCAGGAGACTTTTCACTGTTAGCGCCAAACCCGCCCGTTTCCAAGAGAAATTTTCGGAAACAGGCGGATTTCAACGGTATATCTATTGCATGACGAGCTTCTGACCGACGACGATGCGCGGCAGGTCGGACAGGTCCTTAAAGGTCACTACGTTGAAAAAGCCCGCCTTTTTCATCAGGTCTTCGACCGCGGCCGATTGATCATAGCCAATTTCCATCCACGCCGTGCCCCCGGCCTTGAGAATGCGGAAGGCTTCCGGGATCATCTCGACATAGGCATCAAGGCCCGATTCGCCGCCATCGAGCGCCAGATGCGGGTCGTGGTCGCGCACTTCGGGGTCAAGCGTCGGGATGACCTCGCTGCGGATATAGGGCGGATTGGAGGCGACAAAATCGAAGCTGGCATCCGCGAGCCCCGCGCCCCACGAGGTGCGCAGGAAGGCCGCGCGCCCGTCGAGGCCGAGATTGGCCGCATTGTCGCGCGCCACGGCCAAAGCCTCTTCGGAGACGTCGGTGCCCAGCCCCTTGGCCGCCGGACGCTCAGACAGGACCGACAGCAGGATGGCCCCGGAGCCGACGCCGAGGTCGGCCAGCGTGAAGGCCTGCCCCTCCTCCGTCGTCTTGAGGATCATATCGACGATGCACTCCGTCTCCGGACGCGGCACCAGCACGGCGGGCGTCAGGTCGAGCAGCAGCTTCCAGAAGCCCTTTCGGCCCAGAATACGCGCCACCGGCACGCGCCTTTCGCGGCGAGTCAGATAGTCGTCGAGCGTCGCCTTCTGCTCCGCCGTCAGCAGCTTGTACGGATCGGTCAGGATATCGGTGCGCGTATAGCCGGTCGCCGCCTCTAGCAGCAGCCGGGCGTCGATGGCCGGCGAGTCGATATGGGCGGCCTTCAGGCGGGTCTGGGCACCCTTCCAGGCGGAAACAAGAGTCAGGTCAGTGTCGGTCATATGTTTATTCCCCCTCGCCCCGTGTACGGGGAGAGGGCCGGGATGAGGGGAAGGGACGGCGTGCGGAACTACAACAAATCCCGCCGGGCGACGATCATATAGTTGACGGCGGTATCGTTTGAAAGGGCCCAGGTCGCCGTGAAGGGATTGTAGCTCACCCCCACCGCCGGATCGGGCGTCAGGCCGGTGCCTTCAAGGAAGCCTTCGATCTCTTCGGGCTTGAGAAACTTGTTCCAGTCGTGCGTGCCCTTCGGCACCCATTGCAGCACGTATTCCGCGGCCACAATGCCCAGTGCGTGGGCCTTCAGCGTGCGGTTCAGCGTGGCGATGAACAGCAACCCGCCCGGCTTGACCAGAGAGGCGCACGTCTTGAGGAAACTTTCCGGGTCATTGACGTGTTCGATGACCTCCATGGTCAGCACCACATCAAAACCGGACTCTTTGGACGCCACTACCTGCTCGACCGTCTGGGCCAGATAGCGGATATCGAGCCCGACCTCAGCCGCATGGGCCTTCGCCGTGCCGATATTCTTTTCCGAGGCGTCGATACCGGTAACGTCAAAGCCCATGCGCTTCATCGGCTCGGACAACAGGCCGCCCCCACAACCAATGTCGATCAGGCGCAAATCGCCAAAAGGCGCCACCGCGCGCGGATCGCGCAGGAAGTGATCGACGCAGGTGTCGCGGATAAAGCGGACACGGTTGGGATTGAACTTGTGCAGGGGGGCGAACTCACCCTTGGGGTCCCACCACCTGGCCGCCAGAGCCGAAAAGCGTGCCACATCCTCGGCGTCAATGCTCGGCCCGGCGGGGGCGTCGGCGGTCAATTCCGTCTCATTTGCAACTGATTTTGCTTGGTTTTTTGCCGCTTTGGCCATGTCACGCTCCGAAAACAGCCACTCCGGGCAGGGGAATAGCGCAAAAAGCAGCGTCCGTATGCGCTTTTTTCGCAAAAAAGCTTCACAGGCGCGCACACGGGCAGTAAAGCGGGCGCGCATTTTTGCGTACATCCTTGTACTGCTTATACCAAGGGTCATTGAAAATGACTCTTGGTATTCGTTTCGCGAATGTCTTATGCCTTTGATACATATAAGACATTCGCGAGTTTTTTTAACGCCCGGATGCGTCAGCATCTTCGGGCGTTGGTATTAAAGAGAAAGACGGATTAATGACTCGTCTCGTGATGAAGTTCGGCGGCACGTCGATGGCCGACCTCGAACGCATCCGCAGGGCGGCCCGGCTGGTGGCCGCTGAATACGATGCCGGTCACCGCGTCGCGGTCGTTGTGTCGGCCATGTCGGGCAAGACCAACGAGTTGGTCGCCTGGACCGATGGCGCGGGCAAGGCCACAGGCAAGGGTGCCGAAGGCGACGACGAATATGATGTGGTCGTGGCTTCCGGCGAACAGGTGACGGCCGGCCTTCTGGCCATGACGCTGCGCAATATGGGCTATGACGCCCTTTCGATGATGGGCTGGCAGGTGCCGATCCTGACCTCGGACGTGCATGGCAAGGCGCGCATCCTCGACATCCCGCCGGCCAGGCTGGAAACCGCGCTTGATGCCGGTCAGATCGTCGTTGTGCCGGGCTTTCAGGGTGTCACCGAGTCGGGCCGCATCACCACGCTGGGCCGCGGCGGTTCGGACACCTCAGCGGTCGCCGTGGCGGCGGCGGTCAAGGCCATCCGCTGCGACATCTATACCGACGTCGATGGCGTCTATACCACCGACCCGCGCGTCGAATCCAAGGCCCGCCGCCTGAAGAAGATTTCCTTTGAGGAAATGCTGGAAATGGCGTCGCTGGGGGCCAAGGTGCTGCAAACCCGCTCGGTCGAACTGGCCATGGGGCAGCGCGTGCCGGTGCGCGTCCTGTCTTCCTTCGTGGAGCCGGGCGAAAATACTGATCAGGGCACCATCGTGTGCGACGAGGACGAAATCGTGGAAAAGCATATTGTTTCCGGCGTGGCCTTCAGCCGTGATGAAGCCAAGATCACCCTTCTGGGCCTGCCGAACAAGGTCGGCGTCTCCGCAGCGGTCTTCTCGAAACTGGCCGCGGCCAATATCAATGTCGATATGATCGTGCAGTCGGAAAAGCGCTCCGGCGAATACGCCAACCAGCTCTTCACCGTCGGCCGCCGCGACGCCAAGGCTGCCGCCGAAATCATGGAAGCCGCCCGAGCCGAAATCGGCTTTGACGCCATCAAGGTCGATGAAAACGTCGCCAAGGTGTCGATCGTCGGCGTCGGGATGCGCTCGCACACGGGGGTCGCCGAAACCATGTTCCGCGCCCTGTCGGAAAAGGGCATCAATATTCAGGTCATCTCGACCTCGGAAATCAAGATCTCGGTCCTGATCGACGAAGCCTATACCGAACTGGCCGTGCGCGCCCTTCACGCGGCCTACGATCTGGACAAGATCGGACAGTAAGCGCTGTTCGGGTAAGGTAGAAGGCCGCGTGCTTTGAGTACGCGGCTTTTTTCTTTGGGCTCTATGGGTTTGTGCCGATTTGTTTCCGCGTTGTGACCGCGTAAAGTCTTCGTGACTTGTCTCAGGGGACAAGCCTCTGTAGACAGCCGCGAAAACGTTTCCCATTATGGGGAAAACGGCACACGGTTGTATGGGGAGCCGAAGCGTTGAGTCCAAGTCTGGTTCAGGGTGCGCGCGGTCAGCGCGGTCTGCTGCGGCAGATCCGCGAAGTCATGGCCGATGGCTCTTCGGCTCAGGCGCGTCTGGACCGCGTGGTGGAAATCATCGCCCGCTCGATGATTGCCGAAGTCTGCTCCATCTATCTGCGCCGCACCTCCGAAGAACTGGAACTGTTCGCCACCGAAGGCCTCAACCGCGAAGCCGTGCACAACACGCGCCTGCGTCTGTCGGAAGGTCTGGTGGGCGAGGTCGCCCGGTCGGGGCAGCCGCTGAACCTCAACGACGCGCCGTCGCACCCCAGCTTCTCCTACCGTCCGGAAACGGGCGAAGACCCCTATAACTCCTTCCTCGGCGTGCCGCTGCTGCGCGGCGGGCGCACCATCGGCGTGCTGGTCGTGCAGAACATGGCCATGCGCACCTATGGCGAGGATGAGGTCGAGGACCTTCAGATCATCGCCATGGTGCTGGCCGAAATGGTGGCCGGCGACCTGGTCAGTGACGATGAACTGAAAGACATCGAAATCGCGCCGCAGCGGCCGGAGCGCCTGAAGGGGTCGAGCTTTGCCGACGGTCTGGCCATCGGCACGGTAATCCTGCACGAGGTGCCGGTGACGCCCGATCACCTGCTGTCGGACGACGCCATCGCCGAAGAGGCGCGGCTTCTGACCGCCATCGGCGACTTGCGCGACCAGATTGATCAGATGTTCGAAGGCCAGCACGGTCTGGCCGGGCCGACCTTCGATGTGCTCGAAACCTATCGCATGTTTGCCCACGACCGGGGCTGGACGCGCAATCTGGTCGAGGCGGTGCGCTCCGGCCTGACCGCCGAGGCGGCGGTGGAGCGCGTGCGCAACGAGCAGCGCGCCAAGCTCAACAACGCCCGCGACGCCTATATGCGCGAGCGTCTGCACGACCTCGAAGACCTCGGCAATCGTCTGCTGCGCGTGCTGGCGGGCCGCAATACGGTCGCCCGCGAAATCCCCGACAATGCCATTCTGGTGGCGCGCGATCTGGGCCCGGCGGACCTGCTGGAATACGACCGCAAGAAGCTGAAAGGCATTTTGCTCGAAGAAGGTTCGGCGGCCAACCACGCGGCCATTGTCGCCCGTGCGTTACAAATCCCGTGCGTTGGGCGGCTCGACCGCCTGCGCGATAAGGTCAATCAGGGCGATCAGGTCGTCGTCGATGGTGAAACCGGCGAAGCCTACTTACGCCCCCGCCCCGATATTCTGGGGGCCGCCGTCGCGCGCATGGACATGCGGGCCGCCCGCCGGGCCGAGTTCGAAAAGCTGAAAGACGTCGATGCGGTGACGCGCGACGGCCACCGTGTGGCGCTTCTGATGAATGCCGGTCTGGAGTTCGATCTCGAAATCATGCACGAGACGGGCGCGGAAGGCATCGGCCTGTTCCGTACCGAGTTTCAGTTCATGGTCTCCGAAGACCTGCCGCGCCTGAAGCGTCAGACCGAGCTTTATGAGCGGGTGATGGACGCGGCAGGCGACAAGCCGGTCATCTTCCGCACGCTCGACCTCGGCGGTGACAAGATCCTGCCCTATATGGAGACCGAGCGCGAGGAAAACCCAGCGCTGGGCTGGCGCGCCATCCGCATGGGGCTGGACCGCCCGGCCCTGCTGCGGATGCAGGTGCGCGCCCTGCTCACGGCCGCGCGAGGCCGCGAACTGCGCATCATGTTCCCCATGGTGGCCTCGGTCGATGAGTTCCGTCAGGCGCGTGAACTGGTCGATATTGAATGTCAGTGGGCACGCCGCCGCGGCCGACCGCTGCCGCAGGTGTTGCGCGTTGGCGTAATGATCGAATGCCCGTCGCTTTTGTTCCACCTCGACGCCCTGCTGCCGATGGTCGATTTCGCCAGCGTCGGCACCAATGACCTGACGCAGTACCTGTTTGCCGCCGACCGCACCAATCCGCGCATGTCGGATCGCTATGACGTGCTGTCGCCGCCCATGCTCCGTGCCCTTTCGACCATCCAGAAGGCCGCCGAGGATTCGGGTACGCCGGTTTCCGTCTGCGGCGAAATCGCCGGCAAGCCGCTGGAGGCCTTCGTGCTGATCGCGCTGGGCTTCAACCGCCTGTCCATGCCGCCCGCCGGCATCGGTCAGGTCAAGCGCATGATCCTGTCGCTCGACCGCGAACAGGCGTCCAAGGCTATCCGCAAGCTGATGGGCTCCTCCTATGGCTCGCTGCGTTCCGAAGTTCTGGCGCTGGCGCGCAAGCTGAATGTGAATCTGTAATTTCACCTCTGCATAAGCGCCGAAAAGGGATGAAATTTTCAAACAGGACGTCGTTTTCGATCGTATAAAGGCGTGCTTCAACTGTTCGGGTGGCCGCGTGTTCCGATTTCTTGCCTTCGTTTTTGCCTTTATCGCGCTGGGCTCCGCCGTTCAGGCCGCGCCGGTCAAGACGGCGCACCTGACGACCGAACTGATCGCCGAAACGACGGTTACACCGGGCGGTCAGACGTGGCTGGCCATCCGGCATACGCCGCTCAAGGGCTGGCATACCTACTGGCAAAACCCCGGCGATACGGGCTTGGCCCCGAAGGTCACATGGACCCTGCCCACTGGCGTCACCGTGTCGGAACTGGTCTTCCCGACCCCCGAAGTGCAGCCCTATATGGGGCTGACCAATTTCGGCTATAGCGGCGAAACGGCACTGCTGGCCAAGCTCACCAACGGTTCGGTGCTCAAGGACGGCGTGCTGCCGATCAGGGCACAGGTCGATTTTCTCGTCTGCGAAAAGGTCTGCGTGCCAGAGACGGTCAATCTGACGTTCGATCTCAAAGTGACGCCAAAACCTGAGCCGGTCACCGATTTCAGCGCCGCCCGCGCCGCCTTGCCGCAAAAGGTACAGGCACAGGCGAGCTACGCGGTGTCCGGCGATACCCTGACGCTCGGCCTGCTGTCACCGAGCGACGCCAGCGCGGCCAACGATTTTGCCCATCCCGGCGGGGCCTATCTGTTTCCGCTGAGCGGTGGCGTGATCGACCCGTCGGCCAAACAGGCGATCGAACTGGGGCCGCAGGGCTTTACGGTCTCGCTGAAAACCAAGGCATCGCCCGAAGCGCCGTTTGAGGCGGTGATCCGCTTCGCGTCCGGCCGGTCCTATCAGATCAGCGCCACAGAAGGCACGCCGCCCGCCGCTGCCAGGGGCCTCGGGGCACCGCCACAGGCGCGCCCGGCGATTAACCTGATGGGGGTGGTCGCGGCGATGAGTCTGGCCTTTGTCGGTGGTATGATTCTCAACCTGATGCCCTGCGTGTTTCCGGTGTTGTCGATGAAGCTGCTGGCTCTGGCCAGAGCCGGGCACGAGGGTGCCGCCGGCCGCCGTGAGTCGCTGTTCTACGGCGTCGGCATTCTTCTCACCTTTGCGGCCTTGGGCGGGTTGCTGAGCTGGCTCGGTTCGGCGCTCGGCTGGGGCTTCCAGTTGCAATCGCCGTGGGTGACGGCGGGTCTCTCGCTGCTGCTGCTGGCCGTGGCGCTCAACATGTCGGGCCTGTTCGAGGTGGGCTCCGGCCTGCAATCACTGGCGGGCGGGCGTCTGTCGGTCGCCAATCCCGATGTGACGGCGCTGCTGACCGGCGTGCTGGCCGTTGTGGTCGCCGCTCCCTGCACGGCTCCCTTTATGGCCACCGCCATCGGCGTGGCCCTGGCGCAGGGGGGCGTGGTCAGCTTTGCCATCTTCCTCGCACTTGGGCTGGGCTTTGCCCTGCCGGTCGTCGCCCTCACCTTCCTGATCACCTACGTCCCGGCGGTGGCCAGCCGTATGCCGCGGCCCGGCCCGTGGATGGACCGCTTGCGGCATATTCTCGCCCTCCCCATGTACGCCGCCGCCCTGTGGATGGGCTGGGTCTTTGCGCAGCAGGTGTCAGGCCTTGGCCTGTTCGCGCTGGGACTTGCCTGTGCGCTCCTGACGGTCGGCCTGTGGTGGCCTAAGGGCCCGCGTATTTTGCGGCCTGTTTTCATCGTCATGGCGCTGGCCGTCGCGGCCACCGCCGCCGTGCAGAAGCCCGATACGCCCGTGCGGGTAGCCGTCGATCACGAAGCTTTTTCGACCGCCCGCATCGCCGAACTGCGCGCGCAGAACACCCCGGTTCTGATCAATCTGACCGCTGCGTGGTGCGTGACGTGCAAGGTGAATGAACGGCTGGTGTTTGAGACGCAGGCCTTCCGCGATGCCGTCAAATCGAGTGGTACAGTCTATATGGTCGGCGACTGGACCAATCAGGACGCGGCCATTTCGCAGTACCTCAGCCAGAACGGGCGTTCCGGCGTGCCTCTCTATGTCTATTATGGGCGCAACTCTGCCGATCCGGTGGTGCTGGGGCAGTTGTTGAACACCAAAGATGTGGTTGCGGTATTGAAGAAGTAATGGGCCACGAAAAACACGAAAAGCTGGAAAAAATTACAGACTGAACCTACGACGAAGCGCGAAACATCCGAGCGTGCTTAGAGCGTATTCTGAAAAGTGTGCAACGGTTTTCGGAATCAAATGCGCGACAAAACAAAGCGTTAGAGCGGGATTTCGATTCAGCCTGAACGAAATCCGCTCTAAGATAAACAACCGCCCTTCGGGCACAACATGAGCGTAGCCTTTTCCAGCTTTTCGTGTTTTTCGTGGCAAAAAAGCCCTACGAATTGCCGAACTCGATTACGCAATCGAGCCCCGAATCCGCCGTCGCCGGGGTGACGATCACCTCGATATTGTCTTCCAGCAGATAGGCCATGTCGTTCAGCGCGCCCTTGAGCGCATCCGGTGTCTTTGCTGCCTCGATGGCCGCCAGCTTGCGCGGCAGGTCGAGCGACACCCCTTTCAGCACGCATTTCAGGTCATTGTCCGTGCCGCGCGCCTTGAGGTCGAGATGGCCTTTCAGATTGCGCTCGGACAGGGTGCTGATCTCCCGCGCATAGGTCTTGAAACCGGCTGAGGTCAGAAGCGTCAGGGACGGGCTTTGGGCCATACGCACCGTGCGCGCCTTCAGCGTACCGGCATCCCGGACGATAGCCGCATAGAAGGGCTCTTTCGACAGCGGATTGACCGTCGGTGTCGCGGCCACAGCGGGCGTCGTCAGCAGAATGGCGATCAGCGCAAGGTGTTTCATGACGGCTCCTTCGTCTCCCCTTATGCAAGAGCCCGGCCAAAAAAGCGTTAATCCCGCCGGACTGTTCTGCCGTCACGAGGCGAAGATTAGTTCAGCGTCTTGGGCTTGGGCGTTTCACCCGCCGGAATCGGCAGGGGAGCGACCGGGATACCGTCGTCGATGAGTTCACGCACCTCGTCACGGCTGGCCTCGCCATAGATAGGACGTTCCGGCGCCAGGCCTTCGTGCATGTCGCGGGCTTCGCGGGCAAAGCTGTCGCCCACATAGTCGAAATTCTGCTCTACATGCGTGCGCACGCGGTGCATGGCCTCGGCCACGGCCTTGCGCATATCCGACTGACGGCTCTCGACGGCTTCGGAGGTGCGCACCATCGGGGCCATGATCGCCTTTTCTACCTGTGCGCTGCCGCAATGCGGACACTCGATCAGCGCCCGCGTCTTCTGCTCGTCAAAGGCGGCTGAATTGGAAAACCACGCCTCGAACTCATGCTCATGCGCACATTTGAGGGCATACCGGATCATACGCGTACAAAGGTCCTGTCGTGTTGCAACTGAGGGATGGCCGTGCGGGCGCGTTCGACCTCCGACAGGTCGATCTCGGCCATCAGCACCGCCGGGTGGTCGTGGTCGAGCCGCGCCATGACCTCACCCCACGGATTAATGATCATCGAATGGCCCCAGGTCTTGCGGCCATCCTCGTGCAGACCGCCCTGCGCCGGAGCGAGGACGAAACAGCCGGTTTCGATGGCACGGGCGCGCAGCAGCACCTCCCAGTGCGCCTGCCCGGTCGGCACGGTAAAGGCCGCCGGCACCGCGATCATCGATGCCCCGCCCTGCGCCAGAGCGCGATGCAGATAGCCGAAGCGCACATCGTAGCAGATGGTCAGGCCCAGCCCGCCCCACGGCGTCGGCGCAATCACCGCCCGTTCGCCGCCGCAGACACCCGCCGACTCGCGATAGACCTCGCCATTGGGCGTGGTGGCGTCGAACAGGTGGATCTTGTCGTAAAAGGCGACCTCTTCGCCAGCCTCGTTGAAAAAGACGGTCCGGTTGACCGCCCGGTCTTCGCCTGCGACCGGCGAACGGAAAATGGCCGAACCCAAGAGCGTCGGGACGCGATACCGCGCCGCCAGCGCCTTGACGCCCGCCACACAGGCGTCCGCCTCCAGCGTGGTAACGACCTGCGCCTTCCTGTCCTTGCGCTGCTCCATCAGATTGGAACATTCGGGCGTCAGGATAAGCTGCCCCCCTGCGGCCACGGCCGTTTCATAGAGCGGCTTCAGGTGATCGAACGCCCGGACCGGGTCGGCGGGCGTGTTCAGTTGCAGCAGGGCGACTTTGAGGGGGGCGGCGTGGGCCATCTATACCGCCAGCAGAGGGTCCAGACCGCCGCGCGAATCGAGCGACACCAGATCATCGCAGCCACCGACGTGCAGACCGTCAATGAAGATTTGCGGATAGGTGGCGCGCCCCGACCGCTCATTCATTTCCTTGCGCAGTTCCGGATCGTTCGAAGCAACGATTTCCTTATACGGAGCCCCCTTGGCGTCCAGCAGCGCCTTGGCGCGCTCGCAATAGGGGCAATAGGGCTTGGTATAGATTTCAATATTCGGCATGGGGGTCCACAGTCAAAACGCAACCTTGTCACAAACCATCATATAGGCAAGGGTTTGCAAGTTTTAAAGACGGACCTGTGGCTGACGCGTGACAGGGAATAACAGGTCGTTATGCCTCTTCATACCTCCCCAGCTTGCTGGGGAGGTATAAGGATTAGACCTCCGCCGCCGGCACGGCGCGCGCCAGCACCAGCACATCGACCTCACGCACCCCGGCCTCGCGCAGAGCCTTGGCGCAGGCCGTGAGCGTAGCACCGGAGGTGAAAACATCATCGACCAGCAGCACCCGCCGTCCGCGCAAACGCCGCGCGCCGGAGGCCGTTACCACAAAGGCCCCCTTCACATTCTCAAAACGATCTTCGCGGCGGCCTCTGGCCGTGCGGGCGCGGCTGAACTGCACCGAAGTGGCGCGCTGTCGGATCAGGGCGTCGGGCACAAAGTCCTTCTGATACTGCCGCGCCAGAGGCCGGGCCAGCTCCGCCGCCTGATTATAGCGGCGCTGAAACAGCCTGCGCCAGTGCAGGGGCACGGGCACGATCACATCGACCTTCTCCATCAGCTCGGCCCCGGCCCGCGACAGCCAGCCCGACAGGATGGGCCGCAGATCGAGCCGGTCCGCGTGTTTGAACGCCAGAATCAGGCCCTTCGAAGCCTCGGTATAAAGACAGGCGGCGCGGCCACGGCGAAACGGGAACGGCTTTTGCGTGCAGCCCTCACAAAGCGCCCCGGCCCCCAGAAACACCCCGCCTTCAAACGGGCGGGCGCACATGTCGCAGCCCTGCCCCGTCAGGAAGCGAATGGCGCTCCAGTCGTCCGCCGTTAGGCCGCCGGCCTGCACCGCGTCTTTTACCCCCGCTGAATTCCGCAGATCGGGGTCGTGATTGAGCGCCTGACGCGGATAAAGCGCATCCAACAGGCGGGTCCCGCCTTCGCGCAGACGCGGCATGAGCGCCTGTTCCGCCACCCACGTTTTCAGCCCGTCTATGGACAGCCGCATCCCCACCCCGTTTAAGCTGTCGCGCATCTTGGCCCGAAAACCGCTTCACACTTTCCGGGATGCGCGATATCTGCACAGCATGACAACACCGCGCCTCTTCGATCGTCAACTGTTGCGTCACCGCCTCGACCGCACGGCGGGCGATTTCACCACAGCCAACTTCCTGAAACGGCGCAGCGCCGAGGACATGATCGACACGCTTGCGGCCATTAACCGCCGCTTCGACGTGGCGCTGGAGATCGGCCGCCGCGATGGCCGCTTTGCCGAACTTTTGGCCGGGACGCCGGAGGTGGCCGCCAAGATCGGCTATCTGATCGAAAGCGACCTGTCGGCCCGCCATCGCCCCGCCGTCGTGCTAGACGAAGAGGCCCTGCCCTTTGGCGATGACACGCTCGATCTGGTGGTGTCGTCTCTGGCTTTTCACACCACCAACGACCTGCCCGGCGTGCTGGTGCAGTTGCGCCGCGCCCTGCGGCCCGACGGCCTGCTGATCGCCTCGCAATTCGGCGGCGAGACCCTGCACGAGCTGCGCCGTGTGCTGATGGAGGCCGAACTGGAAATCCGCGGCGGGACGGGGGCGCGCGTCGCCCCCTTTGCCGAAGGGCCGGACTGCGTGGATTTGCTGCGCCGCGCCGGGTTCAACATGCCCGTCGTCGATACAGACAAGGTGGTGGTCAGCTACGCCCACCCGCTCAGCCTGCTGCGCGATCTGCGGGCCATGGGGGAAACCAACATCCTGTTCGACCGCCCGCACAAGGGGCTGAGCCGCGCCATCCTCAGCCGGGCATTTGAACTTTACGCCGAACGCTATCCGCACCCGGAAGGCGGCGTGCGCGCCACGTTCGAGATCATCACCCTGTCCGGCTGGACCCCGCACGAAAGCCAGCAAAAGCCACTGCGTCCGGGCTCCGCCAAGGTACGTCTGGCCGATGCGCTGGGGGTGAAAGAGGGGAAACTCTGAAACAGTTCCTCCCCTAATTTTAGGGGAGGTGGATTTTGGAGCATTAGCGACAAAAGGCGGTGGGGTTAAAAGCGGCAGTATTAACCCCACCGTCTGCTCATTTCATTCGCAGCCACCTCCCCTGAAATCAGGGGAGGGACTCTGATCTGCGGAGAAACCGTCAAATAAAATCATTCAGGTACGCCACCAGCGGCAGGTCTGCCGGGGGCATGGGATAGTCGCGCATGTCTTTGGGCCGCACCCATTTCAGCGCTGTGTGTTCCTTCGGCTGCGGCGTGCCCTCCCAGCGGCGGATCAGATACAGCGGCATCAAGAGGTGAAACGTCTCATAGGTATGCGAGGCAAAGACGAAGGGGGCCAGACAGGCGGCCCTGGTCGTAATACCCAGTTCTTCTTCAAGCTCACGGATCAACGCCGCTTCGGGAGTTTCGCCGGGCTCGACCTTGCCGCCGGGAAACTCCCACTGCCCGGCCAGCGACTTGCCTTCCGGACGCTGGGCGATCAGCACCCGCCCGTCACTGTCGATCAGGGCCGCCGCAACGACAAGTACGGTTTTCATAGACGTGCCCCCTCCGCCTCGACAGGCTCGGCACCTCCCCCGCTTCGCAGGGGAGGAGATTAGCTGCGATAGTCACCATTAATGCTGATATACCGATGCGTCAGGTCGCAGGTATAGACGTGGGCCGAGGCGCGGCCGACGCCGACATCGACGCTGATTTCCAGCTCCTGTTTCTTCATATAGGCGCTCATCGCCGCCTCGTCATAGGTCAGCGACACGGCGCCGTGTTCGGCGGCCACAAGCTCCCCGAAACGGATGGCGAGGTGGTCGCGGTCCACCTCTTCCTCGGTCTTGCCCACCGCCATGACGATGCGGCCCCAGTTGGCATCTTCGCCGGCCCAGGCGGTCTTGCACAGCGGGCTTTCGGCGATCGACTTGGCGATCTTGCGCGCCGACGCCGGTGAGGAGGCCCCCGTCACCGTGACCTTGACGAACTTGGTCGCGCCTTCACCGTCGCGGATAAGCTGGGTGGCGAGGCTGTGCATGACCTTTTCCAGCTTGTCGCGGAAGTCGGCCAGACGCTTATCACCCGCGCGGCTGATCTTCGGGGCCCCCGCCGCGCCCGTAGCAAACAAAAGCGCCGTGTCGTTGGTCGAGGTATCGCCATCGACCGTCACGCTGTTGAAGGTGGTGCGCGTATAAAGCCCCAGCAGGGATTGCAGCACACCTGCAGAGAGGGTCGCGTCCGTGACGATAAAGGCCAGCATGGTCGCCATGTCCGGCGCGATCATGCCCGACCCCTTGGCGATACCGGCGATCTTAACCTCTACGCCGTCGATCAGGGCGGTTTCGTAAGCGCCCTTGGGGAAGGTGTCGGTGGTCATGATGGCCTGAGCCGCCGCGTGCCAAGCATCGGCCTTGAACGACTCTTCGATCAGCGGCAGTTGCGCGGCGATCTTGGCATCGTCCAGCACCACGCCGATCACGCCGGTCGAGGCCAGCATAATGTCGCGTTGACGGCAATCGAGCCGCCGGGCCAGGGCCGCCGCCGTGCGGCGCGCGGCATCCGCCCCCAGCTTACCCGTAAAAGCATTGGCACAGCCCGCATTGCAGACCAGCGCGCGGATTTCATTGCCTTCATTGGCAGCCAGTTGCTTCTTGCACCAATCGACCGGGGCCGAACCGATACTATGCCGCGTGAAGACGCCCGCTGCCGTGGTGCCTTCGGCGAACTTCATCACCAGCAGATCAGGACGGACGTGCTTGTAAAAACCGGCGCGGGCAATGGCGATATCGACGCCACCCACCGGCGGAATGGGCGGCAGATCGACGGCCAGCGGCGACACGGCCAGCCCCGGCTTACCGGTCGCCGGTTTGGCGGGCTCAGCGGTTGCGGCCGTATGCACGCCAACCAGTTCGGCCCCGGTCTGCACGGCCTTTTTCAGCGCATTGGCCAGCGGATCAAGCGCCGCCCCCAGCGGGTTCACCTGACCGCGTTCCTGACCGGAGGCCGCGGCAGAGGTATCGGGCGTTTTGCCGGTCGGCGACGGCGGCTTGGTCATGGCGCGCAGCTCCAGTGAAGGGGACATCAAAGTGCGCGGCTTAGCCCCAAATCATGACGCTGTGAAGGCTTTTGTGCAGAGGTTCGGGGCTTACTTTTTCGCCGCTGCGCGCGAAGCGGCCGATGAGGCCGAGGTCGAGGCCTTTTCCGGACCTTCGCCGACATCGTCGCCCGCCTCACTGGCACTGGCGCTGGCCTGAGCTGCCCCCGCCGGGGCCGAGGCCGGTTCACGGTCTTCGCTGCTGCTCAGACCCTTGACCAGAAATTCAACGCGCGCCCCATCGCGCAAGCCGCCCAGCAGGCCGCGCACCTGCTCCAGCTTGAGCGCCGACACGATACCCGGACGCGCTTCTTCAATCGTCATCGGCTGTTCCGGACGGCGCTCCTCGACCTTGAACACGGCCCAGCCGCCGTCGATCTGCACCGGCCCGGCCACCTGACCCGGCTTGGCCGTCATCAGCGTGGCGCGATAGCTTTCCGGGATAACGTCGGTGGTGAAATAGCCCATATCGCCGCCATTGAAGCGCGTCGCCTGATCAATGGAGCGTTCCATGGCCATGGCCTCGAACAGGCTGCCGCTCTGAAGCTGGCGCAGGATATTGTCGGCTTCCGGGCGCGTCTTGACGAGGATCAGGCGGGCGCGGATTTCCTCGGACTTCTGCGCCAGCTTGACCTGTTCTTCGTAGAGGTCCTTGACCTTCTTGTCGTCGATGGCCGCATCGACGCTCTGTTCCAGCAGCATGTGACCCAGAATGTCCTCACGCGCCGCCGCGATGCGCCGCTGCGCCAGTTCGGTCCGGTCAATGCCTTTTTTAAGCGCCGCCTGCGCCAGCAGCTTCTGGTCGATCACCTCTTCCAGCGTGCGGCGAAACAGGGGCGACGCCAGATCGAAGGGTTCGCCATCGCCGATCAGACCCTGCTGAACCGCCTCATAGCGCACGTCGGACGCCCAGATGGTATGGCCGTCGATACGGGCCACGGCGACATCGCCCGGCTCCGGCGGGCGCTCATCGAGGGTCGGTTTGTCGCACCCTGCAATCGTCAGAGTCACAAGGGCCACCGCCGCCAACTGCCTGAGCTTCATCCAACGCTGCATACCGAAAGCATCCCCGCTATTCTGTGCGACCAACTTACATTGACAGATCGCAAGCGCAAGCCTAAGTCAGTCCCCGCGCTTGAAAAGCGCCGGCTCACGCCTATTTGCCCTATTACGCCATAACCGTGACACCTTGATATTCTCCAAACAGGTGTGTCCGACCAAGGCGGACAGGACAAAATATTGAAATCTAATCGTCGGGTATCTCATGCTGGCTTTCGCCAAATCTCTGTTCGGCTCCGCTAACGAGCGCAAGGTCAAGTCGATGAACGGGCGTATCGCCCGCATCAATGCGCTGGAACCCCGGATGAAGGCGATGAGCAATGAGGAGCTGGCGCATCAGACCGTCCTCTTCCGCGAACGCATTGCCAATGGCGCCTCGCTCGATTCGCTGCTGGAAGAGGCCTTCGCCACGGTGCGCGAAGCGGCCTGGCGCTCCATCGGTCAGCGTCACTACGACGTTCAGCTGACCGGCGGCCTGATCCTGCATCAGGGCGGCATCGCCGAAATGCGGACCGGCGAAGGCAAGACGCTGGTCGGGACCGCGCCCGTCTATCTCAATGCGCTGACGGGCAAGGGCGTGCACCTGATCACCGTCAACGACTATCTGGCCAAGCGCGACGCCGACTTCATGGGCCGCGTCTATCGCTTCCTCGGCCTGTCCACCGGCGTCATCGTGTCGGGCATGTCGCCGGGCGCGCGCAAGGCGGCCTATGCCTCCGACGTCACCTACGGCACCAATAACGAATTCGGCTTCGACTACCTGCGCGACAACCTCGTCTATAACCGCGAGGAAATGGTGCAGCGCGGCCACCACTATGCGATTGTCGATGAAGTGGACTCCATCCTCATCGACGAAGCGCGGACCCCGCTGATCATCTCCGGCCCGACCGAAGACCGTTCGGAACTGTATAAGGTGCTGGACGCCCTGATCAAGGAACTGATCCAGGACCCGGACACCTTCGAGCTGGACGAAAAGCAGCGTCAGGTCCTGCTGTCGGAAGCGGGCTCCGAGCGCCTCGAAGAAATGCTGACGGCGGGCGGGCATCTGGCCGAAGACACGGCCGGGCTTTACGACGCGGCCAACGTCTCTCTGGTGCACCACGCCAATCAGGCTTTGCGCGCCAACACCCTCTACACGGTCAATAAGGACTATATCGTCAAGGATGGCGAAATCGTCCTGATCGACGAATTTACCGGCCGCATGATGCAGGGCCGCCGCCTGTCCGAAGGCCTGCATCAGGCCATCGAAGCCAAGGAAGCCGTCGCCATCCAGCCGGAAAACCAGACCCTGGCCTCAGTGACCATCCAGAACTATTTCCGCATGTATCAGAAGCTGTCGGGCATGACCGGTACGGCGGCGACCGAAGCGGCGGAATTCGGCGATATCTACAAGATGGACGTGCTCGAAGTCCCGACGCACCGTCCCATCAAGCGTATCGACTATGACGATGAGGTCTATCGCACCGAGCGCGAAAAGTTCAAGGCCATCGCCGATCAGGTCGCCGACTGCTATGTGCGCGGTCAGCCGATCCTTGTCGGTACCGCCTCGATCGAAAAGTCGGACGCCCTGTCGGACTTCCTCAAGACCTATGCCTACGACATCGAAACCAGGGCCGTGAAGCCGGAATATGCCAAGCTCGACAAAAAGGAGCTGGCCAAGCTGGGGGATGCCGCCTACGACGTGGTGCGCGGATCGGGCAAGGGTATTCCGCACAATGTGCTGAACGCCCGTCACCACGAAAACGAAGCCTATATCATCGCGGACGCCGGCGTGCCCGGCGCGGTGACCATCGCCACCAACATGGCCGGTCGCGGTACCGACATTCAATTGGGCGGCAATGTCGATCTGCGGGTGCAGAAATGGGTGGAAGAGCAGGCCGAAGCCGGTGTGGACGTGTCCAACGAGCAACTTCTGGCCAAGAAGGCTGAGGTCGAGGCGCAGATCGCCGACCTCAAGCTGAAATCGCTGGCCGCCGGTGGTCTGTTCGTGCTCGGCACCGAGCGCCACGAAAGCCGCCGTATCGACAACCAGTTGCGCGGCCGTACCGGTCGTCAGGGCGATCCCGGCACCTCGAAATTCTATTTGTCCTGCGAAGATGATCTGATGCGCATCTTCGCCGGTGACCGTCTCAACGCCATGATGAAGACTCTGGGCGTCGAAGAGGGCGAAGCCATCACGCACAAGCTGCTCAACTCGGCCATCGCCACCGCCCAGAAGCGCGTCGAGCAACGCAACTATGAAATCCGCAAGAACCTGCTGAAATACGACGACGTGGTCAATGACCAGCGCAAGGCCGTCTTCGAGCAGCGTCAGGAATTCATGGACACCGAAGACCTGTCGGAAATCGTCTCTGAAATGCGCGAAGAGACGATCCGCGACCTTGTGGACCGTCACCTGCCGCCCAAGGCCTATGCCGAGCAGTGGGATATTGCCGGGCTGAAGGAACAGTGCGAGCGCCTGCTGGGTCTCGACCTGCCGCTGGAAGACTGGGCCGCCGAAGAAGGTATCGCCAACGAGGAAATCGAAGAGCGTATCCAGACCATCGCCGCGCAAAAGATGGAGGAACGCCTCCAGCTTTTGGGCCCCGATCAGATGAAGGCGCTGGAAAAGAACTTCCTGCTGCAAATGATCGACATGCAGTGGCGCGAGCACCTGATGCACCTCGATCACCTGCGCGCCGTCATCGGTCTGCGCGGCTACGGTCAGCGCGACCCGCTGAACGAATACAAGACCGAGGCCTTCGCCCTGTTCGAGACCCTGCTGGTCAACCTGCGCCACAATGTGACGCGCTGGCTGATGACCGTGGAAATCCGCTTCCAGGGTCAGCCGGAGCCAGAACCCGTGCGGTTTGAGGAAATCCACCTCAACCCGCTGACCGGTGAAAACGAACGCGCCCCGCAACTGAGCGACGACCTGACGCCGGAACAGCGCGCCGCCCTGCCCGTCTCGGCCCTGCCTGCCGGTTGGGAAAGCACCTCGCGCAACGGGCTGTGCCCCTGCGGTTCAGGCAAGAAGTTCAAGCACTGCCACGGCGCGCTGATCTGAGTGCCGTGAATACAGCCCTTTCGTCTCCCGGACATCACATCCGGGAGACGGCTGTTTCGCGCAAGGCGATTCCCCCGTTGCCACCCGCCCGGGAATTGGTTAACGTCCCTGCCAAGGCCTGAGTGGTTTCGGGCGCTTGGGGGTATAAAATGTCGTACATGCGTGTTCTGACGTCCGGGCTGCTGATCGCGGGGACGGTTTTGTGCGCTCAGGGGCTGAGCCCGGCGGCTGTGGCCCAGACGACGGCGATGACCACCCCGGGGCAGAAACCTTCGGCGCAGCCGGTCGTGCCCCCCTCGCTGCAAGGGTCTTTCGTCACCCCCGAAGCGCCCCTGGCCCCGAAGATCGAGCTGGATCCGACCTTGATCGGCATGGCTCCGCGCCTCGAAGGTACGGCGGCCGCCACGGTTTCGCCGGAAGACAAGGCCGCGGCCGCGCGCAAGAGCCGTCGCATCGCGCTTTATAAGCAGTTGATGGACACCAACGGCACCAGCAAGAACGTGCATATGATCATGGCCAATACCAAGGCCGCTGTGCGACTGGTCATTCTGGAGCGCAAGGGGGCGAAGTCGCTGAGCCCCGCCGATGAGCTAAAGTTCAATCAGATCGCCGATCGGGTGCTGAAAGAGGCCGAGGTCAGCATTATCGACCAGATTGCCGCCGCCCAGTCCGCCAATTTTACCGAAGAAGAAATCCTGACCCTGATCAGCGCCAATTCGGGCCCGGTCGCGGCCAAATACAACGCCAGCAAGTTCGCCAATCCTGACGCCAATGCCCAGCAAATCCAAAGCTACATGGTCGAAGCGGTGATCAAGATCATCAAGACGTTCAAGGAAGCCATTTCGGGTTAACCGAAAGAGTCAGGGCAAGGGTAGATGGGGGTTTTTGTGGTGTATTTGAAACGCATGGTGGCCGGTGTGTGCCTTCTGGGGCTGACGGCGGCGGTGAGCGCGCAGGCGCGGGAGCCGGAACGCGAACCCGGGGCGCGCATCGTGGTTGCGCCCAAACCCGTGCAAAAGCGGGTGAACCCGCCGATCCCGGCGCCTGAACCGCAACAGAGCCCGGCGGCCGACAATCCGGCACCGGCACAGCCCGTGAAGGCGGCACCGCCGGTAGCCGCGCCATCGGTTCAGGCCAGGATCAACCCCGCCCCGGTGGCCCAGCCGACCGGTGAAATCGCCCCGTCGGTCGATATGATCGAAAGCCCGCCGCCCGTGGTCATGGCCACGGCGCAGGATGTCGGCCCGGTTGGCCCGGCCAAGCCCGCCGGCGATTTTGCCGAGCGCGTCGAGCTGGCGCATCAGTTGCTGGAAATCGACGGCACCGAAGCCATTATCCGCCACTTTGTCGGTGAAGTGCATATGCGCCTGATCATCGGCGAGGTCGGCAAATATATCGACGTCAACAGCCTCAACGAAAGCGACCGCTACCGTCTGGCGACCATAGTGGCGACCGTGTCCACCGAGCTGGGGGACAAGATTCTTCTGCTGACGGCGCGCGGCCACGCGCAAAATCTCAGCAAGGAAGAGCTGTTGTATCTGGCTCGCGTCAGCGACAGCGACGCCCAGCGCAAGCTGACCCAGATGCGCATCGACGACACCGGCGAACTGGATAAGAATGCCGAACTGGTCATGCAGATTTCGGCGCTGAAGATCGTTCAGGAATTTGAAAAGCCGTGAGACCGTCCGTGCTGAAAACCTCGGCCTGACGCTCGGCCTGCTGACTATGGTCGCCGCACACTGATCGGTAGAGTCATACCGATGTTATTCTCCCTCTTGGCGAATCCCGAATTTGGGATAAAGTGTTAACCAATGGCCGATTGCCCCACATCGGTCAGAGCGAAAAAGTGCCGCTCGAAATCGGGTTAAGGCACGTGAAATTGGGAAAAAATCGCCAAGGGAGGCGTCCAATGAAAATCATCGGGAAGATCGCAGTCGCTGCGATCGCGGCATCGTCTTTACTGACCGGCTCGGTCTATGCTCAGACCGATTGCCGCAAAAAGTGCAACGATACCTATCAGGCCTGTCAGAAGGCCGGCACGGCAGAGGAGAAATGCCGGGCCGCCTGGATTGACTGCAAGAAGAAGTGCAAATAGGCACGCGCACATAGACACACACGCGCCGGACAAGGATCTGCCTGTCCGGCGTTTTTGTGTTTAAGGCATCATGTTCAAGACGGGCGGTTTTCCGCAATCAGGGCGTTGGACGCCCCCTCGATGCGCGCCTTGATCTCGCTCATAAATTCGCCGCGCTTCATCCCGGCGGGGACAGGCGGCAGGAATTCAAACACCACCGTCCCCGGCGTGCGGACAATGCCGTGCGCGGGCCAGCACTGACCGGAATTGGTGGCCAGCAGGTGGCAGGGAAAGGCCAGATCGCGGTACAGCGCGGCCACGCCCGGCTTATATTCCGGGTCCTGCCCGACTTCGGAGCGCGTCCCTTCGGCAAAAATCAGGATCTGACGCGCGTTTTCCAGCCGGTCGCGGGCGTCGGTGACCATGGCGCGCAGGGCCTTGGCGGCGTCCTTGCGACGAATAGGGATCATGCGCGTGCGCCAGATGTAGAGGCCGAAGAAGGGCAGCCAGGTCAGTTCCTTCTTCAGGACAAAACAGGGATCGTCCAGCACGACAAAGGGCGCAATCGTATCGAGCATGCTGAGGTGCTTGCCCGCGATGAGGGCCGCCCCTTTCGGACGGTGTTCCAGCCCGCGAAATTCGACCTTCACGCCGCAGATATAGCGCAGGCCAAACAGCACCAGATGCGCCCACAGCTTGACGATCTGCATACTCAGCCGCCGCGACACAAGCACGAAGGGCGTGCCCAACAGGCCGACGATCACGACCAGGCCGTAAAGCCAGACGACGAAAACGATAGAACGCAGGAAATTCAAGAGGCCGAACCTTCCGCCGAAGCCTCGGCTCCGGTCTCATTGTTTTTGCCCGAACCGGTGAAGTTCGAAACGATGTCACGCGCCAGTATGGCCAGATATTTGCTGTATTCGATGATCAGCACCCGCGAACTGCGCCAGGACTTCCACCAGGCGCGCGCATCCAGCGTCGGGGTCGCTACCGGATAGGCGTGCAGCTTGACCCCCGGCAACGCCGCCTTGATCTCCAGCAGGCTGCGCGGCATGTGGTAATCGGAGGTGACCACGATCAGATCGTCAAACCCCTTGGCCTTGGCCCATTCGGCCACCTCATAGGCGTTGCCGAGCGTGGTCTGCGCCTCGTAACCGAGATCGACACAGCATTCGTAGAGCTTTTTGGAACCTTCGGTGACCGGCAGCAATTCCTCGCGCTTCACCTCGCGGTTGACGCCGGAAATGAGCATCCGCGCGCCCTTGCGCCGTTCCAGCAAACGCATCCCTTCCTTAATACGCATGTCCGACGCCCCGGTCAGGACGACAATGGCGTCGGCCGCCTCTTCGGGTTCAGCGGCGGGTGTCGAATGGATGACGCGATCCGCGAAGGCGTACAGCCCCGCCAGCCACAGTCCAACCACCAAAACCACGGCCATAAGGCGGCGCATCAGCTTTTCCCCAGCATCTTCAGGGTTACGATACGCGCGGTTCCCGCGGCAATCAAGGCGGCCAGCAACGGACAGGGTAACAAAACGACGAGGTCGAGCCACGAAAAGGGCAAAGCCAGCAACAGGCTCTGCGACGATCCGGTGAACTTGATCACCACCATGACCAGCCCCGCCGCCACGCCGCCCAAGAGACCCGAAATCGCAGCCATGCGCGCGAAGCGGAACTGAAACCGTCCGGCGATAAAGCTGTCCGTCGCGCCGCACAGGCTTAAGACCTCGACCATGTTGGCGCGCGCCATCAAACCGGCCCGTGTGGCAAAGCCCACCACCGCCGCCGCCGCGCTGGCGATCAGCAGAAATATCCCCAGCGAAATCAGGCGAATAATCAGGGCAGAGGTTTCAATATCCTGAAGCCAGGTCGAATGGTCGTCGATAGTGGCGTCGATTTCCTTTTCAGACAGCGCCTCCGACAGGGCGGCGGCCTTCGCCGGTTTCGCCTCATCCAGTCGCACCTCCACCAGATTAGGCAGTGGCAGGTCCTCAAGCACCGCATCGCCCAGCCACGGCTTGATCAGGGCCTTGGCGCGCGCCGGTTCGATGGCGGCGGCCTCCTTGACGCCCGGCACCCCGGCCAGCACCTCGGCGGCGCGGGCCGCCGCCACCGAGCCGCTTTCGAGGCCTGTCGGGCGCACCTGCACCGTTACCTCGGCGCGGATTTCCCGCGACCAGCCCGACGCCGCGCGATTCGAAGCCAGGGCGATCAGGGCCGACAGGGCGGCCAGAAAGAACAGCACGGCGATCACATAGTGCAGCGACACTTCGCGCGTATCCTGATCGGGCAGCAGATCGCGACGGCGCAGACGTTTCCCGGCGGTCATGTCGCCCCCCTCACCGTCTGGGTCAGGTCGCGCCGGAACAGCCGCCCGTCGCGCAGCTCCAGTACCGGCATACCGGAGGCGCGGATCAGCGCTTCGTCGTGTGTAGCGATCAGCACCGTCGCCCCCAACCGGTTCAGCTCGATAAAGAGCCGCATGATGCGCAGGCCCATGGCGTGGTCGATATTGCCCGTGGGCTCATCGGCCAGAATCAGGGTCGGGCGGTTGATGACGGCGCGCGCAATGGCCAGCCGCTGTTTTTCGCCGCCCGACAGCACATCCGGCATGGCGTGCAGGCGGGTTTTCAGCCCCACCCAGGTCAGTAGCTCGATGACATCGGCTTCGAATCGCCGCGGGTCTTCGCCGCGCACGAACAGGGGCAGGGCGGCATTATCGAACACATCGAGGTGCTCCAGCAGACGAAAATCCTGAAACACAATGCCGATGCGGCGACGCATCTCGGCGGTCTGTTTGCGGTCGCTGGGGTTAAGCCTTTCGCCGAACAGGCTGATCTCGCCCACAGAAGGTTTCTGAGCCTGATAGATCAGACGCAAAAGCGACGTCTTACCCGCCCCCGACGGCCCGGTCAGAAAGTGAAACGACCCCGACGACAGCGTAAAATTCAAGTCTTTCAGTATGTAATGCTCAGGATCGTGCCCGGTATGCCCGGCCCCTTCATAGCCCACACCGACGTCGCGGAACACAACCACCTGGCTGTGATCCGGCTCGAAAAGATCGTCGTGTGCGGAGGCTGTTACCACGGGTTTCGCAATCGCGTTTTGAGGTCTTGTTAATGCTTTTCGGCCAAAAAGGTTAAGCACCCGTTTGGTTAACGGGCCTTATGTAGTGATTCGTCCGGCATGCTTCTGACCTGTCCCAAATGCGCGCTCAGTTACGCGATTGATGAGGCTCAACTGGGGCCTCAGGGCCGCACCGTGCGCTGCGCGTCGTGCAAGACGACCTGGCACGCGGAAAAGCCTGAAGAGCCAATCGAGCTGCCGATCGAAAAGGCCGTGGAGAAGCCTGCCACCGGGCTGAAGGAAGTCAAGGCGAAGAAGATTCCGTCGCTGTACCGCGACATGATCGAAAGCCAGAAGCGGCATAAGGCCCTGATGGCGCAGGGCGTCATCTGGGGGGCGCTGGCGGCCACCTTCATCGTCATGCTGGGCACGGCCTTCCTGCTGCGCGTCGATCTGGTGCGCGCCTTTCCGCGTCTGGGCGGTGCCTATGCGGCGGTGGGGATACCGGTCAATGCCGCCGGTCTGGACGTGCTGGACTCGAAGCTCGAAAACACGCTGCGCGGCGGGCGTTTCGTGGCCACGGTGACGCTGAAGGTCAAAAACATCCGCGATGAGGCCAATCCGGTGCCGCCGGTGCGCGTCGATCTGATGGACAAGGACTCGCATCCGCTCGATACGACCCTCATCCCGCCTCTCGGCCTGACCCTGGAGGCCAATGAAACGCGCATCCTGACCTTTGACATTCCCGATCCGGCCAACCGCGTCAAGAATATCAAGCTGGCCTTCGACATGCAGGCGGCCAAGGATCTGGCGCGCGTGCGTCCCTCCCTGATGAACGGGACCGGCGGCGGGCACGGCGAAGCGGCGCAGGGGGCCGAAGGTCACGACGCCGCCGCACCGGCTCCGGAAGGCGGCCACGACGCGGCCGCGGCCGAGGCCGGACATGACGACGCCGCGCCCGCGGCGGAAAACGCGCATGGAGACGCGACAACCGCGACTGACCATGCTACGGAAAAGCCAGCCGAGCTGCGGCCCGCGCACGGCGCGCCCTCTGCCGACGCTCATCACTAGCTTTTACCGAGTTTACATGACCTACGACATTCTCCTGAGCGAGGCGGATATCGCCGCGCGCATTGATTCTATGGCCAGGGAGATGGCCCCTCGCCTGACCGAAGACACGGTCGGCGTCTGCCTTCTGACCGGTGGCATCTGGTTCGCCGCCGACCTGACGCGCGCTCTGGCCCGCCACGGTCTGGGTATCGGTTTCGATTCGATGTGGTTGTCCTCCTATGGCGACGGTCGCCAGAGCGGCGAGATGATCCTGCGCGCCGATCTGCAACGCCCGGTCACAGGCAAGCAGGTGCTGATCATGGACGATGTGCTGGATACGGGCGCATCGCTGAAATTTGCCCGCGACCATCTGCTGCGCGCCGGAGCTACCGAGGTGCTGACCGCCGTCATGGCCTCAAAGCCCGTCGAGCGCCAGATCGAAGCCGATTATGTCGGCTGGGAAGCGCCCAAGCGCTATCTGGTCGGCTATGGTCTGGACGATGGCGGGCGTCTGCGCGGCCTGCCCTTTATCGGCGCACTGGATTGATTTACAGGCGGACATACAGTCAAAAAAGGCTACCCGGCGCACGACCGGGTAGCCTTTGGCTTTTAAGGGCGCCCTGTTTGGACGCGGGCGGTTATTTACGCTTGCTGAGATAGCCGTGCATGGTCATCCAGCGCACGAAGGCATCGAACCAGCCGGTGCTGGTGGTGTCCTTCTGATACATGCCGAAGCCGTGGCCGCCCTGCTCATAATAGTGGAACTCGACCGGACGCTTGGCCTTTTGCCAGCTTTGCACCAGACCGAAGTCGCCGTGGGCGAACAGCGGATCATCCGCGGCCAGAGCGATAAACAGCGGGGGGGCGTCAGCCGGAACGTTTACCGCCGCCAGCGGGCCGTAAATGTCACCGATAAAGGCCGGCTTGGCATCTTCACCGGCCAGAGTGGTCGCCATGGTCAGCATGGCCCCGGCGGAAAAGCCCACCATGCCGATACGGTCGGCGTCGATATGCCATTCCTTGGAGCGCGAACGCACCAGCGCAAAAGCGGCCCGGGCATCGGCGATCTGCGGGGCGATGCGCATCATCGGATTTTCGGCACCCCCTGCGCCTGGTGCCGGTGGGGGCGGTGCCGGACGGGCGGCGCCCGCGAACATCTCGCGCATCGAGGCTTCGAAGCCGGCCATGTCCTGCGGCGTCTGGTTGAGGCGGTATTTCAGCACGAAGGCTGCCACACCCCGGTCGGCCAGTGCTTTGGCCACGTCCCAGCCCTCGTTCTGCATGGACAGGGTGCGGAAACCGCCGCCCGGGGCGACGATCACAGCGGCCCCTGTGGCCTTTTCCGGCGACGGCAGGAAGGGGGTCAGGGTTGCCACGGTGACGTTACGGGCGAACACGCTGCCGTACTGGCTGTGCCACGACTCCGTCGCCGTCGCGCCGGGCAGCGGCCCGGTATTCAGTACAATGGCGTCAGGCTGCGCCGGAATGGCGATCGGCACCATCTTGTCATTCTGGGCCAGCGCCGGAAGGGCGGTTGTGGCCACGGCCAGAAGCGCCAGGCCAAGGGTCTTCGACAGGTCACGTTTTGCCTGCCGGAAAGAGCCGGTCAAGTTCATGGTTTTGTTTCCTCTCACTGTGCGTTTGGCGAATCCCGCTCTGCGGCGGGGTTTCGAACGGGTGTGGCTTTTGCCGCTTATCGTTGTGATAACGCTAACATGACCTGCGCACCGTCGCCACTGTTTTTTACGCTCCGGACACAACAACGCCCCCCGCCGGGTTCGGCAGGGGGCGCACCGGTTCGCAGGCCGGCTCAGGCCTTTTTGACTTCGTTACGGTATTTGCGGTTGAACAGCTTTTGCACCAGCACGAAGAACAGCGGGATGTAGAAGATGGCCAGCAGGGTCGCCGACAGAACCCCGCCGATCAGGCCCGTACCAATGGCGTGCTGCGCCCCCGACCCGGCCCCATTGGCCAGAGCCAGCGGCAGGACGCCGAAGGTGAAGGCGAACGAGGTCATCAGGATAGGCCTCAGACGGATACGCGAGGCTTCAAGCGTGGCGTCGATCAGACCCATGCCGCGTTCCTGAAGCGTGCGGGCGTACTCGACGATCAGGATGGCGTTCTTGCACGACAGGCCAATGGTGGTGAGCAACCCGACCTGAAAGAAGATGTCGTTGTCGAGGCCGCGCGCCCACGTCGCCACCAGCGCCCCCAGAACCGCCAGAGGCAGGACCAGAATGACCGAGAACGGAATGGTCCAGCTTTCGTAGAGAGCGGCCAGCAGCAGGAAGACGACCAGCACCGAAAGCGCATAGAGCGCCGGGGCCTGCGCCCCGGACTCGCGTTCCTGCAAGGACAGGCCGGTCCACTCGATCGCCGTGCCCTGGGGCAGGCCGGTGGCCAGATCCTCGACCGCGGCCATGGCATCGCCCGACGACACACCGTCCGCCGCCGCGCCCTGCACGCCCGTCGAGGGCGAGCCATTATAGCGTTCCAGCGTCGGAGCCCCGGCCTGCCAGCGGGTCGCGCCAAAGGCCGAGAACGGCACCATGGCCCCGTCCCTGTTACGCACATACCAGCGGTTCAGGTCTTCCGGACGCATCCGGTAGGGGGTATCGGCCTGCACATAGACCCGCTTGACGCGCCCGCGATCAATGAAGTCGTTAACATAGGATCCGCCCCAGGCGGCGGCCAGCATGGCGTTGATGTCCGACACGCTGACGCCCATCGCCCCGGCGGCGGTTTTATTGATGTCGATCTTGAGCTGCGGCGTGTAGTCCTGTCCGCCCGAACGCACCGAGCCCAGACGCGGGTCCTTTTCGGCCCGGCGGATAAAGTCGTTGCGCGCCGACAACAGCGCCTCCGGCCCGACGCCGCCGACATCCTTAATCACAAAAGAGAAGCCCGACGCATCCCCCAGAGAACGCACCACCGGCGGCTGGGTGGGAATGATGCGGGCATTGCGGTATTCAGGCTTGGCAAATTCCTTGCGCGCGCGTTCGATCACCGCCGGCACGCGCAGGTCGCTGCCCTTGCGCTCCTCAAACGGCTTCATGCGGATATTGACCTGCCCCTGATTCTGCCCGTTGGAGCCAACGCGCGCAAAGACGTAGCGCGCCGTCGGGTCTTTTTGCAGATAGGCTTCGACCTTCGCTACCACGCTGTCCGTCGTCTTGCGCGTCGTGCCGACGGGCAACTGGATGATGGTCTGCATGAAGCCCTGATCTTCATCCGGCAGGAAGGAGGTCGGCAGGACGCGGAACATCATGCCGCAGGCCACCACCACCGCCGCATAGACGAACAGATAGCGCAGCGGCTTGCGGATAATGCCGCCCACCGAGCCCATATAGCCGTGGCTGGCGCGGGTAAAACTCGTGTTGAACCAGCCGAAAAAGCCCTTCTTCTGGGCGTGCTTCTGATGATCGACCGGCTTGAGGATGGTGGCGCAAAGCGGCGGCGTCAGCACTAGGGCCACAAACACCGACAGGGCCATGGCCGACACGATGGTGATCGAGAACTGGCGATAGATGATGCCTTGCGTGCCGCCGAAGAAGGCCATGGGCACAAACATGGCCGACAAGACCAGACCGATGCCGATGAGCGCCCCGGTGATCTCGTCCATGGATTTGCGCGTCGCGGCCTTCGGATCGAGTCCCTCTTCGTGCATCACGCGCTCGACGTTTTCGACGACAACGATGGCGTCATCGACCAGCAAACCGATGGCCAGCACCAGACCGAACATGGTCAGAAGGTTGATCGAATAGCCAAAGGCCGCCAGAATCCCCAGCGTCCCCAGAAGCACGACCGGCACCGCGATGGTCGGGATCAGCGTGGCGCGCCAGTTTTGCAGGAACAGGTACATGACGATAAAGACCAGCACGATGGCCTCAATCAGGGTCTTCACCACCTCCTTGATCGACAGCTTGATAAAGTCGGTCGAGTCGTTGGGGATGGCGTAGGCGATATTCTTGGGGAAGGTCTTGGACAGCTTTTCCATCTCGGCCTTGACCAGCTCGGCGGTCTTCAGCGCATTGGCCCCGGTGGCGAGGCTGATGGCGATGCCGGTCGCAGGCTGACCGTTGATGCGGCTGATCGAGTCGTAGCTCTGCTGCCCCAGTTCGACGCGCGCCACATCGCGCAGATAGACGGTGGCGCCGGACGTATCGCTCTTGACGATGATGTTTTTGAACTCATCCGCCGTCGTCAGGCGCGACTGCGAGGTGATGGTGGCGTTCAGCGCGATATCGTCGGTCGTCGGCTGCGCCGCCAGTTGTCCGGCCGACACCTGTGCATTCTGGGCGCGGATGGCCGTCACCACATCGGCGGGCGTCAGATTGTACCCGACCAGCTTTTCAGGGTTGAGCCAGATCCGCATGGCATAGCCGGAGCCAAAGACATTGCTTTCGCCCACCCCGTCCACGCGGGCCAGCGTGTCCTGCACATTGGATACCAGATAGTCACCCAGGTCGGCATTGGTCAGAGACCCATCGGTCGAGTAGAGCGAAATGACCAGCAGGATGTTGTTGGACGCCTTGTTGACGCGCACGCCCTGCGCCTGCACGTCCTGCGGCAGGCGGTTGATGACGGCCTGTACCTGATTTTGCACCTGCACCTGAGCGGTGTCGATATTGGTCCCCGCTTCGAACACGAGGGTGACATTGGCCGAACCGCTGTCTGAGGACGAGGCCGTGATATATTTCAGCCGATCAAGCCCGGTCATGCCCTGTTCGATGATCTGAGTCACCGAATCTTCGACCGTCTTGGCCGACGCCCCCGGATAGGAGGCATTGACCCGCACCTGCGGCAGGGCGATGTCCGGGTACTGCTCTACCGGCAGGGTACGGATCGAAAGCAGGCCAGCCAGCATGATGACAATGGCCACCACCCAGGCAAAGATGGGACGGTCGATAAAGAAGCGGGACAGCATGAAAACCCTTGGTCAGGCGACGTCTCTGGTCAGGTGTCTTGGCCCACATCCGTGCCCGTGACAAGCCTTGATCGGCTCGCAGAAAAAAAGCCGCAAGGGCCAGAGGCGGCGCGCTTGCGGCCAGAACAGGATGTGCACCACTAGCTGTTACGGTAGGCGCTTACAAATCCGTCGCCCGTTCCAACATCCGGTTTCAAAATTTATAATCCGGCCGGGTCCGCTCAGCCTCTTCGATCGTGGCTACAGATCACGCCGTCAGGCGCTCCGGGGCGGTTTCCGCCAGAACCTGGGCGGCCGGACGCCCGAAATAATAGCCCTGCGCCTCGTCACAACCCTCGCTGCGCAACAGTTCAAGCTGTGTGAGGGTTTCCACGCCTTCGGCCAGCACCGGCACCTCAAGACTGCGCCCCAGCGCCAGAATGGCGCGGATGATGGCGCGCGCCTGCGGGCTCTGTTCGGCCTCCATCAGGAAGGAGCGGTCAATCTTGATCTTGTCGAAGGGGAAGGCGTTGAGCGTATCGAGCGACGAATAGCCCGTACCGAAGTCGTCAATGGCGATGGTGACGCCGAAGCCCTTGATCTGACGCAGGATATGCAGGGCGCGCGCCTTATCGCCGATGATGGTCGATTCGGTGATTTCCAGTTCCAGACGCCGCGGCGACAGGCCGGTTTCGATCAGTATGGACTGCACCAGCCCGACCAGATCGGGATGGGTCAACTGCACAGGGGACAGGTTGACGGCCACCTTGGCCCCATCGGCCCAGGTGGCGGCCTCGGCACAGGCGGTGCGCAGGACCCACTCACCGATGTCGAGAATGGCCCCGCACTCCTCGGCCACAGGGATGAAGTCGGCAGGGCTGACGAAGCCCCGCTGCGGATGCTGCCAGCGCAGCAGGGCCTCATAGCCCGTAATGGCCTGCGACGTGACCGACCGCTGCACCTGATAGTGGACGCGCAGCTCGTCACGGGCGATGGCCTGCCACAGGTCCTTGGCCAGCGCGCGGCGGTCGCGGGCAGCCTCGTCCATACGCGCTTCGTAATAACAGACGGCCTCATGGCCGTTTATGCGCGGCTGCGCCTTGGCCCGGTACAGGGCCAGATCGGCATTGTTCATCAAAGGCTCACGCCCGTCGGCATCGTCGGGATAGACGGCCACGCCCATCGACCCGCCGGGAGAGACCTCAAACCCGTCAAGGTCGATAGGGTCGTGCAAGGCCGCGTCCAGACGGCTGACAAAATCGCTGAGTTCGCGCGCTTCCGCGAACGCCTTGACGCAGGCAAATTCGTCGCCGCCGATGCGCGCCACAAACTCGGTGTCGCCACACAGGCGTTGCAGGCGCTCAGCAATGACTTTCAGGACCTGATCGCCAGCGGCGTGGCCGCGCACATCGTTGATTTCCTTGAATCGGTCCAGGTCGATGGCGACCGCCGCCACCTTCTGCCCCATACGCGCCGCGCGTTCCAGCTCCCGGTCGGCGTGCTGGTTGAAGTGCTCGCGGTTCGGCAGCCCCGTCAGGCCGTCGTGGCGCGCCATGTGCGCGATGCGGTCTTCGTCGCGGCGACGCGCCGTTATGTCGTCGATGGTCGTCACCCAGCCGCCTTCCGGCAGAGGCCGGTAGGTCACCGACAGGACCGTCCCATTAGGGGTTTCAGAGACAAGCGTCCCGCCTTCAGGCTGGGCAATCAGCGCCATATGCGTCTGATAGCGCGCCTCGATCTGCGCGTCGGTCGCCCCCGCGCGGCGCAGAATATTGCCCAGCACCTCGCGGAAAGGCGTGCCCGGACGCGCCATGTTCGGGTCATTGCCGAACATGCTGTAAACGCGCGGATTGGCGAAGACGAGGCGATGATCGGCGTCGTACAGGCTGAGGCCCTGCGACATATGCGACAGGGCGGTGTCGAAATTGTGCGTGGTGCGCCTCAGCTTATCGCGCTCGGCCCGGCGCTGGGTGATGTCGCGGGTGACCTTGGCAAAACCGATCAGCGTGCCGTCGCTCTCGAACATCGGCGTCAGGACCACATGCGCCAGGAAGGTCGTGCCATCCTTGCGCACCCGCTGCCCCTCCTCTTCGTAGCGGCCCTGCGTCAGCGCTTCCTGAAGGATGGCCTGAGGCTTACCCGCCTGACGGTCGGCTTCGGGGAAAAAGAAAGCGAAGGACTGCCCCACAATTTCCGATGCCTCATAGCCCTTGAAACGCTGCGCCCCGGCGTTCCAGTTGCTAACGCGCCCTTGCGGGTCGAGCATGTAGATGGCGTAGTCGCGCACGGAGTCGATCAGGATACGCATGTGGCGCTCATTGGCGGCGACAACGGCCTCGAAGCGCTGACGCTGCCTCAGGCTCATGATACACAGGCCCATGACCGCAATGGCCACTACGGCGACGGTGATCGACATACTGCCCGGATCAAGCATCAGCCCGCCCGTGCCGATGCGCGGATCGGGCACCACATCGACCGCGCCCATGCCGACGAAGTGGTGCGCCACAATGCCCAGCACCATCAGGCCCGTGGCGCCGCTTTGCGCATAGCGGTAACGGCTGGTCGCCAGCCACAGGGCGGCGGCCTCAAACACCATGCCGAGCAGAACGGAGACCGCGACCAGCTCCGTGTGCCAGCCGATATGAGCCGGAGCGATGAGCGCCGACATGCCGGTGTAGTGCATACCCGCCACGCCCAGACCCAGCAGGGCCCCGCCCACGCCGCGCCAAATGGCTTTCGTTTCGGAAACGGCCAGCGCAATCCCCGAACCGGTGATGGTGACGGCGATCAGCAGGGACAGGAAGGTCTTGAAAAGATCATAGCCGGTGGCCACACCGGCGCTATAGGCCAGCATGGCGATAAAGTGTGTCGCCCAGATGCCGAACCCGGCGGCCAGCCCGGCGGTGGCGACCCAGCGCCAGCGTTCCGCCCCGGACTGGTCCTGCGCCCGGCGGGCCAGTCGGAGCGCGGTAAAAGAGGCCGAAACGCAGACAATCGCTGCCAGCACGACCAGCGCCCAGTCGTGCTGATCCCGTAAACAGGCTATCACTCTCAGCATGGTCCGTGTCCCACAGCGTACGTTTTGCACACCTTCTCAAAAGCCTTGCCACGGAAGGCTTTTCGATTGTGTTAACAGCGATGGGCGGCAGAGGGCGGGTCCGGAGCGGGAGGGTTTTAGCCATCCCGCTCTCGTTTTTATCTGGCTGTGGTGTTTGGTCGAAAACCGCTCACTCTTTTGGCTTCGCGGACCTTCGTTTCGACGTATCGTTTCAGGTTCCCGGCAGGGTTTTGCTCAGAAGGCGCTTGAGCTGGATCTGCTGGAGGCTGCGCTCGGCATTGGCGCGGGCCCAGCGCGCCGCCTGAGCCGGTGTTTCGCGCAGGGCACCGATCATGGCCCCCTCATAGAGCAGCAGCCACTCGTGCGACAGGGTTTCGGCCATATCGGCGTAGCCGGCTTCGGTCAGCAAGGCGTCGAACCATTCGCGCAACTGACGCCGGGCGGCGGCCACGACATCGGCAATGGCCGGCTTGGCCGTTCCGAATTCGACCGTGGCGGTGATCAGCAGGTCGCCGCGCATCGTCGCTTCGGACACGTCCGGCAAGGCATCGAACAGGGACAGGGGGCGCGATTTGACCTCCACCGCCTCCACCGCGATCTTCAGGGCGGCAAAATGCGAGATATGGCCGCGTTCGAGACAGGCGAGGATCAGATCGTCCTTGGACGGGAAGTGACGGTAAAAACTGGCCTTGGCCACCGCCGACTCGGCGATGATGCGGTCAATACCCGTGGCGCGAAAGCCCTGGGTGATAAACAAAGGCAAGGCCGTCTGAAGAATACGATCCCTGACGCCTGTTTTGGTTCCGGCCATATCCAACGCTCCTTGTGAAGGCTGTAGATTCTGACAGACAAGTCTGTACTGTCAACGTGCGCCAAGCGTTTTGCAGAGGCTTTATTAAGTATTTTCTGCTTAGGTGACGAGGCTATCATCGGTGGGTATGCACCGGCACAAGGACTTTTGGCTGCATGCCCGACCGCGACGACTATAAAAACCAGCGCGACCGTTACATCGCCTTTTCTCTGGCGGCGGCCGATCTTCTGGTTGAGGTCGATTCCAGCGGAAAAATCGCCCGCACGGTCGGGGCCACCAATGCCCTTCTGGCCGAAGACGCGCAAAGCGTCAAAGGTCAGGCGATTGATTCCCTTTTCCCGCCTGCCGACCGGTTTCTGGTCACCCGCCTTCTGGCCCGGGCGCGCGAAATCGGCCGCATAGACCCGGCGACGGTGCGCCTAAAACCCGATGGCCGCAAGCCGATCCACGTCAATCTGGGGGCCTGCTATCTGCCCGATCGCGGCCGAACCTATGTGACGGTGACCGTGCTGTCGGAGCCACTGGTCAAGGCGCTGCCGGAACGCGACGATATTTCGGGCCTGCTCGACCTGTGCGAATTTCAGCACATGGCCTCGCGTTCGATCAAGCCGGGCGATGCCGGTTCAGGCGCGGCCATGTTGCAGGAGATGCAACTGATCCGCCTCAACGGCCTCAGCGATGCCATGGGCGAGATGCCGCAATCGCGCTCGGAACAGCTCATGGGCGAAATCGGTGCCCTGCTGCGCGCCTCCTCCGGGCCGACCGGTGCGGCGGCCCGACTGGGGGACGATGAGTTCGGCCTGATGTCCGGTCAGGGGCCCGATTCGGTCAGCGAAGCGCAGCTCATGGGCGACATTCAGCAGGTGCTGAACAATGCCGGGGTCAAGAAGGACCGCGTCTCGTCCAGCATCGTCACCCTGTCGCTCGACACCACCCACCTCAGCGAAGACAGCGTGGCCAAGGCGCTCTCCTACGTCGTGGACAAGTTTACCAAGACGGCGACCGTAGAGGCGCGCGACCTGCAAAACAGCCTGAACGCCGCCATCAGCGCCGCCGTGGATCAGTATGCCCGCGTCAAGGCCGTACTGGCCGCCGGTCAGTTCACCCTGCATTATCAGCCGGTCGTGGACATCGCCACGCGCGAGGTGCAGCATTACGAGGCCCTGCTGCGCTTCAACGGCGGCATGGACTCCTACGACACGGTGCGGTTTTCCGAGCAGGTGGGTCTGGCGGTCGAATTCGATCTGGCCGTCTGCGACAAGGCGATCACCGCCCTCAAGCAATATGCCGGCGAGTCGATCGCGGTGAACCTGTCCGGCCTGTCGGTTCAGAACGCCCAGTTCCGCGACCGCCTCAGCGCGCGTCTGAAGGCCGAGCCGTCGCTGAAAAACCGTCTGATGTTCGAGCTGACCGAATCGCACATGGTCGAAGATGTGGAGGACGCCGCGCGCTTCCTCGCCGATCTGCGCCGTCGCGGCTACAGGATCTGTCTGGACGATTTCGGGTCGGGGGCCGCCGCCTATAACTATCTGCGCCGCTTCGACGTGGACTATATCAAGATCGACGGGCCGTTCCTGAAGACCGCCCTCACCCAGCCGCGTCAGCGCGCCCTGATCCATTCGCTGAGCGTCCTGTGCCATGAACTGAAGTGTCAGTGCATCGGCGAAATGATCGAGAGCGAAGACATGGTGCGTCTGGCGCGCGATCTCGGCATCACCCACGGTCAGGGCTGGCTGTTCGGTAAGCCCGCCGCGCAAATCCCGCCGCGTGCCAATGCCATCTCCCACACCCTGGCGCGCCGCAAGGGGGCGAAGGAGACCTGGGGCTGATCTGCGCGCGGCTTGTCAGGACCGGACGCACGGGCTAGTGTCCTGAATCTGAAATTCGCATGCGCTTGATATCGCTCTCTGGCGAATTTCAGATTCAACAGGACACTAGCAAATTATTGTATCTAGTATCGTTTTTGAATTTGAAGTTCGCCCGGCTCTCGATATCAGAATGAACCGAACTTCAAATTCACGATACTAGGCTCGCCAGCCTGTCCGGGGGGTGACGATGTTTTCAGCTATTTTCAACCGCAGTTTCGAGCTTCTGGGCCGTCACTTCGTGCTGGTCTTCGGCACGGCCTTTTTCATTATGGGCCTGCCGTCGGTACTTGGGGCTCTGTACCTCTACAATCTGACGGGCCAGACGACGGACAGCCTGTTCGAATCCCTGTTCACTCAGGGCTGGCCGACGGCCCTCTATGCGGTGCTGAGCGTCGCGCTTTACCTCATCAACTATTCGGTCATCACGGAGATTGCGGTGACCGGCATTGCCCGCACGCAGTGGCGACTGGGTGAAGCCCTGCGGCGCAGTCTGGTGAATATTGTTCCCCTGATGATCCTGTTTGTTTTGTGCGGCCTGATGATCGGGCTCGGATTCCTCCTGCTGATCGTTCCGGGCATTATACTGATGCTGGCGCTGTCGGTGGCCTGCACCGCCTATATTGCCGAAGGCAAGACCGGCATTTTCGAGGCCATACAGCGTAGCTTCGACCTGACGCGCGGGCATCGCTGGTCGCTGCTGGGGGTGTATCTGTGCCTCGGCCTGCTGCAATGGGTCGTGGGCGCCATTGCCGAGGCCCCGCTGATTTTTGTGGGTGAGGGCCTGCCCCAGCCCCTGCTCATCGGAGCGTCCACCCTGATCAGCACGATGAGCGACGCCTTTTCGCTGGTGTTCAGCGTCGCCGCCTATGTCTGCCTGCGTCAGGCCAGGGAAGGCCAGCCTGCCGACAGCGCCGCCGATGTGTTCAACTGAAACGGCTTTGCCCAGAATCAGAGCGGATCTAGTCGTCAAACTTGTCCTTGCGGCGGCGGCCCATCAGCATCCGCCCTTCAAGCTGAGCGCGCAGCGCGGCGTAATAGGCCCGCAGGAAGGCTTCGTCCGACGGCACCTCACTGGCGATCTTCGGCTCGACCCAGCCGATGCGCGTCTTGATGCGGTCGGCGACGGCGCGCAGGGTGGGCGGACGCTTCTCACGCAGGACCTCTTCGAGCACAACCAGCTCTTTTTCACCATAAACACTGATCTGTTCGGGGCTGAAGATCAGCCCCGGCGAGCCCACCGGGGCCTGTTCGGCCAGATCGAAGCTCAGGCGTTCGCGCGGCACATGGACGACGCGGGTCCCGGCCAGGAAATCGCCCAGCCGCGCCCGTGAGCTGTTGAACAGCGGCAACAGGGCGAGGGTCAGGGCCCAGATCAGCGCGACCAGAGACAGCCAGCCGCCATTGACGCTGGCCTGAAGCGCCAGGGTCAATGGCAGATACAGCTCCACCTCGCGCAGGGCGTTGCGGGTAATGACGGCGGACGGCGTCAGGTGGCCGCCATCGTGCGAAATGACGCGGATCTTCATGATGCGCTTGCCCGGCGTGGCGGCGCGCGGCCCCAATTCGAACAGCGTGAAATAGCCCGAACGCAGGAAGAAGCCGATCAGCACAAACAGGATAAGCAAAGCCTGAACAAACGGATGATCCATGTTCACGTTGTCGAACTTCACATGTTCGAACGGCAGAAGGATATAGAGGATCACCAGCAGGACCGGCACCAGAACGATGATCAGAAAGTCGATCAGCAGCGCCGCCAGACGCGAGGCGAAAGAAGCGGTGCGAAACGACAGGACCACGCCTTCGGGCGTCGTCACCGGCGTCACCGGCCCGTTCAGCGACGGCAGGGTCACTGCCCCACCCTTCATCAGGTCAGGTCTGGCCATGCGTCACCTTCTGCGGACGGACCTTGTGCGCACGCCCAACGGCCAGGAAATAAAACAGCCACAGCGCAGCCATCCCGCCGCCAAAGGCAAACCGCGCCCACATCTCGGTTACCGTCTGACGCGCCACCCCTTCGATAAAGCCGGCAATGACCAGCATCAGCATGGCCCCCAGCATGGCCGTCCCGGCCAGTCGCCCGGCGTCGGACAGGGCCGCCTTACGCGTCAGGTGGCCGGGGAACATGATGCGCCGCGCCAGATGAAAGCCCGCCGCCGCGCCGATGACGACCGCCGTCAGCTCCGTCGTGCCGTGGATCGACAACCAGGCGACAAAATCCGGCCCTAGCCCTTTGGAGGCAAACAGCCACACCATCGCTCCGACCGACATGCCGAAGACAATCATCAGGAAGGCCGTCGGCAGGCCGCCGATAACCCCCAGCGCAAAGGCCGACAGCGTGACCTGTGTGTTGTGGCTCATCAGAAAGACCGAAAAAGCCGCCAGAGGTTCGCCGTTGTCCGTTCCGCCAATGGTCTTGCGCAGGTCATCAACGCTGGCGTTCAGGTCTCGCCCTTGCGACATGCCGCCGACCAGCGGGTCGTACCAGCTCGGATCGGCCATGCACATCAGTATGCCGCCCACAATCCCCAGCGCCAGACAAAGGAAAGACAGGGCCAGTTCCCCCCACAGGGCGCGCACCGAGCGCGGCAGGTCGCGCAGGAAGAAGTCGCGCACCATCACGCCGGGCCGGGCGTGCGGGCCGTACATATAGACGTAGGCGCGCGCGCACAGGGCCTGAAGGAAGGTAATCAGGTTGTGATCCAGCGAAATCGACTGTGCCATCGACAGCGAGGACACGGTCGAACGGTACAGCACCGGGAGTTCGAGCAATTCCTCGGTGGTGAATTTGCGCAAACCGCCGTTTTCGGCGCGGTCGATCTGTTTGGCCAGCGCCTTCCAGTCCTTTTCACGCGCTTCGCGGAACTTCTGGCTCTTGAGTTGCAGAGGGGGCTGATCAGACATGGGCACAATCTCTATTATACCTCCCCAGCTTGCCGGGGCGGAGGACCGCACGAGCCCGCCTGCTGGCGAGATGTGGTGGTGGGGGCTCTGGCTTAACGGCACGGGAATGATGATGCAGAGAGAAACGCAAGCCCCCCTCCGTCTTCGAGACCTGCGGCCTCGAATCCACCTCCCCCGGCTCGCCGGGGGAGTATGAAGACCGCAAACTCACAACCGGTCCTCCCGTTTCATTTCCAGATATTTGAGCACCAGTTGCACCGCCATGGCCTCTGTCGTCGGTTCCAGCACTTCGATACCGTAGCGGCGCAGCGTCGCGTGGACGGTTTCGCACTGCTGCAACAGGCGGCGGGCGAAGATGGCGCGGGTGACGTCATCAGCGGCCTGCGGCTCGGACGCCGCCAGCCCTTCCAGCACCTCATCGCGGAAGGCGACAAAAACGATCAGGTGCTTTTTCGACAGGCGCTGCAAGGCTTCGAGCATCAGGTCGGCGCTGATTTCGTCGATAAAGTCGGTGAACAGCACGATCAGCGAGCGCCGCGCGATCTTTGACCCCAGATCGGCCAGGGCCAGCGTGTGGTTGGTTTCTTCCGGCCGGTCGTCGAGGCCCGACAACTGCGCCTTCAGCGTCTCATAGGCCTGCGTCCCGGCCAGCAGCGGCGCATTGTGGTATGGCCGCGCGGCAAAGGCGAAAGAGCGCACATTGTCGCCGATTTTCAGCGCGCAATAGCCCAGCAGCAGACCGGCATAGAGGGCGCGGTCGAGCTTTTTGACCCGCAGCAGCGGCTCACCCATCAGGCGCCCCGTGTCGAAGGCCAGCACGATATGGTGGTTGCGCTCGGTCTGAAACTCGCGCGACAGCAGTTTGAGGTGGCGCGCCGAGGAGCGCCAGTCGATGCGGCGATGATCCTGCGACGAGTCGTATTCGCGCAGCGCGTGGTATTCGGAGCCATTGTGCAACTGGTTCTGCACGCGCACCCCATAAACGGAGTCCCGTGAAAACAGGGCGGCGGCGTCCTGCTGTACGCCCTCAATATCCGGCGTGACCACCATTTCGGCCTTCAACGGCACGATCTTCTGCACATAGCCGAGGCCCAGAGCGCCGCTCCAGCGCAGATGCGCGGTTTCCACCGCCGCCTTGCCGCGCGCCGTGGCGCGCAAACTCAGTTGCCCCTTGAACACACCGGCATCGGGGCTCAGGGTCAGACCGGCCTGCGGGGTTTGCAGGCGCGGGGAGACGCCCCAGCGAATTTCGATTTTTTTTGGCGTGCGCGCCGTAAAGCGCACGGCGTAGGCAAAACCATAGTCGCGCCCGACCCCGATGCGGCGCGGCAGAGGGATATCCAGCGTCAGATGCGACGGCAGGGGCGCAAACGCCCCCTCAAACACCGCCAGCGCCATCAGCCCCAGCATGATCACCGGCATGACCCACCAGACGGCAGGCGCCATAAAGACCACCCCCGCGCCCAGAAGGACGCAGGCGATCAATAAGCGGATCAGGCGCGGCGTCGGATGGATCATCTGGGGATCTCGATACGCTCCAGAAGCCCTTGCAGCACGCCGTCCACCGTTTGTCCTTCGATTTCGGCCGAGGGCGACAGCAGCACGCGGTGACGCATGGACGGCAGGTACAGGGCCTTGATGTCGTCGGGCAGCACGTAGTCACGCCCGTCCAGCGTCGCGCGCGCCCGCGCGGCCCGCGCCAGCAGCGCGCCGGAGCGCGGCGAAGCGCCGACCGCCAGAGACGGGCTTTCGCGCGTGGCGCGGATCAGGCTGACGATGTAGTCGAGATTGGCGTCGTTGAGGCGCACCGTCGTTACCACGCGGATGGCCTCGGCCAGGGTCGCCGCGTCCAGCACCGCCTCGATCCCCGCCTGTTCCGGATCGAGTGTCACCGCCGAATTGCCTGCCTCGTCGATGATGCGGCGTTCTTCGCTGGCCGACGGATAGCCCAGTACGTGCTTGAACAGGAAGCGGTCCAGTTGCGCTTCCGGCAACGGATAGGTGCCCTGCTGTTCGATCGGGTTCTGGGTGGCGATGACCATGAAACGGTCGCCCAGATCATAGCGCGTGCCGTCGAGCGTCACCTTGCGCTCCTGCATGGCCTCCAGCAGGGCGGCCTGCGTCTTGGGCGGCGTGCGGTTGATTTCATCGGCCAGCAGCAGATCGCAAAAGATCGGCCCCTTGGTCAGGGAAAAGGTCGAGGTCTGGAAGTTGAACAGGTTGGAGCCCAGAATATCGGCGGGCAGCATGTCCGGCGTGAACTGGATGCGTCCGAAACGCAGGGACAGCGAGCGGCAGAAGGCCCGCGCCAACAGGGTCTTGGCCGTGCCCGGAGGCCCTTCGAGCAGCACATGGCCGCCGGAGAACAGGGCGGTGAGCATCAGTTCGACCGTATCGGCCTGACCGATGATGACCTTGCCGATTTCGCCCTTGAGGCGGGCCGACAGGTTGTGAACGTCGGAAATCTGCATCTAGCGCTCCGTTATCTGGTGCTTCCAGGCGTGCAGACGGCGCGCCCAGCTCAGCAGTTGCATAGGGTTGGAAAGGCGGTCCGCCTCGGCCCTGAGGGCGCTGTAGCGTTCCGGGGTATTGTGTTTTTCGCTCAGGCGCTCGGCCAGTTCGTCCGGCCCGGCACTGTGACGGCCGAGGCCCAGAGCCTTGAGTGCCTGATCGCGCACGAGCTGCGCATAGGCCGGGGCCAGTTTCGGCTCACGCCCGGCCTTGGCGATCAGACGCGCCGCATTGTCGGCCAGCACGGTGACGCCGCGCCCGTGCGGCGTGTCGGTGGACGGATCATGCGCCGGACCAAAACGCGAATAGGCCGACCACAGCATGGCGACGGCCAGCACCAGCAGGCATAGGGGCACACCGATAAAGGGCACGCGCGACACATGGTGCAGCAGGTCCTGCTCATAGGCGAGGTCATTATAGGTCACGTCGAAGGCGACGGTCTTCGCGCCGGGCGCAATAGCTTTGATGATGGACAGAGCCCCCGCCACGCGCTCCGCATCGGCCAGCATCTGATTGTCCATCAGGTCCGGTTCGCTGAGCAGATAGACCGGGGCCTTGAACGGTTTTTCGCCTGGCATGGCGTTGACGCGCGACAGCAGGACTTCGCCGTCCGGGCCGAGCAGCAGCGGCGTCAGGTTCGGCCCGCTAAGCGATTGCAGCCCGCGGATGCGCCCGCTGGTATAGGCCTTGGTCAGGGTCTTTTGACCCTCTGCCGGGCTGAGGGCATAGGATTTGTAACGGCCGAGCGGGGCACGTCCCAGAGCGTAATTCAATCGTTGATAAGTGATCTTGTAGCGCGTCTCGCCGTCTTCCTGCACCGCTTTTTTGCGAACCGGAGACAGCAGGGCCAACTGCGCAAAAACGCTGTTGGGCGACTGAAAGCTGGGGTTGATGTCCCAGCGCGGATGCGACGGCATGGGGCCGGCGGCCCATTTGGGCGCGACGACCAGCACCACCTTGCCGACAGGATAATAGAGCAGGCGGTCAGACTTTTCAGCGCTCGGGGTCGGCCAGATGTCGTCACGCTTTTTCGCCTGATCCTCGGCCTGAAACGACGTCGATGAAGCCTCCTGAGCGGCGCGCGATGCGGAGGCTTCCGCCTGCGCCTGTTTGGCCTTTGCCTGCATATCCGCGCTGGTCATTGACGCCGAAGCGGTCGCTTGGGCACTGGAAGAGGCGCTCTCCTCCGGTACGGGCTGTGGTTCGGTATATTCCGGATCGTCATTGAACAGGGCGCCGTCACCATCCAGAGTCACGATGACCAGATCGCTGATCCTCTGCGGCCCCGAGGCTTGCCTTGTAAGAGACGTCTTGTAATCCGACGCCTCAAGTACGTCGCGCAAACCCTTGAAACCCTGCGCCGAATAGCCGGTGACATTGGCCGCCTGACCGCGCCCCGGCGGTTCCAGATGCGGCGTGATCAGCACCAGCCCGACCATCAGGAACAGGCCCGCAATCAGCACGCCGACAATGATGGGCAGAAACTGAGTGGCGGGCGGCAGGCCGTTTTTCAGAAAGGGCAGACGCCTCATTGCGGCCTCTTCGGCAGATGCTCGGAGGCGACGAAATCGACATAGGCCTTGCGGCAGGCCTCAAAGCCTTCGCGCCCGACGGGGATACCGGCAAAGAAGCTCTTTTCAGCCCAGCGGGTGATTTCGGCATAGGCCGGGCGGGCGTCTTCAGGCAGCAGGGGATGTTTGCCGATGTCGCGCGCCGAATAGTGCTTGCGCACCAGATCCGGGCGATAGGCGTTGAGGTCGGCAACGGAGCGCTTGAGCAACAGGTGCACGGCTTCGTCATAGGCCCCCTTCTGCGCTAGGGCGTCGATTTCCTCGATCAGGGCGGCGGCGGCTTCGGCAGTCGGTCGCCACGGCGCATCGGCCTTCAGACTGTCGCGCTGAAACAGGCGTTCGACCTTGCCGCTGATGAAGGCGCGCACCAAGGGCGACAGCAGCAGGATAACCAGCGCGAACAACAGCAGGTAGAGAAGCCACGGCAGGATGGGCGCGATGGGCTCCAGCAAATCGCCAAAAACCTTGCTGACCTTGCCCAGCCATTCCAGAAAGGCTTTCAGCCAGCCAATATCGGCTTCCTTGGGCGGCGGGGTGTTGGAAAACTGCGTTTGCAGCAGGCTGTTTGCGTTGACCTTACGGATCAGGGCTTCAGCGGAGGAGACATCGGCCGCCGTCACGCTGTTCGGCGAGGTCTGCGCCACGGGTGACACCGCGCTGGCCGCTGCTGACGCAGAGGCTTCGGTCGTGATGGCCGTCGCGCGCATTAGAACCGCTCTTCCCCCATGGTTTCCGCCGACCATAGAGGGTAAATCCGCACGGGGTCAACCCGCTTCGCCTCCCGCGTTCCGGGGAGCCCGGGCAAAACGCAGGGCGGAACGCGTCCATCAGACATCGTTCCGCTCTAACCTCAGAAACCGCCGCCGGGTCCGCCGCCCCAGTTGCCGCCCCCGCGGCCACCCGGTCGCGCCCCGCCGTCGCGGTTGCCGCCGCCGATGCCGAACGGATTGAATTGCAGGCCGATCATGAAGGTCGTCCCGCCCTGATCGCGCTCGGACACCGACTTGACCGTATCGGTATCGATGAGGGTGCGCTGCTTACCCTGATTTTGCACGCTGGCCGTCAGGTTCAGCTTGTTGCTGATCTTGCGGCTGTAACTGGCATTCCAGCGGTAGGACGGATCATTGTAGCCCTGCCCGGTCAGTTGCCTGCCCTGCGCATTGAGATTGAGCTGGAAACGGTCGTTCGCCGTGGCGCGATACCCGAGGCGCAGCCGACCCGACACCGAGTCGCCCTTATTGATCGTGGTGAGGGTCGAATTGACCGGCGGACGTTCTTCCTGACGATAGGTGGCCTGAAGATTGACGTCCCACTTTGTCCCTATCCGGCCATTATACATCAGCTCAACGCCGTTCTCCTTGCCCTCGCCGCCGTTTTCACGGCGCGTCAGCAGGACGGTATTGTTGTCGATATAGAGGCTGCGTTCGACAAACAGATCCTCGCTCTTGCGATAGAAGTAGGTCGCCGTGAAGGTCAGGTTGCGGGCCCGGTCATTGAACTCATAGCGCAGTTCATTGGAATGGGTTTCCGACGGTTTCAGATCGGCATTGCCCGACCGCGCATTCCGCTCATCATAATAGACGATATAGGGGTTGAGATCGTTGATGTTCGGACGGTTGATGCGGTGGCTGTAGTTGAAGCGCAGCTTGGAACGCGCGGTCAGCATGTACTGCACCGCCAGGCTGGGGTGATAGTTGGTGTAGCTTTTGTTGAGATAGGTGCTGGTGGTCTTCTGATTGAGCGTGACCTGCGTGTTTTCGGCGCGCAGACCCGTCAGTACCGTCCACTTGTCGCCGATAGCCCGCTGATAGGTCACATAGGCTTCGGCCTGATCCTGATCCTGACCGAAGGTGTTGCTGCGCCGCGCATCTATCGTCTGCGCGCCGCTCGACAGATCAATATTATACTGGGCGTTGTCGGCTTCGGAATGGCTGGAACTCAGCTCAAAGCCGGTCGCAAAGGTGCCACCCAGAAGATTACGGTTATAGTCGGCGCTCAGGGCCAGGGTGTCCTGCGAACTGACGCCATTACGCAGGGTGCGGCGGTCCTGCGCCGGATTGACATAGCTATAGTCGGACAGGGTGCGGCTGGTGTTTTCGCTCGACGACAGGCGCACATCGGCCTTGAACGTTTCCCCGTCCTGATCGCCCTGATGGTTGAAATTGAACTGGAGCCCGCCCTGATCCTGCGCATTACGGGCATCGTCACGGCGATCATAGCTGTTGGTCTGGACGCCGAGGGGGCTGATATCGACGTTGGACTGCAACGTCTCGTTCTCCCGCTGGTTCTTGCTGGCGTTGAATTGCAGGCTGAGCGTATCCCTGTCCGTCGCATTGATCGTCACGGCCCCTCTCATGCCCCCCGTGTCCGTCGTCTGACGCGACGTGTTGGCCGTATTATAGACAGAGGTGCCCGTGGGCGAAATGCGTTGGCGCGAACTGGTGCCGGAGGTGTCGCGCACATCGTGATTGACGGACACGCCGCCGTTGAACATCACCTTGCCCTTGCCGTAGCTGCCGTTGGCCCCGAACTGGTAGCGGCCTTCGCTGCCGGCGCTGACGCGCAGCCCAAGGGTCGGACGGAGCGAGCGGTTACGTTTCATCACGATGTTGATTATACCGGCCCCGCCTTCACCGCCGAACTGTGCCGACGGGCTGGTCATGACTTCGATAGAGTCGATATCGTCGGCGGGCAGGGATTGCAGGCTAAGCGCCCGGAAATCGCCCTGCATCATGGTCGAGGGCTTACCGTCGATCAGGATTTGCACGCCGGAATTGCCACGCAGGGTGACATTGCCGTCGGGATCGACATTGACGCCCGGCGCCTTGTTCAGCGCGTCGGCCGCTGAGGATACCGGCGTATCGGGATCGGTTTTCGGGTCATACACATCGCGGTCGATCTTGGTTATGGGGCGCGCGGCGGTGACGGTGACGGTTTCGATGGCCTCGCCTGAGCCCGTAGCGGGTACCTCCCCGGGCTTGGTCGCGGGGCGGGTTTCATTGGGTTTAGGGGGGTTAGGGGGGACCGGGACCGTCTGAGCGGACGGCGGGCTGGGCGAGGTCGGGGGGAGTGTCTGGGCCAGAGCGGGCGTGCTTAGGACAAGACTCAAAGCACTGCTCGCCAGCAGAAAGGCGGCGTAAGGCGGGGGCATTTTCATTTGTGGAATTTCTTTGTCTTTATTTGCACAAAAGGAGGCAACCCGTGCGGGTTGCGCTGCCTTGTGATACGCGCCTATGGGGGAAAGCCGTCGCCCACCCGCCCTTTTGTCTGTGAACACAAGCGACTGTAACAAAAATACTACAATTAGGACAGCCGCTCTTGCCGAACGCGCGCGCCGGATCGCAAACTATCCGCAACTAAAGTTCACAGTATAAACAGATTTAACACTTGCCTGCGCGGTTTAAAAATTATGGTTAATCAAAGGTCAACGCCAGAGATAAGATCAACACCGCGCGACATTTGCAAAATACTAACACATTCCGCGCACTATGGGCTGGCCGAGGTATTGCATCATGACGTCACCCAACACCCCGACTTCCTTCAGGGATCGCTTGCGTAAATCAGTCGCGCTTCTGGTGCTGCTGGCTGTGTCCGCTGTGCTGACCCTTATTGAACTGGGCCATCCGCTGGAACTGTTTTTGCGGGCCGCCCGTAATTCCTTTCAGAAAATGCCGGTTAGCGGCGAAATGGTCGTCGTGGGTGTGGACGATGCCGCCCTGGCTTCGCTGGGCCCGTGGCCGTGGAAGCACGCCCATATGGCCGGCCTGACCGAGCGTCTGTTTGCCGATGGGGCCCGCCGCGTTTTTATAATGACCCCGTTGACCGATCAGGGCGACAGCCGCAACCGTCTGCTGGCTGACACCTTTGCTCGCCATCCGGGCCGCGTCTTCGTCAGCGCCAAGGCCGATTACCGTCTGGGGCCGAAGCGCGTGACCTATATCCTGCCGCCGGAAGTTATCCGTAACGAGGCGCAGACCGTATCTCTGGCGCGCTATGTGGCCTTCTGGGGCGGTTTGTCCAAGGTCCCTTACAAAACCGAAATCGGAGGTCAGGCCCTCGATTCCGCGGAATCCGTTTTGTCGGGTGTCTATGGCAATACGAAGGAAACCTTCTCGATCAACTATGCCTATGACAGCAGCACCGTGGCCTATGCCAGCGCTGCGGACGTGATTACGGGCAAGGCGAAGGCCAACCTTTTCCGCGGCAAGGATGTGATAATCGGCTTCAATGACCCGAGCCTTGGCGATCAACTGCGCGTTCTCGGTCAGGGACATAAGTCTCCCACAGCGACCGTTGTCGTGCTGGCCGCCGAAACGCTCAAACATGGCCGCCCGCTGCAACTGGGCTGGCTGCCAGGGTGGCTGTTTGCGGCCGGGATCGCGGCCTGGCTGCTCAATCCGCGCATGAAGCGCGGCAAGCGGCTGGTGATGCTGGGCGCCGTGGCCGTTCTGCTGATCGTGCCGGGCGTACTGGAACGCTTTAACATCTTCACGGATATTATGGGCGGGATGACCCTGCTGTTCCTGACCGGCATCTATATTCTGTGGCGACGCTTCGGCGCTCAGGAAAAGAAGGGCGGCACCATCAATCCGGTGTCGGGCCTGTACACCCCCAATGCTATCCGCCACGAAGACCACCTTGATGGCCGCCAACTGGTCGCCGCGCGCATCCGCCGCTATGCCGAAATGGTCAGCGCCCTGCCGCCGGAAGCCGAACGCCTGCTGGTCAAGGAGATCGTGGCGCGCCTGGAACTGGGTGCAGGCGGGGCTCAGCTCTACCACGGCGATGACGGCAATTTCTTCTGGCTGTCGAACCTCTACGACCACGACCTGCTGATCGAACAGTTCACCGCCCTACACGTCATCTTTCGTAGCCCCATTCGCTTTGCCCGCAATTCCTTCGACGTCGATATCTCGTTTGGCGTCGATCGGGAATTCAACCTGCCCGTTTCCCACCGCCTGACCAGCGCCCTGGCCGCCGCCCACTCTGCGGAACAGGATGGCACGCGCTGGCGTCTGCACGATCCGTCGCAGATCAGCGAAAAGGAATGGAACCTGTCACTGCTGGGCGAACTGGACGACGCACTGGATGCCGGCAAGATCTGGGTGGCCTATCAGCCCAAGATGGACCTCTACAGCAAGGAACTGCTGGGGGCCGAGGCGCTGGTGCGCTGGACGCATGAAACGCGCGGCCCCGTCAGCCCGCTGGAGTTCGTCGAAATGGCTGAGCGCCACGGGCGCATCGACCGCCTGACGGATTTCGTGCTCAATGATGCGCTGAAGGTGGCCAAGACCGTTCTGCTGACCCAGCCGGAGTTTCGCATCTCGGTCAATATTTCGCCCAGCCTCCTGACGTCGCGCGACATCATGGACATGGTGAAGGCCGCGCTTGACCGGCATCAGGTGCCGCCGTCTTGCCTGATCCTCGAAGTGACCGAGACGCACGCCATCGCCCAGAACGAAACCCCCAGCCTGCTGATGGCGGAGTTCCGCGATATGGGCATCGGCCTGTCGATCGACGACTATGGCACCGGCCTGTCCACGCTGGAATATCTGCGCAAGATTCCGGCCACCGAACTGAAGATCGACCGCCGCTTCACGCAGGACATCTGCGACAACAAGGCCGATCGCGCGGTGATGAAATCCACCATCCAACTGGCGCACGCGCTGGGCATGAAGGCTGTGGCCGAGGGCATCGAAACGCTCGAAGTCCTGTCGCTTCTGTCGCGCATGGGCTGCGATACGGGTCAGGGCTACTATATCGCCCGACCGATGGACGCCAAGGCGTTCCTGGCGCGCATGGCCGCCGAAGCCGAACAGCTCCGCCACGGCTAACCTTACCTAACGTAAATTTTCAAGACCCGCTGTGACCTCGCAGCGGGTCTTTTTTACTTACGCCACACAGTCTTGGCATGGGTTTTGCAATGAAACGCGGGACATTAACCTTACTGGGTAGATATTGCAGTCTGTGTGCACGCTTTCAAACCTCCACTTAACTTGATTTCCTTGGGAATTTCGTCCGTTGCGAGAAAAAACGGGTTAATCGCGCGTAAAAATTCTTGGTTAATGCTTGTAAAGGCGTTTAGAAAGTGTTAACCATGCGCTCACAGCGATAGGGCTGTTTTACCGTGATCGATTGAGGCATATCATGTGGGATTGGCTGTTCGGATACTGGCTCTAATACCAGTCTAAATACTTTCGAAAGGCCCCTTTTACGGGGCCTTTCTTGTGTCTGGACGTTGGCTCTGCTGACTGCAATTTCCATATTTACGCGGGCGCAGGGCCTGCTAAAACGAACAGGCCCGTCCTCAAGCCCGCACAGGATCGCCATGCTCCGGATTTTGAAATGCCTGACCCCGCTGGCCGGCGCTTTGCTGCTGGTATTGCCCCTCACCCCGGCGCAGGCGCAGGACGCCGTCGCGGGTAAACGGGCGTTTGGGGCCTGCATGTCCTGCCATTCGGTGAAACCGGGGGCGACGGGTATCGATCCGTCTCTGGCCGGTATTGTCGGCAAAAAGGCCGGGACCAACGACCCGAAATTCAGCTATTCCGCGGCCATGAAGGGTGCCCCGGTGTGGAGCGAGGCGCAACTGGACGCTTTTCTGGCCGATCCGAAGGGCACTGTTCCCGGCAATACCATGGCCATGGCCCCGACCAGGGACGCCAAGAAGCGCGCCGACATTATCGCCTATCTCAAAGCCAATTAGCCCCGCCACGCCCGGATCACATCCGCCAATATGGAGACGGCGATTTCCGGCGGCGTTTTCGCCCCGATATCGAGCCCGACCGGCCCTCGGATACGGTTGATCTGTGGCGCGTCAAAACCCAGGGCTTTGAGCGTTTCGATGCGCCGGGCATGGGTACGACGGCTGCCCAGCGCTCCGATATAGAAGGCTTCTGAACGCAAGGCCGTCGCCAGTATCTCCGGCTCATAGTCGTGGTCGTGGAACAGGCTGATGACGGCGGTGGCGGCGTCGATCAGACCCGTGAGGACGCTGCCGGACGCAGCGCTTAAGGGCCGGATGACCTCGGCCCGACTGCGTTGGCGCGTGGCGTCGTCGGGTGACACCACCGCCGTGGCGAACTCACCCAGACCTGCCATCTGCGCCAGCACCGGCACAATCGGCCCCTGCCCCACAATCAGCACACGCGGTTGCGGCCGGTAGAGCCGCTCAAAGCCCCTGTCCCACACATAGACGGCCTCACGCCGCTGCTGGCGCGCCGTTCGCAACCGCGCGAGGACCGCATCGCTCAGGGTCACATCGAAGCTAACCGTGATCCCCGACCCACACGGCAAAACGATGTCACGAAAGCGCGAGCCTTCGCCGTAGCGTTCCAGATGATTGCGGCCGCGGGCGATGGCGCTCAGCGCGTCACGCACCAGAGCCTGTTCGGCGCAGCCGCCGGTAATGGCCCCAACCGCACGCCCGTCTTCGGCCACGGCCATCTGGCTGCCCAGAGGTCGGGGCGACGCGCCGTCGATGGCCACCAGCGTCAGAAGCGCCGTCTTCAGCCCTTCGCTTCGCCAGCGCCACAGATCGTCGAGCACGTAGTCGGCATAGGCCGGGACCGCGATGTCGAAAACCTCGCTCACGCCTTTTTCGCCAAAGCCTCCGGCGTCAGCGGCAGCTTGCGCACGCGCACACCCGTCGCTGCAAAGATGGCGTTGCACACAGCCGGAATGACCGGCGGCAGGGCCGGCTCGCCCAGCCCGGTCGGCGGGTTGTCGCTGAGGACAAAGTGCGTGTCGATGTGCGGCGCTTCGGACATGCGCATCAGCGGCACCTCGTGGAAATTGCCCTGCACCGCGCGCCCCTTGTCGAAGGTGATGGCCTGACGCAGTTCGCCAATACCGTCGATGACCGAGCCTTCGACCTGATTGATCGCGCCTGCCGGGTTGATGATCTGCGACCCGACATCGCCGACCACCCACACCTTGAGGACGCGCCACGTGCCGTCCGGGCTCACCCGCACCTTGGCCACCTCGGCAAAATAGCCGCGATGGCTGAAATAGGTGGCCAGGCCAAAGCCTTCACCCGCCGCCGGTTTGCGCCTGTCCCACCCCGACCGCGTCCTCAGCGTATCCAGTATCACTTTCAGCCGTTTCAGATCGTAGTCCGGGCCACGACCCTCAGCCGCAGGACCCTTACCGGCCGTTTCAATCAGGTGCAGGCGGAAGTCGAACGGGTCCTTGCCCGCCGCGTGCGCCACCTCATCGAGGAAACATTCGTGCACATAGGCCAGAGAATTGGACGACGGCGCGCGCAAATAGCCTGTGGGGACAAGCGTCTCGATCAGCGATTGCTCCAGCCGGTAGTTGGGCACGGTGATCTGTGCAAAACCGTCCGGGGTTATGCCAGCCCCCTGCGCAGTCTTGCCGCCGCGCGCAAAGGTCACGCCGTGCGCCTGATAGGCGCTGAGGCCGCCCGCACCATCCAGACCGGCGCGCAGACGGTGATAATTGCCGGGCCGGAAGTAGTCGTAGGCGATGTCGTCTTCGCGCGTCCACAACAGCTTGACCGGCACCCCGGCCTTTTGCGCCACCGCCGCCGCTTCGACCATATAGTCGTTTTCCAGCCGCCGCCCGAAGCCGCCGCCGCCCCGCACCATGTGCACCGTGACCTTCTCTTCCGGCACGCCCAGGGTCTGAGCCACCAGTCGCCGGCCCCCGCCGGGCGACTGGGTCGGGGCCCAGATTTCGATGCCGTCCGCCGTTACTCTCGCCGTACAGTTCTGCGGTTCCAGCGGCACGTGCGGGATGAAGGGCGTCTCATAGACAGCCTCGACGGTTTTGGCCGCCGCCGCCAGCGCCGTCCGGACATCGCCCTTGTCACGGATGGGCTCGCCGCTGCCGGTCAGCAGGGTTTCTGCCTGCGCCGCATAGGTCGCCGTATCGTGCGGCACACCGATGGCCTCGTCCCAGACGATATCAAGCTGGTCGCGCGCCGATTTGGCGTACCACCATTGATCGGCGACGATGGCGACACAGTCCTGAATCCCGTGGAAATCCCCCTTACCCTCCAGCGTGAAGACCTGCGCCACCCCGGGCAGCTTGCGGATGTCATCGAGATTGGCGGATTTGAGCTTCGCGCCATAGACCGGCGGCTTGGCCAGTATGGCGTACTTCATCCCCGGCACCACCGTGTCGATGCCGAAGATGGGCGCGCCCCTGACGATCTTCGGGCTATCGACGCCACCCTTGAACTGCCCGATCAGGGTGAAGGTTTTGGGGTCTTTCAGCGCGACGGTCTTGAGGTCCGGTACGGGGACCTTCGCGGCCGCCGTCGCCAGCGTCCCGTAGCTCAGCTTTTTGCCGCTGGCCTTGTGCACGACCGTGCCTTTCACGGCGCTCAGCTCCGCCACCGGCACCTTCAGCGCCTCGGCCCCGGCCTGAAGAAACATGGCGCGCGCGGCCGCCCCGGCCCGGCGCATGGTCTCGTAATTCATCGGCGTGGTCAGCGAGCCCCCCGCGAATTGCGGGCCATAGGTTTTTTCATCGACCGGTGCGGTTTCGACGCGCACCTGCGCCCAATCGACGTCCATCTCTTCGGCGATGATCATGGGCAGCATGGTCTTGACGCCCTGTCCCACCTCCGGGTTCTTGGCGCGGATGGTGACGGTCCCGTCAGGGGCGACGGCGACGTAGTCGGTCAGGCGCGCGGCGGCCGACTGCGCTTCGGACGGCGAGGCCCCGAAGCCCATGACAAACCCCCCGCCCGCCAACACAGCCGCAGAGACAAACAGGCGGCGCGAAATCTTCACATCGTCCATGCTCAGGCCTCCCGCGTATCGGCCAGCGCCACACCGGCGGCCTTTTTGATCGCCGCGCGGATGCGGGTATAGGTGGCGCAACGGCACAGATTGCCGTCCATGGCCACGTCGATATCGGCATCGGTGGGCTTCGGCGTTTCTTTCAGCAGGGCTGCGGCGGTCATGATCTGCCCGGCCTGACAATAGCCGCACTGCATGACATCGACCTCAAGCCAGGCCGCCTGAAGCGCCTTGCCTTCCTTGGTCTGGCCAATGCCCTCGATGGTGGTCACCGCCTCGCCTTCGACGGCGCCGACCGGCGTGATACAGGCGCGCACCGGCGTGCCATCGACGTGGACCGTGCACGCCCCGCACTGGGCAATACCGCAGCCGAACTTGGTGCCGACCAGCCCGAACGTGTCGCGCAGCGCCCACAGGAGCGGCATATCCTCGGGCACGTCCTGATCGTAGGCCTTACCATTGATGGTGAATTTCAACACAGCCTCCCCTGATATCTCTTTGTTATCCGGCCAGCTTAGCGGATTTGGTCCGCCCGCAAAGTGACATTTGCTTTATCCAAACCGTCCGCGCGCCCGCTCCAGATCGTCCGGGGTGTCGATGTCAGATAACGCGTCACATGAAGCCTCTATGCTTACGGTTTGAACGGCGGCTGAGATCAGTATCCGTCGCGCCCCTGCATCGCCGCTGAGGGCGCGCAGGGCCCCGATATGGTTTGCAGAGAAGGCCACAGGCGGCCCTTTCGCCTCACCGACGGTACTGACGGCAATGGTGATACCTTCACCGAGCGCGCTCACCAGAGCCGAGATGTGCGTCAGGGGCACAAAGGGCATATCGGCGAGACAGACCACCACCCCGGCGGCCCCGCCCACCTGACGCGCCGCCAGCGCCAGATTGTCGCCCATGCCTGCCAGCGGTAGCGGAGTCAGAGTCTCAAACCCAAGCCCGGTCAGGGTGTTCCGCAGCTCATCCGACACGACAACGGCCAGTTTCTGCCGCCAGTTCAGGGCGCAAAGGCGCTCCGCCATATGCACACCCAGCGGCCGGCCGTCGAGATCGGCCATCAGCTTGTCTTCATCGCCAAAGCGCCGGGAATGGCCGGCAGCCAGCAGGATCAGAGCCATGTCTTCGCTGTTCATCGGCTCAGCTTGCCGGACGTGTGCTTTTTCTCAAACTCATAATTTCTTTCGCAGCGTCACCCGGCTATAGGGAGCGCGTCATGTTGAAGCTGCCCCCCAGGGACATCCCGCCCTTTCCCGAATTTGTCGCCATTATCGCCGCCTGCATGGCCGCGACGGCGCTGAGCGTGGACACCATGCTGCCCGCCCTGCCGCACATGGCGGCGGATTTCGGCATCGACAATGCCAACCCTATGCAGTTGATCATCTCGGTCTTCTTCATGGGGATGGGCATAGGTCAGTTTCTGTGCGGCACCCTGTCGGACTGGCTGGGACGCCGCCGTGTGCTGCTGGGCGGCCTGATCGTCTATGTGCTTCTGTCGCTGACCGTGTCGCTGGTCACCGATCTGGAACACATGATCCTGCTGCGTTTCTTTCAGGGCATAGCCGCGGCCTCGGCCAATGTCATTCCGCGGTCGGCCATCCGCGACCTCTATTCCGGCGCGCGCATGGCCAAGGTGCTCTCGACCTCGCACGTCATCTTCATGGCCGTGCCGATCATGGCCCCCAGCCTCGGTCAGCTGATCATGCTGGGCTTTCCGTGGCGCGGCATCTTCTTTGCCCTGACCATTGCCGGTCTGCTGGTCTTTGTGTGGGTGGGCCTGCGCCTGCCGGAAACCCTGCCGGTGGAACAGCGCTTCGCCCCGTCTCCCGGCAAGTTCCTCCGCGTGGCGCGCTATATCGCCTCTGAGCCCACCTCGCTTGGCTATGGGCTGGCGGTGATGGTGATGACGTCGATGATCCTGTGCTATCTGTCGATGATGCCGCAGATTTTCGAAGAGGTGTTTCATCAGCCGGGCTATCTGGGGCTGGTCTTCGCCCTGTGCGCCGGCGCCATGGCGGTCGGGGCCTTCACCAATATCCGGCTGGTCGAGCGACTGGGGACGCGCGTCATGTCGCACCGCTCGCTGACCGCCCTGATCATCCTGTCGGCCATCCACGTGGTGTGGGCGCTGTTGGGCTATGAGACCCTGATCAGTTTCACGCTTCTGCAAGGCCTGACCATGATGTGCATGGCCATGTGCACCTCCAACTTCACAGCGATTGCCATGGAAAAGGTCGGCCACGTCGCGGGTACGGCGGCCTCGCTTCAGGGGGTGCTGTCGATGGTCGGCGGCGGTCTGATCGGGGCGTGGATCGGTCAGTTCTGGTCCGGCGGCGTGTGGCTTCTGCCGCTGGCCGCCATGGGGCTGGGCCTGACAGCCATCAGCATCATTCTGGTGGTCGAAAAGGGTCGGCTATACCGCAACCCGGTCTAGGGTCCAAACCCAATCACTCGGCGTCGGGTTGCCGTTCAGGTCGCGTGGCCTCAAAGGCCGGATGGCGGAGGCAGGCGGCTTCGATCTCTGTCAGACGCGGCCAGCGCAGTTCGACGCCGAAGCGGCGGGCATTGGCCATCTGCGGCACCAGAAAAATATCGGCCAGAGTCACCTCAGTTCCAAAGCAAAAAGGTCCGGCCTGTCCGTCCAGCAGGGCTTCGCAGGCATCAAAGCCCGTGGCTATCGTTTCCTGCGCCCACGCCCTGACGCCCGCCTCGTCCTGCCCCAGCGCCTTCAGTCGGTTGAGCACACGCAGGTTCTGCAACGGGTGGATTTCGCAGGCAATGGCGTAGGCAAAGGCGCGGATGCGCGCCCGCGCCAGCGCCGTGCCCGGCAGCAGGGGCGATTGCGGATAGACCTCATCCAGATATTCGCAGATAGCCAGAGACTGGGTCAGCACCGCCCCGTCCTCCACCTCCAGCGCCGGAACCAGCCCCTGCGGATTGACTTTCAGATAGGTGGGCGCGCGCTGGTCGCCATGGCGCAGATGGACAAACACCTGATCGTAGTCGAGGCCTTTCAGCGCCAGAGCGATACGCACACGCCAGGCGGCGGAGGAGCGGAAATAGCCATGCAGTTTCATTTGGCGGTGATCTCACTGTCTTCGGCGGCGGGATAGACACCCGCCAGCACCTCGTCGAAATGGGCCCGCACCTGCGCCCCGCAACCACAGGCGCGTTGCCGGAGCCCCGCCGGATCGCGGATTTCGACCCGCCCGCGCACCGTGGCCAGCAGACCGTCGCGCTGCATCACGCCCATGACGCGGCTGACATAGGCCCGTCCGACGCCGAGCATAGACGACAACTGATCCTGCGTCAGCGGAATTGTCGCGCTTTCGGTGCGGTCGAGCGCCAGACTGAGCCAGCGCGCCGCGCGCTGTTCGATCGTGTGGGTGGCATTACAGGCCACCGACTGAAACACCTGCGCCAGCAGACAGTCGGAATAGCGGGCAAAGAAGTAGCGCAGGGTGAGGGACTCGCTTTTCAGCGCCTCCAGAGCCTGAAGATCAATGCGCAGCAGCTTGCCCGGAAACTGCACTTCGGCGCAGGAAAAGGCGGGCAGCCGTCCCTGACTGACGATGCCGCCGACCGCGCCTTCGCGCCCGACCAGCGCCGTTTCGACCCCGCGCCCGTCATCAAGCAGCACCCGGAACCCGACCAGTGTGCTGCCCAGCGGAAACCAGGCGTGGCGCACCACGTCCCCGGCATTGAACAGGACCATGCCGCGCGGCGCGGTGATCGTCTCCATGCGCGCCTGAAGCCGCATCCGGTCGGCCGGGCGCAGCGCCATCAGCAAATTGCTGCTCAGAAGTTCGGGGTGGAGCGTGTCCATCGGGGGCCTCATTACCTTTACCCCTTATGTGTACGAGTGCACATACAATGCCGCCATATCGGGCTAGGCACAGGGGCGCAAGGTTTCGATAAGCCTGCGCCTCCCCCCGAAAGGTCCGCTTGTTCATGGCGTCCGACGCCCCTGTCATCCTTCTGGCCGAACCGCACGCCCCCAGCGCCGATCTCATCGTGACGCTGCTCGACGATCTGGGGCTGAAGACCGAGGTGGTGACCAGCGGGCAGGCCCTGCTGGAATCCCTGTTGTCGGGCCGGGGGCCGGTGGTCCTGCTCAGTATCGACCTGCCCGATATGGACGGTGTACGGGCGACGCGACAGATCCGCGATCTGGAACGCCGCCGCCTGATCCCGCCCGTGGTTGTCATCGGCCTGACGCCGCAGGGCCTGATCGACGAGCGTCAGCTTTGCCTCGACGCCGGCATGGACGGCAACCTGTCAAAGCCCGTCAGCATCGGCCGCCTCAGCGCCGCCCTTTCGCCCTATCCCCTGCCCAACTGAGCGGTACCCCGCGCACAGGAAAAAAATTTGTGCGGACGCGCTGGAAACCGGTGTCATTACCGTATAAGCTGGGCAAAAGACCAAGAACATACGGAAACATTCGGGAAAGACGGGACCTTCATGCGCCCCCTTGTTAAATCGATTGCAGGCCTCGCGGGCCTGTGTCTGGCTCTGTGCAGCCCTCTCGCCGACGCCGCCCCTCAGCCGTCGGACAGCGCGATCAAAAAGACCATGCGCAAGGCCACGACGTTCATGGTCGAAACCGTTTCGACCAACGGCGGCTATGTGTGGTCCTATCTGCCGGACATGTCGCGCCGCTGGGGGGAGCTTGAGGCGCGCCCCAGCATGATCTGGGTGCAGCCGCCGGGCACGGCGACCATGGGCCAACTGTTCCTCGATGCCTACCATGCCACGGGCGATGAGTATTACTACACCGCCGCCGAAAAGGCCGCTGCCGCCCTGATCTTCGGTCAGCAGGACAATGGCGGCTGGCACTATTTCATCGACTTCGGCGGCGAGGCCTCGACGAAGCAGTGGTACGACACCATCGGCAAGAACGCCTGGCGCATGGAAGAGTTCCAGCACTACTGGGGCAATGCCACCTATGACGACGACGGCACGGTGGAGGCGATGACCTTCATCCTGCGTCTCTACCTCGAAAAGCACGACCCGAAGTACAAACCCTCGCTCGAAAAGGCGATCGACTTCGTGCTCAAGAGCCAGTACCCCAATGGCGGCTGGCCGCAGCGGTATCCGCTGAAATACGAGTTTTCGCACCACGGTCAGCCGGACTACACGTCGTACATCACCTTCAATGACGATGTGGCCGCCGGTAATGTCCACTTCCTGATCCTCTGCTATCAGGCGCTGGGCGAAACGCGCGTGCTCGATGCCATAAACCGCGGCATGAACATCTATATTCTGGCGCAAAACGGCGCGCCCCAGGCCGGCTGGGCGCTGCAATATACGCCCGATCTCAAGCCCGCCGGGGCGCGGACCTATGAGCCGAAATCCCTGTCGGCGCACACCACCGCCAGCGCCATCCGGCAGTTGATGGACTTCTATAAGCTCACCGGCGACAGCAAATATCTGGCGCCCATCCCGGCAGCGCTCGACTGGCTCGACTCGGTGCGTTTGCCCGGCGAAAAGCCCCTCTATCCGTCCTTTGTCGAACTGGGCACCAACAAGGCGCTCTATACGCACCGCGAAGGCTCTAACGTTATCAATGGCCACTACTATGCCGACTACACTCCGGAGCATACACTGCGCCACTACAGCTCGACGCGCTCGATCAATGTTGCCAAGCTGCGTCAGGACTATGAAAAGCTGAAAGCCACCCCGCCGGAAGAGGCCTCCAAAGGTTCGCCGCTGAAATACGGCGTGGCCAAGCCGCTGCCGCGTTATTTCCTGATCGAGGAACACAGTGATTCCGACCTCAACCACAGCCGCGTCGCCGAAACCGCCGATCAGCTGGTCAAGTCGCTGAACAAGGACGGCTGGTGGCCGACCGAGCTGAAATCGACCTCCAACCCGTATATCGGGGATGGTTCGCCGACGCCGGCCGAGGGCGATTACCGCTCGACGCACGTCGGCGACAAGACCGACACCTCGCCCTACCTCGCCGATAAACCCGTCATCGGCATTTCGACCAGCGCCTATATCGACAATATGAAAGCGCTGATCGGGGCCCTGAACGCCAAAGACACTCACGAAAACAAGACAAAATAAAAGGAAACCGCCATGCAGCCACCTTCGGGCACGCACGCCCCGGCGGGCGCGACGCGCTATCGCTGGCTGGTCGTGACATTGCTGTTCACGGCCATGGTCATCAACTATGTGGACCGTCAGACGGTCAGCCTGCTCAAGCCGACCCTGCAAGCGGCATTCGGCTGGAGCGAGCTGGACTATGCCGATCTGGTCTTCTGGTTCCAGTTCGCCTACGCCCTCTCCTATCTGGCCTTTGGCAAGATCGTGGATCGCTTCGGGGCGCGCATCGGCTTCTCTCTGGCCTTTGTCATCTGGCAGGCGGCGCATATCTGCCACGCGGCCATGTCATCGCTGAAAGACGCCATCATCGCCCGCGTCTTCCTCGGCATCGGCGAAGGCGGGGCCTTCCCCGGCGGCGTCAAGGCGGTATCTGAGTGGTTCCCCAAGTCCGAACGCGCCTTTGCGGTCGGCCTGTTCAACGCCGGGACCAATATCGGCGCCATTGTCACGCCGCTGGTCATTCCGGCCATTACCCTGACATTCGGCTGGCAGGCGGCCTTTATCTTTACCGGCGCTGTCGGCCTTCTGTGGCTGCCCGTCTGGTGGCTGGTCTATCGCCGCCCGCGCGAACATAAAAAAGTCAATGCGCTGGAACTCAGCCATATCGAACATGACCCGGTGGTCACGGTCGAAAAGGTCTCGTGGGGCAGGGTCATCCGTGCCCGGGAAACCTGGGGCTATGCGCTGGGCAAGTTTCTGATCGACCCCATCTGGTGGATGTTCCTCTTCTGGCTGCCGGATTTCCTGCACAAGCGCTATGGCCTTGATCTCAAGACCTTTGGCCCGCCGCTGGTGGCCATCTACCTCCTCTCCGACATCGGTTCGGTGGGCGGCGGCTGGCTGTCGTCGCAGTTCATCAAGCGCGGCTGGAGCGTCAATGCCGCGCGCAAGGTCACCATGCTGATCTGCGCCGCTCTGGCCCTGCCGGTGGGCGTCGCGGCCATGGCCGACAATCTGTGGGTCGCCGTGGCCATCATTGGTGTAGCGACCGCCGCGCATCAGGGCTTTTCGGCCAATCTCTACACCCTGCCGTCGGACGTCTTCCCCAATGGCGCTGTGGGTTCCGTCGTAGGGATCGGCGGTATGTTCGGGGCCTTTGGCGGCATGGCCATGGCCAAATATGCGGGCTTCGTGCTCGACAAGATCGGCTCCTACACGCCCATCTTCGTCTATGCGGCGACGGGCTATTTTCTGGCGCTTCTGGCGGTGCATCTTTTGATGCCGAAGCTCGAACCGGCCAAAATCGGATGATAAAAAGGCCCCGGTCGCAAGATCGGGGTTTTTTAATCCGGAAACGCCTGTTTCAGCGTCTTCGCCGTGCCGAAGCGGATCGTCGTCACCGAATGAAAGACCTCGCCCGGCCGCAGCACGGTCGAAGGAAATTCAGGGCGGTTGGGACTGTCGGGAAAATGCTGGGTTTCCAGCGCAAAGCCGTCGCGCGGCCAGATGCGATTGCCCGCCCGCCCTTTCAGCGTGCCATTGAAGCCGTTGCCGGTGAAAAGCTGTAACCCCGGCTCGGTGGTCTTCATTTCCAGCGTCCGCCCGCTTTTCGGGTCCCAGGCCCGCGCCGCCACGCTCAGCGCGCCGGGTTGGGGTTTGTTCAGCACAAAATTATGGTCAAAACCGCCGCCGATCTTCAGTTGCGGGTCGGCCCTGACGATCTGCGTACCGATCTGAGCGGGCCGACGGAAATCAAACGGCGTGCCCGCGACCGGGCGCAAGGCCCCCGTCGGCAGCTTCTTGTCCGACAAGGCGGTGATAGCCTCGGCCTTCAGTTGCAGATAGTGGCCGTCGGTCGAACCCGATGCCGCCCCGCCCAGATTGAAATAGGCGTGGTTCGTCAAGTTGATCACGGTCGGCTTGTCCGTCGTGGCGCGATAATCCAGCGTCAGGGTGTCGTCGTCGGACAGGCTATAGGTCACCGAGACGTGCAACGTCCCCGGAAAGCCATTCTCGCCATCGGGGCTGACATAGCGCAGTGTCACGGCGCGGCACCCCGGCGTCGTACAGGGCTCAGCGGTCCACACCCGCCCGGAAAAGCCCGGCCTGCCGCCGTGCGAGACGATCCCGCCCTTGAGGTCGAGCACCACCCGCTGCCCGTCCAGCGTAAAGCCACCTCCGGAGATGCGATTGGCGAAGCGTCCGACCAAGGCACTGAAATTGGCGCGCGCCTCATGCGCCTTCAGGTCGGCCAGATCGAGCACCACATTATCCAAATACCCGCGCCGGTCGCGCACCCGCACCGCATCGAGAATGGCCCCATAGGTCAGGACCGACACCTCGGAACCGCGTCCGTTGCGCAGGGTGAAGCGTTCCACCGCCTCACCGCCCGCCGTCACGCCGAACGGGGCATGGCTGACCTGTGGCCGGGACAGGCCAGACAGCATCAGAGAGGCTGCCACAAGCGGCAGGAGGATAAGGGCGCGCATGACGGAAGACTAGGCCTCACGTCGCGTCCCTTCCAGCCACCTCACGAAAAAGAGACTGGATTTTTTTAAATTGTTGCAATAGATACTATATCAAAGGAAACAAACAGGAGGTCGCCATGTCCATCACTCCGCACAACCCGATGGGTCTGAACGGCTTTGAGTTTGTCGAGTTCACCAGCCCCGACCCCGCCGCCATGCGCGCCCATTTCGAGCGCCTGGGTTTTGTCGCCGCCTCGCGTCATCCGTCCAAGGCCGTGACACGTTACAAACAGGGCCGTATCAACCTGCTGCTCAACGAAGAGGCGACCGGTCAGGCGGCCGACTTCCGTCAGGGGCATGGCCCTTCGGCGTCGGGCATGGCTTTCCGCGTCGCCGATCCAAAAACCGCCTTTGAGGCCGCATTGTCGCGCGGAGCCAAGGCCGCCGACGCCGCCGCTGGTACGCTGGGCGACGGCAGTTTTGTCCTTCAGGGCATCGGCGGCTCCTACCTTTATCTGACCCCCGACACAGATCAGCTCTATGCCGACTGGTTCGCCGTACCGGGGGCGGAGGCTGCCGAGCGCGAGCACAGCGTCGGGCTCGACCTGCTCGACCACCTCACGCACAATGTGCATCGCGGTCAGATGCGCGTGTGGTCGGACTTTTATTCGCGCATCTTTGGCTTCGAGGAGCAGAAGTATTTCGACATCAAGGGGCAGGCCACCGGCCTCTTTTCTCAGGCCATGATCGCCCCGGACAAGGCCATCCGCATCCCGCTCAACGAGTCGCAGGACGACAAGAGCCAGATCGAGGAATATCTAAGAGAATACAAGGGCGAAGGCATCCAGCATCTGGCGCTGACCACCGACGACATCTACACCACGGTGGAAAAGCTGCGGGCGCGCGGCGTGCGGCTTCAGGACACGATCGAGACCTATTACGAGCTGGTGGACAAGCGCGTGCCCGGCCACGGCGAAGACCTTGAACGGCTGCGCCGCAACCGCATCCTGATCGACGGCAATGTCGGCGAAGAGGGTATCCTGCTGCAAATCTTCACCGAAAACCTGTTCGGACCGATCTTCTTTGAGATCATCCAGCGCAAGGGCAATGAGGGCTTCGGCAACGGCAATTTTCAGGCCCTGTTCGAGTCGATCGAACTCGATCAGATCCGCCGCGGCGTCATCTCGGTCGATGCGTGATGCGCGCGTATCTCAGCGGATTTGGCAATCATTTCGCCACCGAGGCCGTGCCCGGTGCCCTGCCCGTGGGCCAGAACGCGCCGCAGGCCGTGCCGTTCGGCCTCTATGCCGAGCAGTTTTCGGGTACGGCGTTTACCGCCCCGCGCAGTGAAAACCGCCGCACCTGGTTCTATCGTCTGCGGCCATCGGCGCAGCACGCGGCCTTTGCGCCGTTAGACGCCCCCGGCTGGCGCACGGACGGGCCGCCCCCCTCGCCCAACCGCCTGCGCTGGTCGCCGCTGACGACGCCTCACGATTCGGTCGATTTTATCGACGGGATGACGGCCTATGCCGCCAATGGCGATGTGGCGACCCAGACCGGCGTGACGATTTATCTTTATGCCGCCACGGCCAGCATGACGCGGCGCGCCTTTTTCAATGCCGATGGCGAATGGCTGATCGTGCCGCAGGACGGGGCTCTGAAAATCCTCACCGAATGCGGGGTGATCGAGGCGGCACCGCTCAGCGTCGTCCTGATCCCGCGCGGGCTGAAATTCCGAGTCGAACTGCCGGAAGGGACAGCGCGCGGCTATATCTGCGAAAACCACGGCGCGGCCTTCCGCCTGCCCGATCTGGGGCCCATCGGGGCCAACGGGTTGGCCAATCCGCGCGATTTCGAAGCCCCGGTGGCCACCTTTGAAGACGAAGAGTCGCCGCATCAACTGATCCAGAAATTTCAGGGCCAGTTGTGGACCACGACGCTCGATCATTCGCCGTTCGATGTAGTGGCGTGGCACGGCAATCTGTGTCCTTACCGCTACGATCTGCGGCGCTTCAACACGATCAATACGGTCAGTTTCGACCACCCCGACCCGTCGATTTTTACCGTCCTGACCGCGCCTTCTGACACGCCCGGCACGGCCAACTGCGACTTTGTGATCTTCCCGCCGCGTTGGATGGTGGCCGAACATACCTTCCGCCCGCCGTGGTTCCACCGCAATATCATGAGCGAATTTATGGGCCTGATCGAAGGCATCTATGACGCCAAGGCCGAAGGCTTCGCCCCCGGTGGCGCGTCCTTGCACAATTGCATGAACGCCCACGGCCCGGATCGCGCCAGCTATGATGCGGGGGTATCGGCGGACCTGAAACCCCATAAGTACGAAGGCACCATGGCCTTCATGTTTGAAACGCGCTTTGTGCTGCGCCCCACCCCTCAGGCCCTCACTCTGCCAGGCCTGCAAGGCGATTACGACGCCGGATGGGGCGGCTTTGGAAAGGCCCGACTGCCATGATCGACTTTACCCACGACGCGGACCGCAAAAGCTGGCTCCCTGACGCCAACAGCCACGCCGAGTTTCCGATCCAGAACCTGCCGCTGGGCGTGTTTGCGCCGGGCGGGTCGGATGACCGCCGCGTGGGGGCCGCCATTGGCGAACATATCCTCGACTTGCGCGGCCTCTTTGAAGCGGGACTGATCGAGGGCGACGCGGCGGCGCTGGGCGCGCGCACGCTTAATGCCCTGTTTGGTCGCCCGGCCCCTGAGCGCCGCGCCCTGCGTCAGCGTCTTTCGTCCCTTCTCAGCGAAGTGTCGCATCAGGCGGCCGTGTCACCGCACCTCTATGCGGCTCAGACCTGCACCCTGTATCTCCCCACCGAGATCGGTGACTACACCGACTTCTATGTCGGCATCCACCACGCCACCGCGGTGGGCAAGCTGTTCCGGCCCGACAACCCCCTGCTGCCCAATTACAAGCATGTCCCCATCGGCTATCACGGCCGCGCCTCTTCGGTGCGCGTGTCGGGTGAGCCGGTGACGCGCCCATACGGTCAAATCAAGGCCCCGGACGCCGAGACCCCGCGCTTTGCCCCCACGCAGCGCCTTGATTACGAGTTGGAGCTGGGTGTCTTTATCGGCGGCGAAAACGCGCTGGGGCAGCCCGTGCCGATCTGCGAAGCCTCTGAGCGGATCGCCGGGTTTTGCCTGCTCAACGACTGGTCGGCGCGCGACGTGCAGGCGTGGGAGTATCAGCCTCTGGGGCCGTTTCTGGCCAAGAATTTCCATACCACGATATCGCCTTGGGTGATCACGGCCGAGGCGCTGGCCCCCTTCCGTACCGTGCCCTTGCCTCGCGTCAGCAATGATCCGGCCCCCCTGCCCTATCTGATCGACGCTGAGGATCAGGCACAGGGCGGCTATCGCATCCGTCTGGGGGCCCGCTTGCGCACGCCGGGCCTGAGCACAGCGGTTGAACTGGCGCAATCGCGCGCCGAAGAGGCCATGTACTGGACCGTGGCGCAGATCATCGCCCACCACGCCAGCGGCGGCTGCAATCTGCGCCCCGGCGACCTTCTGGGGACCGGCACCCTGTCCGGACCGCAGCCGCACGAAGCAGGCAGCCTGCTGGAACTGACCGAAGGGGGCAAGTCCCCCCTCACCCTGGCGTCGGGCGAAACGCGCCGTTTCCTCGAGGACGGCGACGAGCTCGACCTGTTTGCCCGCGCCGAGGCCGAGGGATTTGTCTCTATCGGCTTTGGTCCCTGCACGGCGCGCATCCTCCCAGCTGTGGCCCCATGACCGGCACCTTGCCCCGCCTAATGGAAGTCCGCCCCGGTATTGCGCTGGGGCCGCTTGAGCGCATACCCGACGGCACCGCGCGCAACTATGTGCTTCAGGTGGGCGAGGCGCGTTTTCACGGCTTTGTCGTGCGGCGGGGCCAGGCGGTACACGGCTATGTCGATGCCTGCCCACACGCGGGTTTGCAGCTCTGTCAGACGCTGGACGACTATCTGACGCCCGATGGCGGCCTGATCCGCTGTCAGTGGCACGGCGCGCTGTTCGACATCGCGAACGGTGTGTGCGTCGGCGGTCCCTGCCCCGGCGCGTCCCTCACCCCCTGGCCGGTCGCCGTGCGCGACGGGCAGATTTTTACCGCCTGAACTGGACTTCGATGTGACCGCGACCCTGACCGCCTCCCCCCTCTTCGCCGCCCTGACGGATCAGCCGGCCGACAGCCTGCTGGAACTCATCCAGTTGCATCGGGCCGATCCGCGCGTCGACAAGATCGACCTCGGCGTCGGCGTCTATAAGGACGAACAGGGCCATACCCCGGTCATGGCCGCCGTCAAACAGGCCGAAGCCGCCCTGCTGCACAGCCAAACCTCCAAGAGCTATCTGGGAACGGCCGGCGATATGGGCTTTGTCGAAGCGTTGATCCCGGTGGTGTTCGGTGAGGCGCGGCGCGGTGATACGGCACTGAGCGGCGTGCAGACGCCCGGTGGCACCGGGGCGCTGCGGCTGGCGGCGGAGCTGCTCAACCGCGCCCGGCCCGGCGCAACGGTGTGGGTGGGGACGCCGACCTGGATCAACCACTTCCCCCTGCTGGAAGACGCCGGGCTGACGATCCGTGAATACCGCTCTTTCGACCGCGACACGCAGTCGGTGATCTTCCCTGCCTTACGCAAGGCGCTGGAAGGTGCGGCACCCGGCGACATCGTTCTGCTGCACGCCTGCTGTCACAACCCGACCGGGGCCGATCTCAGCCCGGAGCAGTGGCGTGAGGTGGCCGGCCTGTGCGCCGAACGCGGCCTGCTGCCGCTGATCGACCTCGCCTATCAGGGATTGGGGCAGGGCCTCGAAGCCGATGCCGCGCCGATGCGTGATCTGCTGAAACAGGTGCCCGAAGCCCTGATCGCCTATTCGTGCAACAAGAATTTCGCCCTTTACCGCGATCGCGTCGGCGCCCTCTTCTATCAGTGCCGCGATGCGGCCCGGCGTGAGCGGCTGCGCGGCAATCTGATCAACCTCGCGCGCACCCTGTGGTCCATGCCGCCCGATCACGGGGCGGCGGTGGTGCGGCTGATCCTCGGCGACGCGGCGCTTGCGAAAATGTGGTCCGATGAACTCGACGCCATGCGTCTGCGTGTCCACAGCCTGCGCGCGGCGCTGGCGGCGGCGCATCCGGGTCTGGGCTTTCTGACGCGGCAGAACGGCCTGTTTTCGACCCTGCCGCTCAGCCCGGAAGAGGTGCTGAGCCTGCGCACCCAGCACGGCATCTACATGGCGGCGTCAGGACGAGTCAATCTGGCCGGGCTGGCCACCGCGCAGGTGCCGGTTCTGGCGGCGGCCCTCAGACCTTACATTTAAGGCTGTTCGCCCAGATCGAAGATACGGGTCATGGGCACCCACTTTTCGCCCGGCTGCGCCTTGGGCAGGGGCTTCTGGAATTCCCACATCAGGCGCTCCCACGCCTGCACGTCTTCCGAAGCCGCATCGGCGGCGGCCTTGGCGTCCGGCGCGAAGGTGTCGCCGACCTCCATGATCATGAACATGCGATCATGCGCCTGCCAGATTTCCATGGACTGGATATCGGCCTCGCGGATGCTGCGGATGATGGGGCCCGGCACCTTACCGGGCGCGTGCCAGGCCTTGTAACGGGTGATCAGGTCGGCATCGTCGTGCAGGTCGAGGGCAAAGCAGAAACGGCGGGGCATGGGGGAATCCTCTGAGTTTTGGTGTGTTTAGCGTGTTGCGGTGGATTCGTCACTGGCGGTGAGGCGTCGCGCCCCTTAAAGGTGGTATTTTCCGAAGCCGTGAACGAATCTGATGTCTTGGTACGCCCGCCGCGAAAACTGGTCCGCCAAAGCCGATGACGCCCGCGATGCCGGGGATATCGACTATGCCCGCATCATCCATTCCGCCTCCTTCCGTCGCCTTCAGGGCAAGACGCAGATCCTCAATCTGGGGGACAGCGACTTTTACCGCACGCGGCTGACCCATTCGCTGGAGGTGGCGCAGATTTGCGGCAGCCTCAACAAGCAGCTCAAGACCCACCATTCTGAGCATCCCGCCGCCGCCCGCCTGCCCGACCGGGCGCTGATTCAGGCGATCGGCTGTACCCACGACCTCGGCCATCCGCCCTTCGGTCACGGCGGCGAAGTGGCCTTGCACTACTGTATGCGCGACGACGGCGGCTTTGAGGGCAATGGCCAGACCCTGCGCATCCTGTCGCGGCTTGAGACCTTCTCCAAAAACGCCGGAGCCAATCTGACGCGGCGGACGCTTCTGGGTGTGCTGAAATACCCGGTTGCCCTGTCGAAGGCGGCCCACCCGGCGCGCAAACCCGCTTTGATGCGCGGGCCGACCACGATCGACATTATCGACTGCCGCGCCTCAAAGCCACCCAAGGGTTATCTCGACAGCGAGGCGGATGTGGTGGACTGGGTGCTGGAGTTGCTGTCCGACGACGACCGGGCGCGGTTTCAGGCGCTCGACACCCAACCCGACAGCCACCACGCCACGCGGCACAAATCGCTCGATTGCAGCCTGATGGACGTGGCCGATGACATTGCCTATGGCGTGCACGACCTCGAAGACGCCATTGCGCTCACTCTGGTCAGCGAAAGCGCTTTTCGCCGAGCCGTGCCCGAAAGCGTCTGCACCTCGTTTCTCGATGCGCTCAAGGCCCGCTATCCGCACGAAAGCGGCAACAATGTCTATGAAGGCATGGTCAGCGCCCTGTTCGGCGGTTCGGGGTCGCGCAAGCACTATGTCAACCGGCTGGTCGGGCATTTCATCACCCACGCGCGTTTTGCCGAAGACGACGCCTTTGCCGAACCGCTGTTGCGCTACCGCGTCGAACTGCCCGACGGGCCGGCGCGGTTTCTGAAAGCGCTCAAAGGGTTTGTGTTTGACGAGGTGATCCGTTCCCCCAGCGTACAGCATCTGGAGTTCAAGGGGCAGGCCATGGTAGTGGCGGTGTTCGAAGCCCTGCAATCGGACCCCAAACGCCTGTTGCCGCGCGATCAGTACGCCCGCTACGCCGCCGCCTCGGACGATCCGCGCGTCATCTGCGATTACGTGTCGGGCATGACCGACAACTATCTGCTGCGCACCTATGAGCGTTTGTTCGCCCCGCGAATGGGGTCGGTCTTCGACAAACTCTGAGGCGATTAGCGCTCCAGCTTGGTCGCCAGAAGGACCGAGGTGGTGGTGCGTTCCACCCCTTCGAGCAGGCCGATACGGTCGATGAGGTCGTTGACCTCCTCGCCATTGGCCGCTTCGAGCAGGGCGATGATATCGTACTCCCCGCTGATGGCGTAGATGGCCGACACCTCGCTGAGCCGCGCCAGCTCGGTCTCGACCTCCAGATTGAAGCGCGGCAGGCATTTGATCATCACATGAGCCCGCATCCGCGTGCGCGAAAAGGCCTGCCCCATGCGCAGCGTATAGCCGGCAATGATCTTTTCCGCCTCCAGCCGCGCCAGCCGCGCATAGACCTGGGTGCGCGGAATTTCGAGCTGTTTGGCCAGATGCGAGACGGTCAGGCGCGAGTCCTCGCGCAGCGCCGCCAGCAAGCGGCGGTCGGTGGCGTCGATGTCAGGCGTGGCCTTGCGCGTCCCCATTCAAGCGCTTTCTGAAACATGGCGTCTGAGCCCTCAGCGGCCCCGTTGAACCGCCGCCTCGCTCTTCACTTTCGTAAAGCCTCGTGCCGACAAGGGGTGTCCATTTTCCGGCACACGGCTTTAACAGACGTTACACTATTTTTCGTCCGCGAAAATAGCCGTTTTCACCGGGGTTTCGGCCGATACCGTGCCGCGGTACATTCCCAGATCGTTGAGACCGAACGCTACCTCGCCCGCTGCGTCCATGGCGATCAGGCCGCCGTCGCCGCCGATGGCGCCAACCGCCATGATGGTGTCCTGTGCGGCCTCGGCTATGGTCTGGCCCTTCCACAGTACGCGGTCGCAGACCTGACGCGCGGCGGATTCGCGGATGAAATACTCACCTGTCCCCGTGGCCGATACCGCGCAGGCCCCATCCTTCGCATAGGTACCCGCGCCGATGATCGGCGAATCCCCGACCCGGCCCCAGCGCTTGCCCGTCGTGCCGCCGGTCGAGGTGGCCGCCGCCAGATGCCCGTCCTGATCGAGCGCCACCGCGCCCACCGTGCCGAACAGATGTGTCTGATCCACCTCTGCCAGATTCCTCGCCTTCCACGCCTGAAGCTGGTCCCAGCGCGGTTGGGTGAAGAAGTATTTGGGATCAACCTGTTCCAGTCCCTTTTCGACCGAGAAGCGATCGGCCCCGTCGCGCGCCAGCAGGACGTGCGGCGACTTTTCCATCACCGCGCGGGCCAGTGACACCGGGTTTTTGGTGCGCGTGACACCGGCCACCGCCCCGGCCTTTTGCGTTGCCCCGTCCATGATGGCCGCGTCCAGCTCATTGACGCCGTCGGCGGTAAAGACCGCTCCCTTTCCGGCATTGAACAGCGGATTGTCCTCCAGTACGCGCAGCGTCGCTTCGACCGCATCGACCGCCGTGCCGCCCTTGTCGAGGACGGCCTGACCGCTGCTCAGCGCCGCGCTGAGCCCGGCGCGATACTGCGCTTCCTTCTCCGGCGACAGCTTTTCGCGTTCGATGACCCCGGCCCCGCCATGAATGGCCAGCGCCCAGCGCTTCTTTTCGCGCATGACGCCATGGCTGACCGTATAGCGTTTGACGAAGGCCGGATGCCCGATCTGCCGCGTCAGGACGTTAAAGGTGCTGTCCTTATCAAGGCCCGTGACCTTGATATTGTCCACGGAAAGCGGCGTGCCTGCCTTGAGGTCCCGGGGGGTGACGCCTTCGAACACCCAGGCATAGCCGCCGATATTGCTATAGACCTGCGTCGAACCGTCGCCATTGACCGCCAGCACGGTCTGCTCGTCCACGCCGATGCCCGTCAGAGACCGCCCGGCCATGTGCTGCGCCTTGGCCAGAAACGCGACCAGCCGCCCCTGACGCTTGCGCTCCTTGAAATGGGTGTCGGTGACGATGCCTTTCAAAAGGTCGAAGCGGAGGAGGTCGGTTTCCATAGTCACTGCCGCGCCCAGCGGGTCTTTCAGCGCCTCTTCGGATCCGATACTGCCGCCGTCCATGGCGCCATACACATACTCCCCCTGCACGGCCAGACCCGCCGAGGTGCCGCCCAAAGGCTTGCCCGCCGCCACGTGGGCATTGAGCGCCGCCTCGACCGGCGTGCCCTTCCAGAAGCGCACATAGTTCGCCTGATCCCCGCCGGCCAGAAAGATGCCATCGGCCTTTTTCAGTGCGTCGAGCAGTTCCGGATCGCTTGACGCCTTGCGGTCGGTAAAGACGAAGGTGCGGATCGAGGCAAAACCGCCGATCTGCTTATACATCTCATCCGCCGTGCTGGTCGTGCCCGAGGCGCGCAGCACGACGACGTGGCCATGCCCCGTCTTGTCGGCGAACCAATGGAAGGCGTCCACCGGCCATTCGCCCCCTCCGGCCATCATCAGACCGGGTTGAGGGGCCTTTTCGCGCGGCTTTTGCGGGTCGCCGATCAGGAAGGCCTTATAGCCTTTCGCCCCCCAAAACCCCTGCGCCGCCACGGGCGATACCGCAGTGCACAAAATTGCGATCACAAACAACAGGATAGGCAGGCGACGCGACATGATTGCCTCCGTAACGATATTGACGCAGCGTTACATTAATGTGTCACATATGCGGGTTTGTGAAGCCATTAAGACAATCTGATTGCAGAAATTTACATTCTGAGATCACATTCCGACAGAAATGCGGCGCGTGGCACCGCGCGCCCATAACCCCGTTACTTTAGCCCCAGAGCTGTGGATTGCCCCATGTCGAGATCACATCTACCCGCCATGCTCAAGATCGCCCTGCTGGCAGGCACTAGCCTGATACCGGTCTGTGCCGCAGCGCAAGAGGCTTCGGGAGAACCGGAAATCACCACCGTCACGGTGATCGGCTCCAACATTCCGCGCACCCAGAAGGAAGGCCCGGCTCCGGTGACCACCATCACCGCTCAGGCCATCAAGGACAAGGCGTTCAAGGACGTGCCGGACCTGCTGGCCTCGGTGACGCAGAACACCGGTCTGGTGCAGGGGCAGCAGTCGAACAACGGGGCGGACTTCTCGCCCGGCGGTCAGCAGGTCAATCTGCGCGGCCTTGGTCCCAACCACACCCTGGTGCTGGTCAATGGCCGCCGCATCGCCGACTATCCCATGCCGTTCAACGGCAAGAGCAACTTCACCGACGTGTCGAACATCCCGATGGGCATGGTCGATAGCGTGGAAATCCTGTCCGGTTCGGCCTCGGCCATCTACGGGTCTGACGCCATTGCGGGCGTCGTCAATTTCAAGCTGAAGAAGAAGGCGGACGGCACCACCTTCGATATTTCGCACGGCTTTACCGAACAGGGCGGCGGCAAGTCGCTGGAGATGAGCGTCTCGTCGGGCTTCGACGCCGACCGCTTTCACGCCGTATTCGGTGTCGAGGTGCGCAATCAGCGTCCGCTGTGGGGCTATCAGCGCGAGCGTCAGGATTCGACGCTGGACGCACCGACCGCCCGCTCGCAACTGCCTGAGCGTAACTTCATGATTCAGGACGAAAACGAGGATTATCTGGATCCGGGCAAGGCCACCTGCGACGCCCTGTCCGGCCTGAGCGGCGGCACCATGCAGTACGCCCTGCGTCCGCGTTACGGCTATTACTGCGGCTCGACCGCCGGTGTCGCCTACCGCACCGTGGTATCCGAGCGCGTACAGCTATCCGGTCTGGCCTCCCTCACCTATGAGCTGAACGACACCACCACCCTGTTTGCCGATATTCAGGCGGCCAAGAGCAAGGTCAAGCTGATGCGGCCGCGCCTGACCTGGTACTATCAGCCGGGCAGCGACAACGAAGACAGCTATTTCTACAACGCCAATAGCGGTCAACTGGAAGACTGGAACCGCACCTTTACCCCGGAAGAAATGGGCGGGCTGGAAAAGGGGATGCGTCAGGTCGATTCGCAAACCTTCACCCTCAGCCCCGGCATCCGCGGGACGTTCGGCGAAGGCAACAAGTGGTCCTATGACCTCGCCTTCAACTTCAGCCGTTTCGAGTCGAAAATCGCCTTCCCGCTGCTGATCAATGCCAAAGCGACCAAGTTCTTCCTCGGTGACCAGCTGGGGACGGACGCCGACGGCTATCCCATCTTTGCCCCCAGCTATGACCGCTTCTATACACCGCTGACGCCGGCCGAATACGACTCGCTGGTGGTCAAGAGCATCTATAAGCCGTCTTCCTGGACCAACAGCTTCAAGGCCGTGCTCTCGACCGGCGAACTGTTCCAGATGCCGGCGGGCCCGGTGGGCTTTGCCGTCGTGGCCGAAGCCGGTCGTCAGGGCTATGACCTCTCACCCGACCCGCTGGCGACGCAGTACTATTACTGGGGCTGGAAGGATGCCGACGGCAAGGGCGGCCGCAGCAACAAGGCCATCGGCGCCGAATTCCAGATCCCGCTTCTGTCCAACTTGTCGCTCAGCCTCGCCACCCGCTATGACCAGTTCGGCTTCGCCGGGCGCGACACGGACAAGGTGACCTATAATACGGGACTGGAATACCGCCCGGTGAAGTCGCTGCTGCTGCGCGCCACCTATGGCACGGCCTTCCGTGCGCCGGACCTGCACTATATCTATACCGGTCCGGGCAACGAACACCCCAGCGTCGTCGATCAGTTCAAATGCCGCACCGAAGAGCCCGGCGTGCCGCTGGGCGATTGTTCGCTCGATTCCGAACGCATCATCAAAAGCCGCGTCGGCAACCGCGACCTGAAGTCGGAAACGGGCACCTCGTTCACGGCGGGCTTCGTCTGGGCTCCGTCGCGCCGCTTCGACGTTTCGCTCGACTATTACAAGATCGAGATGAAGGATCAGGTCGAAGATCTGGAAATGGCCACGGTGCTAAAGACCGAGTCCGACTGCCGCTTCGGTTCGACCACCACCGGCGCCACGGTGGACCCCAACTCGCCCACCTGTAAGGACGCCCTCAGCCGCGTCAAGCGCAACAGCGGCGGCGATATCATGTCGATCTTCATCAACCCGATCAATGTGGCCAGCCAGCAGACCTCCGGCCTCGATCTCAGCCTGCGCTTCGGCTTCGACACCCCGATCGGTCAGATCGACGTGTCGGGCGGCCACACCTATGTGATCAAGCAAGACTATCAGCGCTACGCCGGGGACACCTATTTCAGCATGCTGACCCCGACCAGCGGCTACGAACTGCCGCGCAACAAGTCGAACCTGAGCGTCAGCCTGCGCAACGGGCCGTTCAAGGCGACCCTGAGCGGCCGTTACGTGGATCGCACGCCGAACTATGACGAAGACGCCTATGTCAGCAGCTATTCGATCGCCAACGGCTCGATCCAGTACGATGTGACGGATAAGGCCACCGTGTCCTTCTCGGTGCGCAATCTGTTCGATACCAAGCCGGTCTATGACCCGACCTGGACGGGCTACCCCTACTATAACCATAGCTGGTTTGACGGCATCGGGCGCGAAGGCACGATCCGCCTGACCTACAAGATGTAAGACAGAAAAGCCTGAGGTAAGCCCTCCGGCTTTTTTACGTTCAGGGCCGCCGGTACACCGTCCGGCCGCCCAGCAGGGTCAGGACGACCTTTGTGTCGCCCAGCGCTTCGGGATCGGCCGCGGTCAGGTCGCGGTCGAGCACGATCAGGTCGGCCCACTTGCCCACCTCCACCGACCCGACGCGATCCTCGACGTGCAGGGCATAGGCCGAGCCCAGCGTCATGGCGCGCAGGGCCGTGCGCAGGGGGAGGCCCGGATCGACGCCCAGCCGCCCCGGATATTTGCCCTGATCGGCCTTCGCCGCCGTGCGGGTGACCGCCACCTTCAGCGCGAACCATTCGTCCAGAGGATCGACCGGCCAGTCGCTGCCAAAGGTCAGACGCGCCCCGTAAATATCCAGCAGGCCCGAAGGCTCGATCAGGGCGTGGCGATAGGGCCCCAGCGGCTCGCGCGCACCTTCGATGGTGTCGGCGGCAGGCTTGCCCCACTGAAACGACAGGACGGGCAGCGCGTTCAGTTCGGCAAAGCGCGTATAGTCCGCCGGATCGACAATCTCGGCATGGGCGATGGCCGGACGGATGTCCTTGTCCGGATGGGTACGGCGCAGAAAGGCCACGGCATCGAGCGCCTGCCGCACCGCCCCGTCGCCATCGGCATGCATGTGCGGGTCTATCCCCGCCTCGGCCAGCAGGCCCAGAGTGTCGCTCAGTTGCGCCGGCGTGAAATAGGGCCTGGGGCCGCGATTGTGACCGGGCCGCCAGTGCGGGTCGGCCTCGGTACCGCTGTTTTCGAAATAGGGGGCGACCATGACGCCGGTAAAGGCCGGGGCGGTGATCACGCCATCGAGAAACAGCTTGGCCGTATGGATGCGCAAGGCAGGCCTCGCCCCCTGATCTCCTGTGTCGTAAAGACCGCGCTGACGCACCACCTCGGCGACAGCGGCTTTGGCGTCATAGGTCTCGCCGGCGTCGATCAGCACGGCAAAATGCCCGCGCGCCGTCAGGTCGCCGCGCCTGTAGAGCGTCTGATAGGCGGTCAGGGTTTCGATATCCGTATAGGCGTCAAGGAAGGTGGTTATCCCCTGTTCGGCCATCAGGCCGAGGGCAATGCGCGCGGCTTTCAGATTCGTGGCTGCGTCGGGCGTCGGGATCAGGGTCTGCACCCTCGACTGGGCCGCGTCTTCGAGCAGACCGGTCGCCTCGCCCTGCGCGTCGCGCACGATCCGGCCGTCCTTGGGGTCGGGGGTGTCGCGCGTGATCTGCGCCACGCCAAGCGCGCGGCTGTTGACCAGAGCCGAATGGCCGAAGGACGAGCGCACCATGATCGGACGAGCGGTGCGCCGCGTGTCGAGTTCGGCGCGCGTCGGGGCATAGCCGGTCGGGATCATGTCCTGCTGGAACCAGTTGATCACCACCAGCCAGCGGTCATCGGGCGCGTCTGCTTCGGCATCGAGGCAGGCCTGAATCCGGGCCAGAAACGCCTCCCGGCTCAGGCGCTCATAGTTGAGATTGCAGCCCAGCGTGCGCAGGCCACCCGATTGCGGGTGCATGTGCCCGTCCACCAGCCCCGGCATCAGGGTGCGCCCCTTGAGGTCGATGACCTCGGTGCGGCGGCCTATATGGGCCCTGGCGGCGGCGGAGGTGCCCACAAACACGATGCGCCCGTCGCGCACCGCCACGGCTTCGGCCACCGTATCGGCGGCATCGAGAGTCAGAACCTTGCCATTGACGAAGACGGTTTGCGCCACAGGGGCCGCCGCCACCGCCGAAGAGGCCATGAGCCCCCAGGCCAGACATAAAAGCACGCGCACAGGCACCTCCGCCGTTTTCAGGCTCAGGCTGAAGGTGTCGGGCCGGACCTGTCAAGCGGTAAGTGATCACAGCCTGGCCTTACCTTCGGGAACCCGCCCTTACACCGCTGCGCGGCAATGGCGGTCGATAAAGGCCTGATGATCGGGCATCAGGGCCAGAGCCCGCGTCACCTCGTCTTCGAGGTGCGTCATGCGCCGGATCAGTTCCTCGTCCGGAATCATGTCGGCAATGGGGTGGTAGCGTTTGGGGCGGACATTCTGACCGTGCATGACCGCCAGCCAGCTCACCTCGCTGAACAGCTCATTGTCGTGGCGGTACTGACGGGCATTTTCCTGATAGATGGCCAGCCGCTCGCGCAGGGTGTCCGGTATCTCCATATGGCGGCAATAGGCCCAGAACGGCGTGTCATCGCGCTCGGTCGCCTTATAATGCAGAATGATGAAGTCGCGGATCTGCTCGAACTCCAGCCGCGTGCGCGCATTGTAATAGTCGATATCCGGCTGATTGAAGCTCTTGTCCGGGAAGTTGGCCATCAGGCGCGCAATGGCCGTCTGGATCAGGTGGATGGAGGTCGATTCAAGCGGCTCAAGGAAGCCCGAAGCCAGACCGATCGAAACGACATTCTTTGTCCACGGCGCGCGGCGGATGCCGGCGGTAAAGCGCAGAAAGTTGGGCTCACTCAGCGGCGCACCGTCCAGATCGCTGTTGAGGCTGTCGAGCGCCGCCTCATCGGAGATATAGGCGCTGGCATAGACGTGGCCGTTGCCGGTGCGCGACTGAAGCGGGATGCGCCACTGCCAGCCCGCCGTCTTGGCGGTCGAGCGCGTATAGGGGATAGGGTCGGCGACCCTGGCACAGGCACGGGCCACGGCACGGTCGCAGGGCAGCCAATGGCTCCAGTCGTCATAGCCGGCCTTAAGAGTCTGCTCGATCAAAAGCCCGCGGAAGCCGGAGCAGTCGATAAACAGGTCGCCCTCGACCGTCTCACCGCTTTCCAGCACGACGCTGTCGATATGGCCGGACTGCGGGTCCTGCACGACGCGGGTGATCCGGCCTTCGGTGCGGGTGACACCGCGCTTTTCGGCCAGTTCGCGCATCAGACGCGCATAGAGGCTGGCGTCGAAATGGAAGGCATAGGAGATGCCGTTCAGCGCCGCATTAAGGCGCGTCGGGTCCGGGCGCTGAAACTTGTGCGCCTTCGCGGCACGGATCATCAGATTGTAGGCATCCAGAGACGGGGCCTTGTCCATCTTTGCATAGCGCAGCCAGAAATGGTGGAAGTGGATGCCGTCCATATTGGCGCCATAGGCACCGAACGGGTGGATATAGCTCTGCCCCAGCCCGCCCCAGTTGACGAACTCGATCCCCAGCTTGAAGGTGGCATTGGTCTTGCGGATAAATTCGTTCTCATCCAGCCCCAGCAGGCGGTTGAAATAATGGATGTGCGGGATGGTCGCTTCGCCCACCCCGACCGTGCCGATGGCGTCGGATTCGATGACGCGGATGGCCACTTCGCGCGACGGCATCAGCTTGGACATGCCCGCAGCGGCCATCCATCCGGCGGTGCCGCCGCCCACAATCACAATCTTGCGTATTCTCAGGTCTTGCATGGTCTCTTCGGGGTTCGGCACGATCAGGCCCGCACAGCGGGGCAGTAGGATTGCAGGAAGGCGGCGTGTGTGGGCATACGCGCGGCCTCGGCGGCCATGGCGGCGCGCATCGACTCCAGACTGCGGACCACCGTGTCATACGGCAGATGGGCAATGACCGGATCGCAGGTTTGCGGCACGATGCCCTGCCCCAGGAAGACGGCCACCCAGCTTGTGCGCGCAAACAGCTCCTCTTCGTACCGGAAGGTGCGGCCCGCCGTGCGGAACAGCTCGATCTTGTGCGTCAGACTGTCGGGGATGCTCATAGTGCGGCAATAGTCCCAGAAGGGCGTGTCGTCGCGTTCGGTCGCCTTGTAGTGCAGGATGATGAAGTCACGCACCTGCTCGAACTCGGTGCGCATGTGGCGGTTATATTCGTCGCGCACCACCGCCGGCAGGGAGGCATCTGGGAACAGGGCGATGAAGCGGCTGATCCCCTCCTGAATCAGATAGATGGAGGTCGATTCCAGCGGCTCAAGGAACCCGGCGGACAGGCCGATCGCAATGCAGTTGTTTTTCCAGAAGGTGTGGCGGTGCCCGGCAGTGAAGCGAATCTGACGCGGCGTGCCCATCACCTCGCCGTCGAGATTGGCCAGCAATATCTCCGTCGCTTCACCATCGTCCATGAAGGCGCGGCTGTAGATATGGCCATTGCCGGTGCGCGACTGGGTGGGGATGCGCCACTGCCAGCCGGACGGACGGGCGGTCGAGCGCGTATAGGGCAGAAGCGGCCCGGCATGGGTGCAGGCGACAGCCTGCGCCGCATCGCAGGGCAGCCAGTGGCTCCAGTCGTGATAGCCGACACCCAGAGTGTTACCCAGCAACAGGGCGCTGAACCCCGTGCAGTCGAAGAACAGCTCACCGGTGAGGGTCTGGCCATTGTCGAGCGCGAGGGCCTCGATATCGCCGCTGTCGGGGTTCTGAACGACGCGCTCGACCTTGCCTTCGACGCGGCGCACCCCGCGCTGTTCGGCGTAGCTGCGCAGAAAGCGGGCATAGAGGGTGGCGTCGAAATGATAGGCGTAGCGGATGTGGGCGCGCGGGGAATTCTGCCCCGCGGGGGGCAGGTCGAAGCGCGCCTGACGCGCGGCGACGGCGCTCATGCTGTAGTCGTCGATCGGGTGGGTATGGCCCCCCTGCCGCGCCCGCAGCCAGTACTGGTGGAAGTCAAAGCCGTTCATATCGACGCCGTGGGTGCCGAAGGGGTGGATATAGGCCTGCCCCTTGCGCCCCCAATCGACAAATTCGATCCCCAGCTTGAAGGTCGCATGGGTCGCCTTCATGAACGCGTCTTCGCTAATCCCCAGCATCCGGTTGAAGTTGATGATGTCGGGTATGGTGGCTTCGCCGACGCCGATGGTGCCGATCTGATCGGATTCGACCAGAACGACCGAGACTTTCTGCGAATCGACCAGACTGGACAGGGCCGCCGCCGTCATCCACCCGGCGGACCCGCCACCCAGAATCACGATCTCCTTGAGGTACGAGGTCACGCGGTTTGTCCCTGTTGTTGACGCAGATAGCCGGTCAGGCCGTCCAGATACTGATGGTGGGGCGGTAAGGCGCGGGCCACACCGTCGATGTCGCGGCGCTGAGCGGCCAGATAGGCCTCGACGCGGGCCGGATCGGCGCGGTCGGCGGTGCGGTCATAGCGGGCGGGCCGGCGGCCCATGCCATAGTGCAGGATCAGCCAGTCTTCGCGGCTGAAGGGTTCGAGGTCGAAGGCGACGGGCAGGCCCCGACTTTCGAACTGCTCGATCTTGAGGCGAAGCCGCGCATCCTCGGGCTCCGCCGTCGCGGCCTGCCAGTAGGCCGAGCCGTCCAGCGGCGCGGCGGTGAACAGGGCGCGCATAAAGAGGCCGGCGTGGGCGTAGTCGACCTCGGCCTGACGATTGAACTCCCGGCGCTCGACCGACAGGTCCGCTGTCACGGGCAACAGGGCCAGCAGCCGCTCGATATCCCGCTGCAACAGGATCATCGGGGCGGGCGTCAGAGGTTCCGCGACGCAGGCCGCCTGACCGATACCGACGCAATTGCCCGCCCAGGCGGCACGACGCTGCCCCACGGTGAGCGTGGCCGTGCGCGCCGAAGCGTCTGCGGGCGTGGCGCTGTCGGCCTCGCTAACGGTCAGGGTCAGCAGAGCGGCGCGCAGCGGGGTCTGGGCCTGCCAGCCCTCAGGCATCCCGGTCACCACCGTCACCCCACCGCCCGCCGGCGGCGCGTCGGATCGCACCTGCCGCGCCGTCAGCCGCCTATGCCCCAGGGTTTCGGGGACGAGGCGTGACAACAGGGCGGCGTGCGGCCCGCTGGCGTCGATCCATACATCCGCCGTCAGACTCTGACCGTCACTCAGGTGCACGGCGCGGATATGGCCGTCTGCGGCCTCCACGGCGGCGATGGCGGCCTCAATCCGTCGCACCCCGGCGCTCAGGGCCGCACGCTCAAAACGCCGACCGTAATCGGCCGCTTCGAAGTGATAGCCATACTCCGCGCGCGACAGGGGGTGGTTACGGTCTTCGGGCGGATGGGCGAAGACGCCGCGCCGCGCCGCCAGCGCCGAAACCAGATAGGGTTCGAGCGCGCCCTGCCCCTGCTGCGTCAGATAGTGATGAAACGGCACGCCCTCCAGCACCGGCAACGGCTGATGAAAGGCCTGCACCCAGTCGAGCCCTTGCGCCCCCCAGTGGCGGTAGTGCGTGCCGAAGGACAGGGCCGTCTGGCTGTGCAGGATCAGGTCCGGCTCTGCCACCCGGCACGCCAGATTGAAGCGGTAGGCATCGGGCGGGGCCAGATGGCCGTAAAACAGGTCCGTGTCGGGGTCTTTGCCCTCACTCAGCCAGCTTATCGTCAGGGTCGGACAGGCATAGGCCCCCAGCGCCGCCGCCGTCATCTGACCGGCCAGTCCGCCGCCACAGACCACCACATGCAGGTTTGCAGTCGTCATGGTCTTACGCGCCTTTCGCCAGAAGCGGGCCGGTGTCGGAGGCCGCACCCATCTTGCGGATATAGGCCCCATGATCCGGTGTGGCCGTCGCAGCCGCCGACACGCGCTGTTTCAGGGCGTCCCCCGCGCGACGCACCTCGTCCGACGACAGGCGATCGACGCGCGGATCGTAATGGCGCGGGATCAGGTTTTGCCCCAGCATCACCGCCACCCAGCTCGGCGGCAGGAAGACGCCGAACTCATAGCGAATGAGGTGGCCGCGCGTCAGCCAGGCCTGAATCTTTTCCTCCAGACTGTCGGGCAAGGTCATGTTGCGGAAATACCGCCACATCTCCGTATCGTCGCGCTGCGTCGCCACGTAGTGCAGCAGCAGGAAGTCGCGCACCCGCTCGAAATTGACGCCCATGCGGCGGTTGTATTCGTCGATGTCCGATTGCCGGAAATGCTTGTCCGGGAAGATTTGCAGAAGCTCGGTAATGCCTTCCTGAATCAGGTGGATCGAGGTCGATTCCAACGGCTCCAGAAAGCCGGCGGCCAGACCAATGGCCACGACATTGCGGTTCCAGAACTGGCGGCGACGGCCCGTGGTGAAATAGAGCTGACGCGGATCGGCCAGGGTGGGCGCGTCGAGATTACCCAGCAGACGCGCATGGGCGGCCTCATCGCTGATGAAGCTGCTGCAATAGACGTGACCATTGCCGGTGCGGTGTTGCAACGGGATGCGCCACTGCCAGCCGGCTTCCAGTGCGGTGGCGCGGGTGAAGGGCGTCAGGCCGCCGCGGGATTCCGTAGGCACCGCGACGGCGCGATTGCACGGCAGCCACTGGCTCCAGTCGTCATAGCCGGTCTTCAGCGCCTGCTCGATCAACAGGCCCCGAAACCCCGAACAATCGACAAACAGGTCGGCCGCGATCACCGCACCATTATCGAGTTTCAGCGCGGCGACATGGCCATTGTCAGGGTTCAACTGGCAATCGACGACCTTGCCTTCGTGGCGGATCACGCCGTGCCCTTCGGCGAAGCGACGCAGGAACGCCGCATAGCGACCGGCGTCAAACTGATAGGCATAGCCGAAGGTGGATTCGATCTGGGCCGGGTCGCTGGCGGGATGGCGAAAGCGATTGGCTTCGGCGATAGCGATGGGATAGGCATAGGTATCAAGGCGGCCCGCTTCGCCCATCTGTTTGAGGCGCAGCCAGTACTGATAGAAGGGGATGCCGTCGATCGGCGTGCCGTAGTCGCCGAAGGGGTGGATATAGCGGTCGCCGATACGCCCCCAGTTGCAGAATTCGATCCCCAGCTTGAAGGTCGCTTCCGTGGCCTTCATGAAGGTCACTTCGTCTATATTGAGCGCCGCGTTGAAACTGCGGATATGCGGCAGGGTGGCCTCACCAACCCCGACCGTGCCGATCTCTTCGGACTCGATCAGGGTCACGGACACCGGCAGGCCCTGTAGCTTGTGCGCCAGAGCCGACGCCGCCATCCAGCCCGCCGTCCCTCCGCCAAGGATACAGACGCTTTTGATCGCTTCCGGGTTTTCACGCATCGCAGGGTCCTGTGGAGGCTGAGAGATCAGGGGGTTTCCGGGTCTGAAAAACGATTGGTACGTGTGCAGTGGCCGCACGAGCTATGTGTCATTGAGCCGCACGAAAATATTACCGGTCAGACGCCCGGTGCGCGGATCGTCGCTGAAGGCGAAATCCGGCGGGATATAGCCGGAGTGCAGCAGCGCCCCCTGATAAATAACGAGGCGGTTGAAGCGGCCTTCGACGTGGAAAATCTTTTCGTACCGGTCATTGGTCTCGGCGGTGAAGCCGGACGACACGCCCAGCCGCTCATCTTCATCGCGCATGGCCTGACGCAAACGCGGCGCGCTCTCGGCATCGACGCGCTCTATGCCGCTGGCGATATGGCGATAAAAGGCCGTGCCGGTATCAGGCAGATGATGCAGATGATGCAGCACCGCCACCATACGCGGATCGGCCCAGTCGAAATGCGGCAGGCGCTGAACGGGACTCAGGGCGTCAGGCGGCGTGGTGACCATCGAAAAACTGGCTTCGACTATGCCAAAACCGCTGACGCCAAAGGCCTGACCGATGACGGGCGCCACCTTCTGCAGCACGCCCATCACGTAGGGCGAGGCAGGATCTTCGGGGCCGATCTGACGCCGCCGGCCCGGATAGGCGGTCTGACCTTCGGGCGGAAAGGGCGTGGACGCCGCCGCCATATCGACAACGCGCGACGCTTCATTGAGAAAGTCGTCGATAACGACCACCCGCGCCCCGGACTGCCCGATATGCTGCACACTTACGTCCATGCCTACTCTACCTCCCGAAGACGCTCAGGCCCGGCGGCAAACAGAGAAACCTGCTTTTCGCCCTCCGGATACGCGTGACCCGCACGCCCGAACGTCTTTCTTTTTAAAGAAACATATTCGCGGAATACAGGATTTCAACAGGTCATTTGTCGAAACGGCGCAAATATACAAAAAAAAGCGCCGCGCTTGTGGGAGCGCGGCGCAGTATGAAAGAGCGGCATGTCAATTTGGGAGGCAAATTGCTGCCAATAATTACATAACAAGCACCGTAAATATTTTCAATGTTAAACGCGTTACTTTTATAATATTTTAAATCGAACGCACGCGCAGGATAAACACTGAAATCAGATGGCAGATATCACCGGCTTGGCCTTTCAAGTCCAAGGCAAGGTGGCGCGCATCGCTTCAAGTCAAAGCCCGCTTGCGCCTCAAGACAAGCCGAGCCATTACTTGACCGAGGCGCGGATTTCTTCGGCCGTCTTCTTGGCTTCGAAGATTTCCGGTTGCTTGGTCGCCCCGGGGAAGCTGGCCTGATCGCCGCTGCCGACCTGAATCAGCAGAACGGCCTGAGAGACCTTTCTCGGTTTCCAGCGTTCCAGCACCGCCGGCGGCACATCGCCCCCGCCGAAGCCGCCCGTGGACGGGCCCATCGGAATACTGCTGTCACTCCCCGCGCTCTGGTTTGATCCCGCGCCGCTGCTGGCGGTCACATTGCCGATAAAGGCCCCCGTGCGCGACGCCACGTCTTCAGCGCTGCCGACTTCGATTTCCTTCACCGAGGTCGTCAGAACGGCAAACCACTCATGGCCCGCCTCAGTGGTAAACTCAGCCGCCCGCAACAGGGCATAATTCGCCACCACATCGGCCTTCATCCGCGCATCCCCCGTATAGGTGATGACGTAGCGGTTTTCTTCGACCTTGGTATTGGTATAGCCCAGACCGCCATTGGGTCCGGCCGCCTTGTAAACCGGCGGTTTGGCCGCCACCACACCGGGCACGACAGCCACCGTGCCCAGGGCGAGGACAACAGCCAGTTTGGCCAGTAGTTTCATGAGAAGCTCCCTTTCGCTCTGAGCGATGTGCGGCGTGGACATACGGACGAACTGAAAACGGTTCGCCACCCTATGGGGGCTGATATGGGCACGCACTGCACCGTCATGATCCATACGGTTACATCCCCTTACGCCCTGCCCGAACAAGGGGCGGAGACACTCCGCCCCTTGCCCGTATCGGGGTTTCGGGCTGCGACCCTTAGTACTGGTAACGCAGGCTCAGAACGAAGCGACGGTCGTTCAGGAAGCTGAAGCGATCGACGCGGTCCCCGTTCTTGTTAACCTGTGCTTCCGCCTTGTTCTTGGTATCGAGCAGGTTGGAGGCGTTCAGGCTGACCTGGAACTGACGGTTGACATTGTACTTGATCGAACCGTCAAGGAAACCGACATCCGAATTATAGATGGGGTCGCCGGTGATGTAGTCACGATAGGAGGTCAGGTTTTCCGAACGCCAGTTGTAAGCCAGACGGCCTTCCCACTTGCTGTCCTGATAGATACCGACCACGTTGAAGATGTACTTGGACTGACCCAGCAGATCATCGACGCCGAAGCGATAGATGGTGCCAAAGTCATCCGGCACACCATCGCCGTTGGCGTCGATATAGGCCGGCGGCGGGGTGGCACTGGAGTCGATATAGGTGAAGTTGGTCTGCAGACCGAGGTGCGACATCCAGCCCGGCAGGAAGTCATAGAACTGCTGATAGGCCAGTTCGATCCCTTGCAGCTTGGCCTGGTCAGCATTGACCGGACCACCGTAAACGACGTTCACCGTCTTGCCGTCCAGCTTGATGGAGCCGAGGGTGTAGTCACCGCCCTGAATGATATTCTTCAGGTCCTTTTTGAAGACGGCTGCGGAGACCGTACCGCCCTGGAAGTACCATTCGAAGGACAGGTCATAGTTGATCGCGGTCGTCGGCTTCAGGAGCGGGTTACCCCCCGTGACCCGGATCTGGTCAAGTGTGATGTTTTGCGCCCCGCGGTCCACGCGATACAGCGGGTCGGTCGTGTCCGTGATGGTCGGGAACGCGACACGCGTTGTCACCGCACTCGTCTGTTGAGCCGCACGCATGTCCTGAACGTTCGGACGGCTCAGATTCTTGCTGGCGCCGAAGCGGATCAGCATGTCCCTGTTCAGGTTCCACTTCATGTTGAAGGACGGCAGCCAGTAAGCGTCATCCTTTACCGACACCGTGCGGGCTTCAGACTTGCCGATCTGACCTGCCGGACAAGCCGCGAAGTAGGCCGGTGTCGCCGTAGCCGGCAGACCGGGACACAGATAGCGAGTCGTTTCGGGCAGGAAGTCCTGAACCGAGTCACGCGATTCAGCGTCGGCTGTGCGAGGAGCCGCCGTGGTTGAGGCGGTTTGCGCATCGGCGTCAATCGAGCGATAGGCCATGAAGCCGCTCGAATCGAGGTTCGTGGTCGTGTAGCGGACGCCAAAGTTACCATCAACCGACATGCCGTTGTCGAACTCCTTACCGAAGTTCAGCATCAGGTAGGCATTGTTCGTGGTTTCCACGATGTCCGAAACGCGCGCCGGATCGTAGTTTGGCTTGCCATCGGCGCCGAGCTGGGTGCGCCAGCCCGACTTGCGGCTGCCATCGGCATTGACGAAGGTCGGCTCGTTATAGACGTAGTTGCGCATGGCAACCGGGTCGAGCAGCAGGTCGGAGCGAATAACCAAGAACTGGGTGTTCGGTCCTTGCAGAACGCCGCCCCGATAGAAGTCGCTGAAATCCTTCTGATCATAGGCGGGCGTCTTTTGCGACGAGAAGACGCCGAGGCCAGTGCCCTCCCACGCCGGAGCGATACTGCCCCAGTTGACATCCATTTCCTTGTTGGTTTGCGAACGTTCCGAGTGACGGACGCCGAACTTCACCGACTTGAACCACGAATCGGCTTCGAAGTCGTACTGTACGTCTGCGCGCACGGCGGTCAGCTCACCGTCACCGTCGCGGTGACCTTCACCGGCATAGAGCCAGAAGGCGGCGTTCGGGTCGTTCATACCTTTCTGGAAGCCGGGCATGATGCGATAGACCGAATTGCCACTGCCGTCCGTACCGACAACGGTATTGCCCGCAATCTGGCCCGCATTGATCTTGGTGCGCGGATCGGCCGTCAGAGTCACTTGCGGATTGTCGAGGCCCGGCACAATGAAGGCGTTGGCATAGGTTTGCGAACCACCCCACATTTCATTGGAGGTGGCGCTGGCCGTCGTCTTGTGCGCGTCGATTTCGACATACAGACGATCAGACGGACGCCACTTGAAGTTCAGGCTGATATCGTCCGTCGTGGTGCGCTCGGTCTTGCCGATCCCCAGAACGGCGACACCCAGACCATAGGCACCGGTCCAGCTGTCAAAATCGTTGGTGACCAGCCCCGAAGTCATCAGGCCGCCATTGATCGGGAACTGGGTTTCGCAATAGTCCACAGGACGGGTTGCACTGGCCGCCGGCACGTTACAGCGATTCAGACCCGACAGAGTCGTATTATCGAAGGTGGCGTTGGTGACCGAATAGCGCTGGTTATTGCCGCCATCCGGGAAGGATTCCAGCGTATATTCCAGGCCCTGGCTCTCATTGATGACCCGGATGTACTTACCGGTCAGGCGCATGGTGTCGTTTTTCCACTGCGCCGCCAGGTAGGTGCTCGAGCGATCACGCTCGACCTCGTTGGTACGCATCTGGAAGCCGAGAATGGCCCCGACGGTCTTGCCCGGCACGATGGTGGTGACGCTGGCCGGTTCGTTCGATTCCAGCACGTTACCGGTATTCGGGCCGCGCGGGATCGGCGCCGGCTGCTGCCAGCCGTGGATCATCGACTTCAGGTTCGAGGTCGAATACGACCCCATCAGGCCGAATTCACCATTCGACGTCTGCCAGCGGTTGCTGACCACGGCATTGTAGGAGGGCGACCACTTCTTGGCGAGATCGCCATAGTTGAAGTCCGCCGAAACCGAAGCAAAATAGCCCTTACGGTCAAAGGGTTCCAGCGTGCGCAGATTGATCGTGCCGCCGATGCCGCCTTCGATCAGGTCCGCCGAAGAGTTCTTGAACACATCGACCGCGCCGACGAGCTGCGGCGGGATGCTGGACCAGTCGAGCGCGCGGCCCCCATTGGCCGAGAAGGCATCACGACCGTTAAACTCCGAACGCACGAAGCCCAGACCACGGATCAGGTTACCGCGACCTTCGGGCGACGGGAAGTCGGGGCTGCCGCCGAGCGTGAAGCGGGTCACGGTCACGCCGGGGACGCGTTGCAGCGCTTCGGCGACCGACAGGTCCGGCAGGGCGGACACGTCCGAGGCGGTGATGGAATCGACGAAGGTGGCCGACTTGCGCTTGATCTGGGCGGCGGATTGCAGAGCGCCGCGGATACCGGTCACGACGACGGTCTGCACATCATCCTTGGCCGCTTCCGGAGCGGGCGTCTTGGCCGCGTCCTGAGCAAAGGCCGGCGACGACAGAAGCGCCACGGCCAGCGCCGTGGAACCGAGCAGTTTGCCATTCAGGCCCTGACGTCCGGACACGACGGATTGATTACGGGCAATAGTGCCGCTCACTGGTTTCATGTTTTAAACTCTCCCTGCCTCGACTGACTACTTTGGTCGCGAGGTATTTTGTGCCCCGGTAGAACGGGATGCGATTTTTTGACTTCTTCTGGTGTACTCTGACGTGCCGGGCTGTGCCCCTTTCCAGTTGCCCCGTGTTGGCACCCGATACGTATGAACGTAACGACGGTATGATAGCGGTCCCATTTTTTCAATGGGAAAGGTCGGACAACTTATCAAATATTACGTGAGTTGCCAGATTGCGACACTTTGACGTAGTCCCTGAATGTCCACCTTTACCGCAATGACAACCTTATCATGCGACTTCGGGGTGGGCTATCCCCAGAGCGACCCGTATGTAAATTTTCTGTAATGTGCGTATAAGTATCTGATTAAATTAAATTATCTGACTGCATTTTCGCCTTCTGGGGGCAAGGGTGCCGTGCCATTGGGTTGAGTGCACCCCGCAAGACAAGTGCCGCGCGTATGATTTTTCCGCTCCCTCAGTCTCAAAGGATGCCCTATGAAAAAAGTAAATCTGTCCGAGCGCCTTTACGACCGCCGACAGCTATTAGTCGGAGGAATAGCGGCTACGGCCTTGTCTGCAACCGCCGGATCGGCCCTGAGCGCCCCCCGGCGACGGGCGGATTACATGGCTGTGACGCGAGAGGGGACGCTGTCACTCACGGCCCTGAGCGACCGGGCCTTTCATGTGCGTTTTGCGCGGGCGAATCAGAGCCTGACCAGCGATCCCCACCCTCTGCTTCTGCCGCAAAGCCACCGTCCTAAGCCGCGTCAGCAGCGAATCGCGGGGCGGGTCAGCCTGCGCCTGCCCGGCATCCGCTGCGATATCGACGCGAACGGCCGCCTGCGATTCTTCGATGGTCAGGACACCCCTTTGCTCAGCGAAACGGCGCAGGCGCGCCGCCTGACGCCGTCGAAACTGGGGGCGGAAACGGTGTTGATCGCCCGTCAGGCCTTCGAATCCCCCGCTGATGAACATCTCTACGGTACAGGCTGTTTTCAGGACGGCGCGCTCAATCTGCGCCAGCTTCCGCGCCGCCTGACTCAGGTCAACACACAGATCAGCCTGCCTTTTTTGCTGTCCAGCCGCGGCTACGGCCTGCTTTGGCTGAACAGCGGCAAGTGCGAACTGAACCCGCCGTCGCAAAGCGTCGCCCTGCAGAAGGTGGATGTGGCGGCACAGGGTCAGATGGTCGATGTCACCACCGGCAGCGGCAATGCGCGGCAGGCACGTACCGAGGCGCTCTTCGAAGCGCACATCCACCTGAGCGCGGCCGGGCGCTATGCCTTTCAGCTCGATATCGGGCGCAAGATGGCTTCGCGTCATTATGTCGAAATTGACGGCAAGCCCTATACGGACCTGACCAATCTGTGGTTGCCGCCGACGACCAGCTTCCTGGCCGATCTCAGTGCCGGTCCGCATACCCTCCGCGTAAAGGCCAATGCCGAAGACGCCCCCACCCTTCTTTATGAGCGCGCGCAGGACACCACCGTCCTCAGCGCCGACGTGGCCGACGCCATCGAATATGTGGTCATTGCCGGGCCCGATTCCGCAGACATATTCAAAACCTATGGAAAACTGGTCGGAACGACCCCGATTCTGCCCAAATGGGCCTATGGTTACCTCCATTGTCGGGAGCGCTTCCACTCTTCGCAGGAGATCCTCGAAACGGCGCAAGACTTCCGCCGTCGGCAGTTGCCCGTCGATGTCATGGTGCAGGACTGGCAGTACTGGGGGAAGTATGGCTGGAACGCCATGCGCTTTGACGAAGCGCACTACCCCGATCCGGCAGCGCTGATAAACACCCTGCACGGCATGGACCTGCGCCTGATGCTGTCGGTGTGGTCGAAGGTCGATCGCAAGGCCGAACTGGGGCAGCTTATGGCCGATAAGGGCTTCTATATCCCCGACACCGACTGGATCGACTTTTTCAACCCGAAGGCGGCCGCCTTTTACTGGCAGAACCAGAGCCAGCGTCTGGCGTCGCTGGGCATTGACGCTTGGTGGCAGGACGCGACGGAGCCGGAAAATGACGATCTGGTCGGGCGGCAAACCCATGCCGGGGCCGGTGAGCGGGTACGACTCAGCTACCCGCTTCAGGTCTCGCGCACCGTCTATGAGGGGCAAAGGCGCGACTATCCGGATCGCCGCGTCTTCATCCTGACGCGCTCGGCCTTTGTGGGTCAGCAGCGCTATGCCGCCGCCACCTGGTCGGGCGATATCGGCAATGACTGGGAGACACTGAAGCGGCAGATTCCTGCCGGTCTCAACATGGCCGCCGCCGGTTATCCCTACTGGACGGTCGATGCGGGCGGCTTCTTCCGTCCGGGGCCGTCGCAATATACCGACCCGGCCTATCACGAGCGCTTTATCCGCTGGTTCCAGTACGCCACCTTCCTGCCGTTGCAGCGCGTGCACGGCTACATGACCGATACCGAATTCTGGCGCTATGGCGAAACCGTCGAAGGCGCGGCGCGCACCTATCTCAACCTGCGCTACCGCCTTTTCCCCTATATCTACAGTCTGGCGGCGCAGGCCCACCGGGCGGGGATGCCGCTGATTCGTCCGCTGGTGTTCGATTTCCGCCGCGACGCGCAGGCGCTCGATCAGGGGCACAGCTACATGTTCGGCGACCATCTGCTGGTGGCACCGGTCGTCGAACCGGGCGTCAGTGCGTGGCCGGTCTATCTGCCACAGTCGGACGGCGGCTGGTTCGACCTGTGGAGCGGCGCGCACCGCGCCGGCGGAAAGACGCACAGCGTCCCCGCGCCCCTGACGCAGATCCCGGTGCATGTACGGGCGGGCAGCGTCCTGCCCTTAGGGCCTGTCGCGCAGTCCACGGCTGACCTGACCGGGGAGGTGCTGGATATTCTCGTCTTCCCCGGCCGCGACGGCGGGTTTGACCTTTATGAGGATGACGGCGTGACCTATGACTATGAGGGTGGGGCGCGCAGCCTGATCGCTCTGCGCTGGGACGACCGGCGCGGCGAATTGCACATCGGGGCACGGCAGGGCCGCTTCAACGGTATGGCCGAGCGCAAACGGTTACGCCTGCATCTCCTCTCCCCGGATCAGCCGCCTCTGGCACCGGGGAAAGGGACGGAGGTCAGCTATTCAGGGGAGTCCCTGCGCGTGCGCCTGCGCTAGAGCGGAAGGACTCCGTCAGAAATCATCCCGCTCTGAGGGGGTTAGAAATTCTTGCGGGCGTAGGTCAGGCGGCTGTCCTGGCAATAGCCGCAGGCCTCGCCCACGAATTTGGCCGCAGATACCTTGTCGCCCCTCAGCTTCCAGTTCAGCCAGTGGGTCACCACCTCGGCCCCGATGCCGCCGTGCGGGTCCATGTAGGTGCCGCCGTGCCCGACCGGAATGTCGATATGCGCCGCCGGAATATGGGTGATGCGCCTATAGTCGTCGCTGCCATTGGCATAGGCGATGTCGGTCGGCCCGCCGAGGACGTAGAGCACCGAGCCGTGGATGTCATTGAGCATCGACTTATCGACGTTCAGGCCTGCGATGGGATTGCCCGCATTGAAAACGCCGCTGTTCATCACCACCAGTGTGGCAATGCGCGGGTCTTTGGCGATGGCGATGGCCTGAAGCCCGCCGCAGCTAAAGCCCGATACGGCAATCTTTTTGGGATCAAGCCGCTGGTAATAGGGGCTGCCCTTGCGTGCATTTTCCTTCAGCGCCCAGTCGATGGCCTCGGTCAGGGCGTCGGGTGAGGTCGCAGCCTTCAGGCCCCCCGGCAGCGGCCCTTGCGGGGCCTCCGCGGGTTTGGGGCCGGGTATGGTGCCCGGCGCAATGGCCAGATAGCCGTGCGAGGCGATTTCCAGCAGATGGTTTTTGGAACTGGTGCCGTCGCGGCTGCACGCCCCGTTGCCAAAGACGTAGAGACCGAGCTTTTCTCCCTTCAGGGCCGACAGGGTCTGCGGGTGATAGACGACGTGTGCCGGAAGAGTCGGGTCTTCTTCGAACACGGCCGGATAGGGCCCCGTGCCCGTCTCTTCGGCGGCGGCGGCGAAGGCCAGAGCGGCGGCAGCCACGCCGAGGGTCAGGGCCAGAAAGCGTGTCATGGACGATCTCCGAATCAGGGTTTGATGAGGTGGGACGAGGTGACGGTCAGGGTGCCCTTGACGCCGGCGGCTGCCGGCAGCCCCTTGCGCGTCACGGGTTGCCCGCCGCCGAGCCACAGCTCGACCTTGCCCGGCTTGACCGAGCGCGAGCCATCGGCATTGACGGTGCTGAGCGCCTGCGGGTCGAGCGTGAAGCGCACGGTTTTCGTCTCCCCCGCCTTCAGATGAATACGCTCGAAGCGCGCGAGCGCCCGGATGGGCGCCAGCTTCTGGCCCGGATAGCTGACATAGAGCTGCACCACCTCATCGCTGTCGCGCGACCCGCTATTGGTCACATCGGCCGAGACGCTGACCTGACCGTCACCGGCCACCTGACGCGCCGACAGGGTCAGCGGCGCGTAGCGGAAGGTGGTGTAGGACAGGCCGTAGCCGAACGGATAGAGGGCCTCGCCTTGGAAGTAGCGATAGGTGCGCCCCTTCATGCTGTAGTCGTTGAAGGCCGGAAGCTGATCGACCGAGCGGTAGAAGGTGACGGGCAGACGACCGGCGGGGCTGTAGTCCCCGGCGATCAGACGCGCCACGGCGGCCCCGCCCTGCCCGCCCGGATACCAGGCTTCGACAATGGCCGGGACGTTTTTGTCCGCCCAGTTGATCCCCAGCGCGCTGCCATTGATCAGGACCAGAACCACCGGCTTACCGGCGGCGCTGACCTGCTCCAGCACCTTTTGTTGGGCAGGCGGCAGGTTGAGGCTGGTGCGGTCGCCGCCCGAAAAGCCTTCGGTTTCGACGCGCATCTCTTCGCCTTCGACGCGCTGCGACAGGCCCGCCACAAAGACCACCAGATCGGCCTCTTTTGCAGCGGCCACGGCCGCCTGCGCGCCCGTATCCGACGGCAGGCTCCACATCAGCGTCTCCTCGCCCTTCGGCTGGCGCTGGAAGGATTCGACGCGGATGCGGTTGCGCGACCCGGCCTCAAGCCGCACGGTCCCGGTGGCGATGGAAGGCCGCCAGTCCACCCGCCAGGCATCGACGATCATCTTGTCATTGACCCAGATGCGATAGCCGCCGTGCGCGTCGTAACGGAAGCGGTATTCGCCTGTCTCCGGTGCGGTCAGATAGCCGTCATAGCGCACGGCCCCGCTGCGGTTTTCACCGGCCCAGACCTGACGCATCCCGCCTTCGCTGCCAGTCGTCTGCGGCGCGCCGCCCATATCGGGGGTAGCGAAATGGCTGACCGTCACGCCGGTTTGGGTGCAGGCCTCGTCGCGGCAGAAGGCGTTGTCGGGTACGGCCGCCATCACCGGGTCGATCAGGCCCGATCCCGGCGCATAGGTGACGGTCGCCTTGGGGAAACGGGCGCGGATGCCGGACAGCACCGTTACCGGGTGCGAGGGATCGCCATTGTAGTTGCCGACCAGCGAGTCCATCGAATCGGCATTGGGCCCGATGACGGCGATATGGCGCGGCTCACCCTTCAGCGGCAGCAGGTTGTTTTCGTTCTTGAGCAGGACCATGGCCGACTCCGCGACCCTTTGCGAGAAATCGCGATTGGCGGGCGTGTCGTAATCCTCGGCTGTGATCTTCGGGAAAACTTTTGCGGGCGGATCGAACTGCCCCAGTTTGAAGCGCGCGGTAAACAGGCGAATCAGCGCCGTATCGAGCGTCTTTTCCGGCAGCAGGCCCTGACGCACGGCGCGCGTCAGGTGGTCGGCCTCATTGGCATTACCGCAGATGAGGTCCGTGCCCACCTGATAGGCCGCCGTTACCCCTTCTTCGGGGGTCGGGCGATAGGCGTGCGAAGTCTTGTAATAGATATCGCCCACGGCGTCGCAGTCGGACACGACATAGCCCTTAAAGCCCCAGTCCTTGCGCAGATATTTGACCAGCAGGTCTTCGTTGGCGCAGGCGGGCTGACCATTGATGGCGTTATAGGCGCACATGATCGAACCGGCCTGCCCTTCGGTGATGGTGGCCCTGAAGGCCGGCAGATAGGTGTCAGCAAGGTCATAGGGCGACGGATTGACATTATCGCGGTGACGACCGGCTTCCGGGCCCGAATGGACGGCATAGTGTTTGGGCGTCGCCACGGTGCGGTAATAGACCGGATCATCGCCCTGAAGCCCCCTGACGAAGGCGACGCCCATGCGCGCCGTCAGGTAAGGGTCTTCGCCATAGGTTTCCTGACCCCGGCCCCAGCGCGGATCGCGGAAGATGTTGATATTGGGCGACCACACGGTCAGGCCGCCGAACCAGTCCGAACCGCCGAACCGGTGGCGCTCCTTCAGGTATTTGGCGCGAAACTCGACGCTGATCGTCTCCGCGACGCGGTGGATCAGCGGCTCATCCCAGGTGGCGGCCAGACCCACGGCCTGCGGGAAGACGGTGGCGTAACCGGCAGCGGCCACCCCGTGCAGGCCTTCGTTCCACCAGTTGTATTCGCGCACATTGAGGCGCGGAATGGCCGGGGCATCGTTGATCAGCTGCGCCGTCTTTTCTTCCAGCGTCATGCGCGACACAAGGTCGGCGGCCCGCGCCTCAGGCGGTTTGGAGGCATCCTGATAGCCGGGCGCATCGAGCGGGTTTTGTGCCGCCGCCGGTTGCAGCGCCCCGGCGGACATCAGGGCCGCCAGTACGGCTGCGGTAAAATAGCGATTGGGTGTCATGGTGTCCTCCCTTGGCTTACGCGCGGACGAATTCATACAGTTCGATGCTGATGGGGGCGATGCGCAGCGGCCCGGCGGGGAAACGGCCCGCGACGACCGCCACCTGCTCCGGCTTACCCACCGCGTTTTGCGCCTCAAGGTCGGGGCCGGTCAGTTTCCAGCAGCGGCCGCCCTTGCGCGCCTTGAAGCCGTCGATCTTGAGGTCAAGGCTCTGGGCTTGCTCCGTGGCATTCACAACAGCGACAATCAGCGCCTTGCGGTCCGCCGTCAGGGCTGCGGAAACGTCGAGCGGATAGGTGGCGCTGCCCGCATTGACACGGGGCTGATCCCCGCCCGCAGGGAAGTCGGGCTTCGGTACGGGCGAAGCGCCCGTGACCTCGACAGGGATCGTGCCGAAATGCTGATTGTACATCTGGTACATGCGGCCGGTGGCGCTGATGACCGAGCGCGTGCGGTCGAAATCCAGCCAGCCCGTCGCCATGGTATAACCGGCCATGTCGATAAAGTCGGTGTGGCGGAAGAATTCGTGCAGGCACATGCCCAGCGCCAGACAGGTCTTCAGGTTCTGACGGAAGCTGTAGGCATATTCATCGAAGAAAACCTTGACCTTGCCGTCGTTCAGCGCCGGATGGCGGCGCTTATACTCTTCCCAGCATTCGACCATGGTCAGGACGCGGTTGGCGGGCTGACGCGCCCATTCGACCAGCGGGCGTTGCACGTCGAACAGCTTGCCCGTCGCCATGTCGAACTTTTTGTTTTCCGGCGGATAGGCGTGGGTGGCCAGCGCATCGAAGCGCCCCCAGGCGTGCGTCATCATGCCATTGGCCCAGTCGCGGTCTGAGCCGAACTCGACATTGGGCTGACCGGCCACGAAGATGCCCTGCCCCGTCGTCATCTCATCCACGAAGCCGCCGGGCGCGATGATGTAGATGGACGGATCGACCTTGCGCATGGCGTCGGCGAACTGGTTGTGCTTGATGACATACTGCTTCAGGGGGATGTGCCCCATCTGCCAGTTGCCGTACATCTCATTGCCGATGTTCCAGTATTTGACGCGGTAAGGTTCCGGATGGCCATTGGCGGCGCGTTTGGCGCCCCACGGCGTGTCGGCGCTGCCGTTGATGTATTCGACCTGCTCGGCCCCCGAACGCGGCCCGTCGAAGCCGGTGCTGACCGACCACGACGGCTCGGCATTGATCATCTGGCACATTTGCAGCAGCTCATCGACGCCGACATCATTCGGCTGAGCGAAGCTCCAAACCGGGTCCCAGACGGGCGGGCGGGTATCCGGATCGCCGATCGTGTCTTTCCAGTCATAGGCCGAGATGAAGTTGCCGCCGGGGATACGCAGGATCTTGCAGTCGATCTCGCGCATCAGGGCCAGCGTATCGGCGCGGAAGCCTTTGACATTGTCGGCGGGCATCAGCGACACCGCCCCGACGCGGAACGTGCCGGTGCCCGTGCCCGTAATTTCCAGCCGCGCTTCGGTCGTGGCCGCTTGACAGCTAAAGCGCAAGGGCACCTTGCGCCAGTCCGCGCCCGCCTCGACCCGGACCGTCTGACGCTCCGCCGGGCCGCTGCCCCAGATCAGGGTGGCGGCCACTTCCGCCCTGCCGTAGGCAGCGATGACGACTCGCCCCACATAGTCCTTGGCAGCGACCGCCAGACCCGACTGGGCGATACCGCGCGGCTCCGTCGCGCTCAGCTGCACGACCGGCGACTGTGCGCCGACCCACGGCGTCTTGCGGTCCATGCTCAGCGCTGACTCCGGGCCGACGGGTACCCAGCGGTTGCTGTCGCGGTTGCGGCCCGGCCGGCCTTCGGGTTTGGCGGGCGGCGTCGCGGTGATGGGGTTATAGAATTTGCGGTCGTCCAGCACCTCGCTCCACAGGCTGTGGTTGATGAGGTCGCCGATATGCTCAAGGAAGCCCCCATAGATGAACGGGTTGATAGGGGGGCGTTCCTGCCCGGCCCTCAGGGTCGAGGCAATGGGCTTGGCGGTTTGCGCCAGAACAGGGGCGGCGGTCAGCAGGCCGGTGGCGACCGAGGCGGCCAGAGCCTGCCGGCGCGAGACGGAGGGGGGAGTTGGGTGGGACATGGGAGCCTCTGAAAGTATAGAGATGCGTGCAAAGACAGGCCACGGCAGGCGTGGCCGGGGACGCGAAAACGCACTGAAAACCGTTGCGCCGCATCAGGGTCTGACTGATGCGGCGCGGAGAGGATCAGGGTTGCAGGGTCAGTACGGTGACCGAGGCGGGGGACAGGCGGACCATCACCTTGCCATCCTTCATCTTCGCCGTGACCGGCTTGGGGGCCACTGTCTCCGGGTCCGAGAAGGTGTTGTAGGCGTCGAACTTCGCCGCCGACAGGGTCTCACCGGTCGCGGTCTTCACCTTGATGTTCAGGCTGGCCACGTCGATATCCACCGGCGTCCTGGGGTCGAGATTGGTCAGGGAGAGATAGATCTTCCCGTCCGTCCCGCGCGCCGCCAGCGCATCGACGCGCGGCAGGCTGATGTCACCAAAGCTGTAGGTGCCGGCATTCAGCGTTACCGGGATAAAGGTGGCGTCCTGAAACGGCACGTACATGCGGAAGACGTGATAGGTCGGCGTCAGCAGCATCTTTTCCTTGTCCGTCAGGATCATGGCCTGAAGGACATTGACCATCTGGGCGATATTGGCCATGCGCACGCGGTCGGCGTGGCGGGCGAAGATGTTGAGGTTCAGCGCCGACAGCACGGCGTCGCGCTGCGTATTCTGCTGCATCAGGAAGCCGGGATCGGTGCCGGGGGTCGCCACGTACCACGCGCCCCACTCATCGACGACCAGCGACACCTTCTTTTCCGGGTCGTACTTGTCCATGATGGCGGAGTGGGTCTTGACCAGCTCGTCCATCTTCAGCGTATCCTGAAGGATGACGGCATATTCCTTTTCGCCGAAGCCCGTAGCCTTCTGCGACACGGGGAAACCGCCGCCGGTCGTGTAGTAGTGCAAAGACAGGCCTTCGATATCCCAGGCCCAGCTGCGGCCCTTGTAGGACTTCATCACCGCCTCGGTATAGGCGGTGTCCGGACCGCTGGGGCCGACCGCGATGCGCTGCATCGGCTGGGCCTTGTTATAGTTGCGCACAAAGCGCGCATACATCTTCATCTGGCTGACGTAGAAGTCCGGCGTCATGGCGCCGCCGCAGTCCCAGCTTTCGTTGCCCAGCCCAACAAAGGCCACCTTATAGGGCTCCGCATGGCCGTTCCGGGCGCGTTCCGCCCCGATGCCGTCTTGCGTGCTGGAGGTCATATATTCCAGCCATTCGGCCGCCTCGCCCACCGTGCCGGAGCCGACATTGACCGAGATATAGGCCTCGGCCCCCACCTGAGTGGCGAAGTCCATAAATTCGTCGGTGCCAAAGGTGTTGGGCTCGATCACGCCGCCCCAGTTGGCGTTCATCATCGGCTTGCGCTCCGGACCGATGCCGCGCCGCCAGTGGTATTCGTCGGCAAAGCACCCGCCGGGCCAGCGCACGACCGGGACCTTGATGGCTTTCAGCGCCGCCACCACGTCATTGCGGATGCCGCGCGTATTGGGAATGGCGGAGTCCTTACCGACCCACACGCCTTCATAGATGCCGCTGCCGAGGTGTTCGGCAAACTGACCGAAGATGCGGCGGTCGATCTTGGCTCCCGGCTTGGTGGCGTCCACCGTCACCGACACCCGCTCCTGCGCAGCGGCAGGCAGGGTCAGGGCAAGCAGAGACAATACGCCTGTCAGAACGAGCGGTTTCATTATATCTCCCTGTCATTTTTAGGTGCGGACGGCGTGCGCCGTGCGCGGTGTTTTGACCTTTTATCCGGCCATTATGATACCGCTAACACGAAACCGCATAATGTCAAAACAAATGTCAGACTATTGCGCCGCACCTAAACCGGTGCGGCGCAACCCCCTCATTTTTTCGCGGGTGCAAAGGACAGGGTCTTGGCGAAGAACGGCAGGACGTGGTTCTGGAAGCGGTCGGCGACGCCACTGACGTGATCGCCGTCATAGAGCGTGAAACTGTTGGCCACGCCGTAGTTTTCCAGCGTGACGTGCAGCGCCTCCGTATCGGTCTTCAGCCCGTCGCGATTACCGACATCGAAGGCAATGGCCTTGTACTGCCGCATATTGGGGATGTACTGGTGCACCATCGACAGGGGCGCATTGGCGGCCCAGCGGGCAATCACATCGGGCTGGGTCTCGCCGTCCTTCGTCGGCAGATCGACATAGAAGGGTGGCTTTTTGGGGTTGGGCGACCAGGCCGAGGCCACGGCGAAGGTGGCGCGTCCCATAAAGCCGAGGCTCTGCGCCTCTTCGGGGGTTTTGACAGCCTCCAGCTTGCGTCCCTCTTCCGGCGGCAAACTGCCGCGCGCCGACAGGCAGCACGGGCTCATCACATAGAGGGCGCTGAACACTTCCGGGTGCTTCATGCCGATACGCACCGTGCCGTAGCCGCCCATCGAATGCCCGGCCAGACCGCGGCTGTCACGAGTGGCCAGCGTGCGGTAGTGGCTGTCGATATAGGCCACAAGGTCTTTAGCAATAAAGCCTTCCCAGTCGCCGGTCGTCGCCGAACTGGAATACATCGAGCCGTTGTGCAGGGTCTGCGAGCTGGGCAGGACTATAATCATGCCCTTGACGCCCGCCGCATAGGCGCCGTCGATCGTCTGCGGGGTGCGGATTTCCTTCGACCAGATCTCGTTATTGATCGAATAGCCGTGCAGGGCATAGATGACCGGATACCGCTTTTTGGGATGAGAATCGTAATCGGGCGGCAGGTAAACCGTCACCTTGCGGTCCGCCGAATTGCCCTCCAGATTGCCTTCCAGAGCGCGGCTATGGACGGTGATCTGTTCCGTCCTGACCGCTTGTGCCGCTGCGGAACCCGCCATGAAAACCAGCGCCAAAGCCCCCAGCGCTATACCGAACTGTCGCATCTCTCTCACCCTGTTGTTGTGTGTTTATAGACTAAAACCTCTGACAAATAGGCGCGGGAATCAAGCCAAAAAACGCCGTTCAGCGGGTGCATGGGGCATGGTGTGAGGCCAGACCTGTCAAAAGGTCGATAGGCCTCTGGGCGATTGACGGAAATTGTCTGATATAATAGCCTTGGGGCAACAGGCGGCCAAAACGCGATATTCGCGCTTGATAATAAGCCTGCGACGATCAGGGACAGCCATCTTCTTCGCCTTGCGCTTATTACCGCGCCGGCATGTCCCTGCCCGTCACCCTGGCCGCCGCCTCACTGGCGGCTTGAACGGACGGATTCCGCCGGGATCAGGCCGCTCAAGCCATACCGTCCCAGATTTTGCGCCCGAAAGGTTTTCCATGACGCCTGCACTTCGTCGCCTTGCGAGACACGCCGCCCCCGTGGCGCTGGCCGTTGGTCTTGCCCTGACCGCCGCCGCTCACGCCGAGACTGCGGCCGACCCTCTGGCCGCCACGGGTAAGTGGAGCGCCTATAGCGAAGGGCGCGCCGCGACCCCGCCCATGGGCTGGAGTTCGTGGAACGCCTTTGGCACCGACCTGACCGAGGCGCGGGTGCTCGATTCCGCCCGGATCATTGTCGAGAGTGGGCTGGCGGCCAAGGGCTACCGCTACATCAATATAGACGACGGCTGGTGGCTGAAGCGGCGTCAGTCGGACGGCCGGATGCAGGTGCGCAGCCAGCTCTTTCCCTCCGCCGCCGTCGGTGGCGCCGAAGAAACCAGCCTGCGCCCCTTTACCGACCGCATCCACAAGATGGGCCTGAAGGCGGGTATTTATTCCGATCTTGGCCGCAATGCCTGTTCTCAGGCCTTTGGCGGCCCCAACACCCCGAACCTGCCCGAAGGCACGGTGCTGGAGCGCGAAGTCGGGCTTTACGGCCATATCGAGCAGGACATTTCGCTCTATTTCAAGGACTGGGGCTTCGACTTTATCAAGGTCGATGGCTGCGGCGTGCGCGCCTTCGGGGCCGACTCCGAGCGCGTCAAGGCCGGCACCTATCGCGAATTGCCGCCGCTGATTGATTTCCAGTCGATCAGCCGCACCAATATTCCGGCCGTCAAAGCGCTGTATAAGCAAATCGGCACCAGCCTGAAGGCCAGCAATCCGGACGGCGACTATGTGTTTTCGCTGTGCGCCTGGGGCTCCGCCGATGTGCGCGCCTGGGGCAAGGATGTCGGCAATCTGTCGCGCACCAGCGACGACCTGACCCCCTCCTGGTCGCGCCTGCTGACCAATTTCGATTCGGCGGCCACCCGCGCCCTCTATGCCCATCCGGGAAGCTGGAACGACCCGGACATGCTGTTTATCGGCCATGGTGAGTTCGATGCGAACCACCTGGTCGAAGCGCGCTCACACTTCGCCCTGTGGGCCATGATCAACGCGCCTCTGCTGATCGGTTACGACCTCAGTCAGGCCTCGCCGGAGCTGATGCAGATTTTTGGCAATGAGGCGATCATCGCGCTCAATCAGGATGCGGGCGGCCATCAGGCGGTCCTGGCTTATGACAGTGACGATGTGCAGATCCTGATCAAGACCGTGGGCACAGACCCGACGCGCAAGGCCGTGGCCCTGTTCAACCGCACGGCGGAGGGCAAGGACGTCATCCTGACCGCCGAGCACCTGAAATATCTGGGCACTCAGCCGGTCAAACTGCGCGATCTGTGGACGCAGGCCGATCAGGCCCCCTTCACCGGCGAGGCCAAATTTCACCTCGCTCCGCATCAGACCCTGATCTTCATGGCCAGCGGAACGCCTGTGCTGAGCAACGGGCAATATCTCTCCGACCTGCCCGGCCGCGTCAACCCGGCGGTCGATGGCGTCGTGGTGCCGCAGGCCGACCCCTTCATCTATCGCATGAAAAGCCCGTGGAACGGCACGCGCGGGCGCGGCGACATTCCGGCCTACACCGGCTGGGGCGGGGCGCAGGCCGATGCCTCCCCCTATGGTCGCCAGCTTCAGGTCGCCGGCAAGGCCTTCCGCAGCGGTATCGGCATCCTTGCCAATTCGCGGCTGGAGGTGCGGGTGCAACCGTCCGATCGCCGCTTCAAAGCCCGTGTCGGGGTGGACGATTCCACGCTCAACACCACTGAGGCCGTGACCTTCGCCGTCTATGGCGATGGCAAGCTGCTGGTAAAGTCTCAGCCGCTGCGCTTCGGGCAGGCCCCGCAGGCGCTTTCCGCCGATCTGAAAGGGGTCCGCCTTGTCGAACTGGTGGCCACCAGCGCCAGCCCGAGCGCCACTCCCGCTGCCGTCACCTGGGGGGACGCGGCCCTGCTGAAATAGCCCGCACACGGTAACCTCAGGGCAGAAACATCACAGGCCGGAGGCAACCCCTCCGGCCTTCATTTTTTATGGTACCGCTATCAAATATTCTGTGTCATTCTCATCATGTGGAGGCAAGCGCGTCCTGTCTTCAACAAAAACAAAAAGATATACCGGGAGTGAACATGAATATCTCTGCACAGCTCAGCAGGCGCGGCCTGCTGATGGGGGTGGCCGGTGCGTCGGCACTGGCCAGTTGTGGCGGTGGCGGCGGAGGGGGCGGCGGCGTCTCTTCCCCCGTATCGTCCGGCTCTGCCTCCTCCAGTTCCAGCACCGCCTCCGCCAGCGGCCCCACCCTGCCCGACCCGGCCACGGCCCCGGCGCTCAAGACCTATTTCAACGGCAAGTTTCTGGTCGGCATGACGGCGGAACCGAGCGAGATCAACAATGCGATTTCACAGCCCGTGCTGAAAACGCACGCCAATTCGATGACCGCCGAAAACTGCATGAAGCCGCTGGCCATCGGTACCAGCGCCGGGGTCTATAACTACACCCTCGCCGATCAGGTCATCGCCTTTGCCAGCGCCAACAATATCGCCGTGCGCGGCCACACCCTGCTGTGGCATCAGTCAGCCCCGGACTGGTTCTTTGCGGGCGACAGCACCAGCGCCACCTACAGGGCGACGGTGCAGGCGCGGCTTGAGCGCTATATCGCCGACGTGGTGACCTATTTCAAAGGCAAGGTCTATGCGTGGGACGTGGTCAATGAACCGACCAGCGACTCGGCCGGCAGCCCCTATCGCAACAGCCGCTGGTATCAGGTGCTGGGGGCCGACTATATCGAAATCGCCTTGCGGGCCGCCCGCGCCGCCGATCCGACGGTCAAGCTGTTTATCAATGACTACAGCACCGAAAATACAGACAAGCTGGCGCGCCTGATGAGCATTGTGGACACGCTGCTGACGCGCGGAGCGCCGCTCGACGGCATCGGTCATCAGTTGCACATCACCACGACCTGGCCGCCGGTGGCCAATGTCCGCGCCGCGTTTCAGGCCGTAGAAACCCGCGGCCTGATCAACCATGTCACGGAGCTGGATGTGTCGCTCTACGGCTCTGACCCCGGCAGTTGCTACGGTACGCCCGCCACCGGCTGCGCCCCGAGCCTGACCGAAGGCACGACCGCCTACTGGGACAGCATCCGAGCGCAGGCAGCGCAATACCGGGCCATGTACGACCTGTTCGCCAGCCAGCCGAGCGTCAAGTCTGTCACCACCTGGGGCGTGGCCGACAATCATACCTGGCTGACCTCTTACCCCGTCAACCGGCTGAACCATCCTCTGCTGTTCGATACGACGGGTAAGCCGAAATCGGCCTTCTGGGCCGTCGTGAACCCCAGCTTCGTGCCCTGATCCAGACGAAGCGGCAGACCCCGGCAGCGGAACCAGTCGCTGCCGGGGTCTTTTGCGTCTCCGGTCACGCCCTCAGATCGACAGATCCCTCTGAACCGAAACCAACTTTTTCTGAGACTGGATGCCTGTTTTCATCAGGATGGATTTGGTCTGATTGCGCACCGTATGAATGCTTTTACCGCTTTCGACCGCAATCTCTTCCAGCGAGTCGCCCCCCGCAATGCGCAGGGCCAGCCCCGCCTCCGCCGGCGTCAGATCGAACAGTTGCTGCACCAGAGGCGCCGTCAACTGTTCGCGCGCTTCACCGGCGATGACGATCAGAACCGTGTCCGAGGCGAAAAGGTCGCGCACATCGCCCGTCACCGGAAACAGGTGCATGATCAGCGGGCGCTCGTCCTTGTCCGACAGCAGGGGAACGGACTTCGCGCGCGGTGAATGGTCCAGCAAGGCCGTGAGATTGGTCCGGAACACCCCGTCCATCTCCGCATCCCGGAGCCTGATCCGCCCCTGAACATCATCGAGATAAGGCCCCATGCGGACATTAAAGCCCGCATTGACGCTGAGCGCCTTCCCTGACCGGGTCACGACCGCCGCAGACAATCCGATCCGCTCCAGGGCCTCGGTCATGCCCCCTGCCCGCTCCATCTGAAGACGGGTGGACAGGGCGGCCGCGCGACACAGATGGGGTCGGAGGACGTCCAGAGGCGAAACCAGCCGGTAGCAGTGCGCCGGATCCTCAAAGCCCTCAACCGAAATCAGCACATTATGATCGACAAACCCGTCGATAAAGGTACCCACCCCCGGATAGCGGCCTTGCGGAATGACGAAGGTGCGGAGTTCGAAATCCTCCAGTGCCTCGGCCTCGGGTAAAAAGTCCGGTTCGGCAACGAAGCCGAAATGCCGGCGCTCAAACAGCCTGAGCGCCCGGATGTTACGCGGTGGCGGCTTGACCGGCATACGTTCGTATTGCTCGTAGCACGCATTGACCATTGCCACGCCCTTCGGATTGCCGACAAGGCGGTTCAGGTGCCCCCCGTGAAACGACGCGATGACGGCGAGTTGGGCCTCACAGCTTTTCGCCAGTGCATCCAGCACCATCGGCCACTTATCGCTGCAAATACTGGCCTCATAAATTTCATCAACAAGCGACGCAGAAAACAAAACCCTTCCCCCTCAGTCCAGTTCACAACTCTTGATGCAGATTAACCCCCCAAAAAACCCAAATCAGGCGCACTTAAACATGCCTCTGAAAATGAATACGCACGAATTACACGAAAAAGGAAATGTCTCAGAAATATTGGCCCGAAAATCAAAAAAGTAAAAACGCGTCAAGTCTCACAATTTCAATTTAAACGAGAACATAAACAGCCGCAGGCTGAGCCCCTTATTTGCAAAAATAACGCGGCATGAAATCGATTTAATTCGGGATTAACCGGTGTCTCCTAGAAAATAAACCAAATAACAATGGCTTATCAACCATGGGGAGAGTAGTTTGCGTTTGCTGTCGTCACAGATAAAAATTGCGGGGGCCTTGCTGATCGGCAGTCTGGGCCTGTTTTGCGCCCTGCTCTTCTTTTCGCTCCAGCACGAAATCCGGCTGGCGCGAATCGCGCAGGAAGCGAATGCTCGCAAGGCCCTGATGGGCGAGTTGTCCCTCACCGCCAAGCAGATTCAGGTCAATGTGGTTCAGGTCCAGCAGTTCCTGACTGATGTGTCCGCAACGCGGGGACTGGACGGACTGGACGACGGGCCGGGTGAGGCCGCCAAAAATGCCACCGAGTTCAAAGAGCGCATCGCCCACGCCAAGGCGCTGGCCAGGGACCTCCATCTCGCAGATATCCAGTCGGCTCTGGAGGCCGTGGAACAGAAGTTCCCGGCCTATTATCAGACGGGGCAGGCCATGGCCGACGCCTATATTCAGGGCGGCACATCGGCGGGCAATGCCTTCATGGGGACGTTCGACGGAACGGCCAAGGCCGAATATGAGGCCCTCAATACAGTTCTGAGCCTCGTTGACACCGAGAACCAGTCCATCTCAAACACGGCCAGGGTCGCCAGCGAGACCAGCGTGCGCAGCGCCCATGCGACCCAACTCTATATGCTGCTGGCGGGCGCGCTCCTGACCCTGCTGGTGGCGGGCGGCCTGTGGTTTGTGCTGCGCTTCATCATCCGCCCCCTGAGCGACTTCAGCGACCAGTTGGGCCGTATTGCCGGCGGCGCCCTCGATACGCAGGTGGGCCATACACAAAAGCAGAACGAGATCGGTGCCATTGCGCGGGCGATAGACGGGTTCCGTCTGGCTCAGCGCGACCGCGAAACCGCCGAAGCCCAGGCCGAAGCCGGTCGTATCGAACGACGCACGCGCCGCGAAAGCCTTGAAAATGCGATCCAGAGGTTCAAGGCGCGCATAGATCAGGCCCTGTCCGCCCTGCACCACAGCACGCGCGGGATGCAGGATGTCAGCGCCACCCTCGAGGACATTTCTTCCCAGACGGCGGAACAATCGCAAAGCGCCTCGGCCGCGACGCTCGAAGCCACGGACAATGTGCAGATCGTGGCCGCTGCCGCCGAAGAACTGGCGGCGTCGATTGCCGACATCAGCGAAAAGATTTCGCTGTCGCAGACCGTCGTACAGGACACGACGCGCGTCAGCGCCGAAAGTCAGGAAAAAATCGACCGTCTGGCCCGTTCTTCGGAACGGATCGGCGACGTCGTCAACCTGATCCAGAACATCGCCTCTCAGACCAATCTGCTGGCCCTCAACGCCACCATCGAAGCCGCCCGTGCCGGAGACGCCGGTAAGGGCTTCGCGGTGGTGGCCACCGAGGTCAAGGCGCTGGCGGATCAGACGAGCCGCGCGACGCAGGATATTTCGGCGCAGATCGCGGAGATCCAGTCGGAAACCCAGACCGCTGTGGACTCGATCAAGGCCATCGCCGGCAAGATGGAGGAGGTGCAGCACTTTACCGTCGCCATCTCGGCCGCCGTAGAGGAACAAAGCCGGGCGACGCAGGAAATCGCGGTAAATGTCGCCAAGGCCGCGGGCTGCACCGCCAATGCCCAGCAAAGCGTGCAGATGATGGCGCAATCCGTCGAACGCACCAAACACTCCGCCTCCCGCGTGGGTCAGAGCACTCAGGAACTGGAAGATGAAAAGGCCGGGTTGGTGGAGACGATCGACGACTTCCTCAAAACCGTCGCGGCTTAAAATCATCCCGCTACAGGGAAGAAGACACCTCTCCTGACTATCGAAGAAGGCCCACCGGTTGGGTGGGCTTTTTTTGTGTCTATTCTGAGCGCCATACGCACGAAAGCCCGCCGTTTTGTGGCGGGCTTTCGTGTAAGTGAAGAATGGGTGCGGGAGCCAGATTTGAACTGACGACCTTCAGGTTATGAGCCTGACGAGCTACCGGGCTGCTCCATCCCGCGACACGTGATAACCAGAGGGGTCTGGTTAAACGAAAGACCGGCCTGAGTGTGTGGACCGGTCTTTGTGTTGAGTGATGTGCATGAAGGGTTTGGTTACTTGAACGTTATAGACCTGGCGGCGACCTACTCTCCCGCGCCTTAAGACGAAGTACCATTGGCCCAGGCAGGCTTAACGACCGAGTTCGGAATGGGATCGGGTGGGGACCGGCCGGCATAGCCACCAGGTCAATAACGTTCAAGCTGAGAAGACATTGTATGAAGAACGAGCACTGTAGGGTGCGTTTATTTGAGGGAACGATCAAGCCGATCGGATTATTAGTACTGGTTAGCTTCACTCCTCACGGAGCTTCCACACCCAGCCTATCAACGTGGTCGTCTACCACGATCCTCAGCGAGACCTTGTTTTGAGGTTAGTTTCCCGCTTAGATGCTTTCAGCGGTTATCTATTCCATACTTAGCTACCCTGCTGCGCGGCTGGCGCCACGACAGGTCCACCAGAGGTATGTCCATCCCGGTCCTCTCGTACTAGGGACAGATCCTCTCAAGTCTCGAACACCCACGGCAGATAGGGACCAAACTGTCTCACGACGTTCTGAACCCAGCTCACGTACCACTTTAAATGGCGAACAGCCATACCCTTGGGACCTGCTCCAGCCCCAGGATGTGATGAGCCGACATCGAGGTGCCAAACTTTGCCGTCGATATGGACTCTTGGGCAAAATCAGCCTGTTATCCCTAGAGTACCTTTTATCCGTTGAGCGATGGCCCTTCCACGCAGGACCACCGGATCACTATGGCCGACTTTCGTCTCTGCTCGACTTGTCAGTCTCGCAGTCAGGCGGGCTTATGCCATTGCACTCAGCGAACGATTTCCGACCGTTCTGAGCCCACCATCGCGCGCCTCCGTTACACTTTGGGAGGCGACCGCCCCAGTCAAACTACCCACCACGCCATGTCCCGGACCCGGATAGACGGGCCGCGGTTAGACGCCAACAGCAATAAGGGTGGTATTTCAAGGATGGCTCCACAGAGACTGGCGCCCCTGCTTCATAGCCTCCCACCTATCCTACACATGTTGCTGCTAACGCCAAGGCGAAGCTATAGTAAAGGTTCATAGGGTCTTTCCGTCTGACCGCGGGAACCCCGCATCTTCACGGGGAATTCAATTTCGCTGAGCCTATGCTGGAGACAGTGGGGAAGTCGTTACGCCATTCGTGCAGGTCGGAACTTACCCGACAAGGAATTTCGCTACCTTAGGACCGTTATAGTTACGGCCGCCGTTTACCGGGGCTTCAATTCGGAGCTTGCACCCCTCCTTTTAACCTTCCGGCACCGGGCAGGCGTCAGACCCTATACGTCGCTTTACAGCTTCGCAGAGCCCTGTGTTTTTGATAAACAGTCGCTACCCCCTGGCTTGTGCCACTCAGTCCTGCTTGCGCAAGGTGAGTCACGCTTATCCCGAAGTTACGCGTGTAATTTGCCGAGTTCCTTCAGCATAGTTCTCTCAAGCGCCTTGGTATGCTCTACCTGACCACCTGTGTCGGTTTCGGGTACAGTCTATGTATGAGTTATTTCCAGGGACAGCTTCGCTGCACGTACAATCCAATAAGCACGTACAACTTACACCATCCGTCACTTCATACTGGCTCCGGAATATTCACCGGATTCCCATCGACTACGCCTTTCGGCCTCGCCTTAGGGGCTGGCTAACCCTGCGCAGATTAGCTTTACGCAGGAACCCTTGGTCTTTCGGCGAGAGTGTCTCTCACACTCTTTATCGCTACTCATGTCAGCATTCTCACTTCCGATACCTCCAGCCAACCTCACGATTGACCTTCTCAGGCTTACGGAACGCTCCGCTACCGCTCACTTACGTGAACCCATATCTTCGGCGTATGGCTTGAGCCCCGTTACATTTTCCGCGCAGGATCGCTTGATCAGTGAGCTGTTACGCTTTCTTTAAAGGATGGCTGCTTCTAAGCCAACCTCCTGATTGTCAATGCAATCCCACATCGTTTCCCACTTAGCCATAACTTGGGGGCCTTAGATGATGGTTAGGGTTGTTTCCCTTTTCACGACGGACGTTAGCACCCGCCGTGTGTCTGCCGGACAGTTCTCTTGGGTATTCGGAGTTTGGTTAGAATTGGTACAGCTCGCGCCGCCCGCATCCATCCAGTGCTCTACCCCCCAAGGAATACATCCGACGCTCTACCTAAATAGATTTCGCGGAGAACCAGCTATGTCCAGGTTTGATTGGCCTTTCACCCCTATCCACAAGTCATCCGAGTCTTTTTCAACAGACACCGGTTCGGACCTCCAGTAGGTGTTACCCTACCTTCATCCTGCTCATGGATAGATCACCTGGTTTCGGGTCGTCATGCGACGAACTTAACGCTCTGTTCAAACTCGCTTTCGCTACGCCTACACCTATCGGCTTAAGCTTGCTCGGCACATGAAGTCGCTGACCCATTATACAAAAGGTACGCCGTCACCCCGCTTGGGGGCTCCGACTGCTTGTAGGCTTCCAATTTCAGGTTCTGTTTCACTCCCCTTGTCGGGGTGCTTTTCACCTTTCCCTCACGGTACTTGTTCACTATCGGTCGCAGAGGAGTACTTAGGCTTGGAGGGTGGTCCCCCCATATTCAGACAGGATTGCACGTGTCCCGCCCTACTCGAGGATCTTGCTAGTTGACGCCTACGGGACTATCACCCGCTATGGTCAGCCTTTCCAGGCTGTTCGGCTTTATATCACAAGATCACTGGCCTGGTCCGATTTCGCTCGCCACTACTT
>NZ_AP029025.1:0-42500 GCF_037101385.1 Asticcacaulis sp. DW145 | reverse complement strand
GTATCCGCAAGCCGAAGACCCACCTGTAAACGATGACAGTCAATACTGATTTTTTACGGTCCTTACGGGTAAGGACGGGCCGCGTCATTGAAGTGCGGCCTCCGTAAAATATCATTGTTCTCAAAGGTTTGTTATGATTGATTGTCAAGAACGCAAGGGCAGGGCGGCCACGGCACCCGCGCCTTTGAAAGTGCTGGTCGTTGACGACAATCAGGCCTCGGCCCTCACCTTAAGCTGGGCCATCGAATCGTGGGGCGATGAGGTGCGGACCTGTTTCGACGGTCTCAGCGCCATGGAGACGGCGCGCAGCTTCCACCCCGACGTCGTGCTGCTCGATCTGGGGATGCCGGAAATAGACGGCCTGAGTGTGGCGCGGGCCCTGCGCGCCGATCCGCGCACGCGCCGCTGCAAGATTATCGCCCAGACCGGTTGGGGCGATGCGGGCCGACGCCGGGAAACGGCGCAGGCCGGCTTTGACCTGCATCTGATCAAGCCCATCGACTTTACGGTCCTGCAGGACATGTTTGAGCTGTTCCGCCTGATGCCCAGCCGTTAAATCAGAAACCACGACGGCAACTAGGACGATTGCTCAAAAATAAACGTTTGCGCGAAACGTTCTCATAAATTAAACTCAAATATTATGCCAATACAGGCTGTAAATCTCCGTTTGTCGCAATATGCGACACTGAGATATTTTGCCACATTATTTATATTTGCACAAAAGATAGACGCGACAATCGCTTAATACATCATTTATTATTACGAGCGCGATCATCCCCTAACGCCGTTATGGCGGCTGGAGGATGCACATGAACATACATTCCGTAAAAACGAAGATCGTCGCCCTGTCGGCGCTCTGTCTTCTGATGGCGACCGGGGCCCTGGTTGGTTTCGGCATATTTTCGTCGGGCAAGACCGCGCACTTTGTGAACCAGAATGTGCAGGGCCTGCTGGATCGCAACAGCAGCGAGTCCCTGACGCGGCTGGCCGATGCGCAGGCCGGGACGATCCGCACCGAGGTCGATACGGCCTTTTCCGCTGCCCGTAACATGGCGCGCAGCCTAGAAGTCATCGCCGGTCCGCGCGGCGTGCCGCGCGCGCAACGGCGTCAGCACCTGAACCAGATCCTGCTGGGGGTGCTGAAAGACAATTCGCGCTTTAACGGCACCTATAGCGCCTGGGCACCCAATGCGCTGGACGGAGCCGACGCGGCCTATGTCAACCGCAAAGAAGCAGGCTCCGACGCCACGGGCCGCGCCCTGCCCTACTGAACGCGCAATGCGCAGGGCGAGATCGCGCTTCAGCCGCTGGTCGAATACGACAGTCATGACCGCCACGCCAACGGCCTGATCAAGGGCGGCTGGTTCCTCAGCCCGCAGGCCAATGGCAAGGAGAGCATCCTCGCCCCCCTGCCCTATATCGTACAGGGCAAACACGTCTTTCTGGCCACCATGTCGGTGCCCATCGTCATCGACGGCCAGTTCAAGGGCGTGGCCGGGGCCGATTTCGATCTGTCCTTCGTGCAGGTTCTGGCCCAGTCGGTGAAGAAGTCGATCTATGAGGGCAAGGGCAATGTGACCATCGTCACCTCTGACGGGCTGGTGGTCGCCTCAAGCGCCTTCCCCGACGCCGTTGGCGGCTCGGTGCAGTCGGTCGATCCGTTGACCTGGCGGGCGCTGGACACCGTCAAAGGCGGGCGCTCGGCCGTCGATTTCGACAAAAAGAACGATCAGATGCGCGTCTATGCCCCCATTCAACTGGGCCGCAGCGGACAGTTCTGGTCGGTGATCATCACCGTGCCGCGCACCGTCGTCATGGCCGATGCCGACAAGCTGTCCAATGCGCTCAAGGCGCGCGGCGGCAGCGACTCCCTCTGGGAGATCGTCTGCGCCCTGATCGTGGCGGTTCTGGGGATCGCGATGATCGCCGTTACGGCCAATAATGTCGCCAACCCCATTGCCCGCCTCACCGAGGCGCTGGGCCGGCTGGCCTCTGGTGAAAAGCTGCGCGAAATCGCCGGGGCGGGGCGCAAGGACGAGATCGGCGACATTTCGCGGGCGGTTGACCGCATCCGCATCGTCACCGAGGAAGAGGCCCTGCAAAAGGCCGCCGATGCCGAGGCCGAACGCCAGAGGCAGGATCAGGCACGGCGTCAGATGATGCTCAAACTGGCCGATGAGTTTGAAAAGTCGGTGGGCGGCATCGTCTCTCTGGTGTCTAGCGCGGCCACCGAAATGCAGGCCTCGGCACAGCAGCTGACCGCCACCGCGCAGCAGGCTTCGGCGCAATCGGTCGCGGTATCTGCCGCCGCCGAAGAGGCCGGGGCCAATGTCACCTCGGTGGCCTCGTCCGCCGAAGAACTGGGTGCCTCGGTCAATGAGATCGGGCGTCAGGTCGAAACCTCGGCCAGCATTTCTTCGGAAGCCGTGGAAGAGGCCAGCGGCGCGGTGCGGCTGGTGGACGAACTGAATACGGTGGCCGTCAGCATCGGCGGCGTGGTCGATCTGATCGCCGGGCTGGCCAGCCAGACCAACCTTTTGGCGCTCAACGCCACCATCGAGTCGGCACGCGCCGGCGAAGCAGGCAAGGGCTTTGCCGTGGTCGCTTCCGAGGTCAAGGCGCTGGCCGGTCAGACGGCGCGGGCGACCACCGAAATTTCGGACAAGATCGCCCACATGCAAGAGGCGACCGCCAAGGCGGCGGCGGCCATCTCCAATATTTCCGGAACCATCGCCCACCTCAACCAGACCAACACCATCATCGCCTCCGCCGTCGAACAGCAGACGGCGGCGACGCAGGAGATCGTGCAAGCGGTCAATCAGGCCTCGGTCGGCACGCAGGAGGTGACCACCAACATCACCGGCGTGGCCATGGCGGCGGAACAGACCGGCACCTCTGCCGTGCAGGTACTGGGGGCGTCGGCCGAACTGGCGCAGCAGGCCGAGCGGCTGCATCAGGAGATGGACAAGTTCCTGCAAACCGTGCGCGCCGCCTGAGGCCCTGCACGGGCTGAGCCTAGAGCCGAATGATTTCAAATGGAATCATTCCGCTCAAGCCGCCATTGAGGCGGCGTCCAAGGTGGCAAAGCCACCGCCCGGCGAGGGGCTAAACAAAAATCCAGATCATTATGTTTCCACCAGAAATCATAATGATCGAGGGGCGGGACCGTCGAACGGCCCTGCCCCCGGCAAGCCGCAGGGTAAGCGTAATGACTCAGTGATCCGTCACGCCGATTGCCCGCGCCGCCAAAACGACGCATACTCAGGCCCATGACAGGCAAGCGCAGAATCCTGATCCTGGGGGGCGGTACGGCCGGATGGCTGGCGGCGGCCTATCTGGCGCGCTATTTCGACATCAAACGTCAGCCGCGCCTTGAGATCGTGCTGGTGGAATCACCGGAGATCAGCAGCGTCGGCGTCGGCGAAGGCACCTTCCCCACCATTCGCCAGACGCTGAAATTCATCGGCATCGACGAAGCGCCCTTCATGCGGCGCACCACTGCCACCTTCAAACAGGGCATCCGTTTTGCCGACTGGGTGAAGACGCCGGTCAACGGGCGGCACGAACACTATTTCCACCCGTTCGAAGCCCCCTACTATACCGAGGGCGAAGGGCTGGTCCCCTACTGGCTGTTGCAGGACGAGGCGACGCGCAAGCCCTTTGCCGAGGCCGTAACGTTTCAGAAGCGCGTGGCCGAGGCGCGGCGCGCGCCCAAACGCCCGCACGAAGGCGATTTTGCCGGGCCGCTGAACTACGCCTATCATTTCGACGCGCATCAACTGGCCGAGGTTCTGGCCGAGCGCGCCGTCGCGCTGGGGGTGGTGCATAAGCCCGCGCGGCTCGATGGGGTGGTGCTCGACCACACAGGCCAGATCGACCACATCGTCGCCGAGGGCGAGGTGCTGACGGCGGACCTCTATATCGACTGTTCGGGCTTCCGGGCCGAGCTGATCGGTAAGGCGCTGGAGTCGCCGTTCCGCTCGGTGCGCGGGACGCTGTTCACCAACAAGGCGCTGGCGTGCAAGGCGCCCTATGAGCGCCCCGACGCCCCTATCGAAAGCTATACGGTGGCCACGGCCCATGCGGCTGGCTGGACCTGGGATATCGGCCTCGATGGGCAGCGCGGGATTGGCTATACCTACTCGACCGACCACACGAGTGACGATGAGGCGGAAGCGACGCTGCGCCGCTATGTGGGCAGCAAGGCCGCGCTGAACCTGCGTGAGATTGCGTTCGAGCCTGGCTACCGCGAGCGCCCGTGGATCGGCAATTGCGTGGCGGTGGGGCTGGCGGGGGGCTTTATGGAGCCGCTGGAATCGACCGGCATTGTGATGATCGAGGTCGCCGTGGCCATGATCGCCGAAACGTTCCCGCACGCCGGGCCAATCGACGCCCCGGCCCGTCGCTTCAATTCGCTGATGACGGCGCGTTACGAGAATATCGTCACCTTCCTCAAGCTACACTACGCGCTGAGCCACCGCAGTGAGGCCTTCTGGCGCGACAATGCCGATCCGCAAACCTGGCCTGAGCGGTTGCGCGAGTTGCTGGAGCAATGGCGTTACCGGCCGCCCAGCCGGTTCGACTTCCTGATCGACGTCGAAACCTTCGCCTTCTTCAACTATCAGTACATTCTCTATGGCATGGGCTTCCGGACCGATCTCAGCGGGGCGCGCGACCACTTCCCGCATGTGGAAGACGCCAACCGGACCTTCGCCAAAATCCATAATTTCGGCGAGCGCGCGACGCTGGACCTGCCGCCGCACCGCACCCTGATCCGCCAGATCTATGCCGAGGGCTTTGCGGAGTCGGCATAAAAAAGCGCCCCGGCGGGAGGATCACCGGGGCGCTATGAGGTGATACAGTGGAATGATTTTTAATAGAATCATTCCACTCAAGCCGCCATTGAGGCGGCGGCCAAGGTGGCAAAGCCACCGACCGGCGAGGGGCTAAGCAAAAATCTGGATCATTATGTTTCTGCCAGAAATCATAATGATCCAGAGAAAAATCAGTCCGGCGACCGGTCCGGCAAGGCCCCAAGCTCGCCGCTTTCGCGCGCCTTGCGGCCATAGACGGCTTCGAACAGCGGCGAGGCCATGACCGTGGTGACAATCGCCATCAGCACCAGCATCGAGAACAGGGCCGGGCCGATAATGCCCTTTTGCAGACCGATATTGATGATGATTAGCTCCATCAGCCCGCGCGAGTTCATCAGCGCCCCGATACCCAGCGCCGTGCGGTTGTCTTCGCCGGTCAGGCGCGCCGCCGCGTAGCAGGCTCCGAACTTGGCGAGGATCGACACGGCCAGAATGGCCAGCGCGATCAGCAGCAGTTCGAGATTGTTGACCATATCGAGGCGCGTGTTCAGCCCCGAATAGGTGAAGAACATCGGCAAGAGCAGGATGACGGTCAGCGGTTCGACCTTCTTCTTCAGTTCCTCGGTAAACTTGCCCCGCGGCATGACCGTGCCCAGAATAAAGCCACCGAAGATGGCGTGGATGCCCACCGCGTCCATCACAAAGGCCGAGGTGGCAAAGGCGATCAGGGTAATGGCCAGAACCGTGTGGCTCATCTCGCCCTTTTGTTCGACCATGCGGCCCAGCGGTGCCAGAAGCGGCTTGCCCGCGAACACCACGAACAGGGTCCACGACAGGCCGCCGCCGATGGCCAGCACGGCGATACCCGGCCCGCCGCCAAAGGTGGCCAGCACGATGGCCAGCACGCACCACGACACGGCGTCGTCAAAGGCTCCGGCCGTCAGGGACAGGGTGCCCAGCGACGAATGGGCCAGACCGCGCTCATTGATAATGCGCGCCAGCATGGGGAAGGCGGTCAGCGCGATACAGGCCCCCATGAACAGGGTGGCATTGAACTGCGAAATGCCTTCGGCAAACAGGCCCGGCACCGTCAGAAGCCAGGGCGTAATCAGCAAGGCCATCAGGAACGGCACCGTAATGCCCGAAAACGAGACCGCCGCGGCGCTTTTGCCCTTTTGCGCAAAATGGTCGGCGCGGAAGGTGCAGCCGACGAGGAACATATAAAGGCCCACGCCCAGTTGCGCCCCGACATAGAGGACGTTGCGGCTTTCCTTGGGGAAGATGGCCCCCTGAAGATCGGGGAACAGAAGCCCCAGAAGCGATGGCCCCAGAATGACCCCGGCGATCATTTCGCCGACCACCTGCGGCTGCGCCAGAAACTTCTGACCCAACCAGCCGACCACGCGGCACGCCAGAATGATCAGGCCGATTTGCAGGAAGAAGCGGATGCTGAAGTCGTTGGCATTATAGGTGCCATTGGGCCCATGCGGCGACAGGAGGGTGGTGATGGTCTCAAACGTGTGAGCCCACATGTCGGGTGTAGCGACGGTCATGCGAGTCTGTGATCCCCTGATTGATCTGTGTTCGGCCTTCTTTTGAGCGAGACCGGTGGCTGAGACAGACACAGAAATCACGCCGGACGCAACCGGTTGCCGGCTTAAAAAAACGTTTTGAAATACCGCGTTTGAAAATTGTTGCTAAAGGGTCACGATGTAGTAACGTCACTACATGTTAGCGCGCTCATTTGTAGCAACGTAGGTGCAAATTGACGACCTTTTCCAGCCGGGAGTTTAATCAGGATGTCGGCAGCGCCAAACGCGCCGCCCTGTCGGAACCCGTGTTTATCACTGATCGGGGCAAGCCGACTCATGTCCTTTTGAGCTTTGAGGCCTATCGCGCCCTGTCGGGGCAGACGGAGACTCTGGTCGATCTGCTGGCGCTCAGCGAAGGGGTCGCGATTGACCTCGACGCCGCCCGCGCCGGGGATGGCTGGGATCGGCAGGGAACTGTTTAATGTACCTGCTCGATACACCCATCGTTATGGAACTGCGCAAGGCCAAGGCCGGTGACACCGATCCTGGCCTGACGCGCTGGGCGTCGGGTATAGGGCGTCAGCACCTGTTCCTGTCGGTGCTGAGCTTGCTGGAGATGGAAACCAGCGTCGCCGCCGCCGAAAAGCGTGACGCGGAAAGCGGGCGTCTGCTGCGGCAATGGCTGGACGAACAGGTGCCGCGCGCCTTTGAAAACCATATCCTGCCCATCGACGCAGCGGTGGCCCGCCGGCGGGCGGCTCTCCATATGAGCGATTCCCGCGATGCGCTGATGGCCGCGACCGCCGCCGTGCACGGCCTGACGCTCGTGACCCCCTCACCGGCGGCCTTCAAGGCGGGCAAGGTCAAGACCTTCAATCCGTTCGGCTATACGCCCGAAGAGGCCGACACCTCCGCCGACTGGCGCGAAGCCTCACGCTCCGGCCCGCAATGGTTCCGCAACCTGTTTGTCAGGTTTTAGAGCGCATTCCGAAAAGTGTGCAACGGTTTTCGGAATCAAATGCGCGACAAACCAAAGCGTTAGAGCGGGATTTCGATTCAACCTGAACGAAATTCGCTCTAAAACGCCGCAATGACCGCACCATTATAGGTTTTGGCGATGAAGGCCTTGACCTTCTGAGAAGTCAGGGCCTCGGCCAGCGCCTTGATACGCGGGTCGTCTGTCTTGTCGGCGCGCGCCACCAGATAGTTGATGTACGGGCTGTCCGACCCTTCGATGATCAGGGCGTCTGTCTTGGGGTCCAGCTTGGCATCCAGCGCGTAGTTGGTGTTGATCAGGGCCAGATCGACCTCCGGCAGGACGCGCGGCAGGGACGGCGATTCCAGTTCCTTAAACACAAAGCCCTTGGGGTTACCGGCGATGTCTTTCAGAGTCGCATTGATATTGTTAGGGTCTTTCAGCGTGATCAGGCCGTTCTTGTGCAGCAGGATCAGGGCGCGCCCGGTGTTCGAGGCATCATTGGGCACGGCGATGACCGCGCCCTGCGGCAGGTCGGCAATCGTCTTATGTTTGCGCGAATAGCCGCCAAACGGCTCGACATGCACGCCGACCACGGTGACCAGCTTCGTGCCGCGTTCCTTATTGAACGAGTCGAGATAGGGCAGGGTCTGGAAATAGTTGGCGTCGATCAGGCCCTGATCGACCTGAAGGTTCGGCTGCACATAGTCGTTAAAGACCTTGATATCGAGCGTGATGCCCTTGGCCGCCAGATCGGGGGTGATGACCTTGAGGATTTCGGCGTGCGGCACGGCGGTGGCCGCGACGCTGAGGACATTGCCCTTGGCGGTCGGCTTGTCGCAGGCGGCCAGAGCAGAGGCGGCAACACCGGTCAGGATCAGATGACGACGAGACAGCATGAGTATCTTCCTTATTTCTTCGAGACGCGCGCCACCAGCGCATCGCCCAGCATTTGCAGCCCCTGAACCAGGGCAATAATCAGCACCACCGTCACCACCATGACATCGGTCTGGAAGCGTTGATAGCCATAGCGCACGGCCAGATCGCCGAGGCCGCCCGCCCCCACCACACCGGCCATGGCCGTATAGGAGACGAGCGCGATGGCCGTCACCGTCGCCGCCGCAATCAGGCCCGGCAGGGCTTCGGGCAGAAGGGTGTGCAGGATGATCTGACGCTTTGAGGCTCCCAGCGCCTGCGTGGCCTCGATGACCGAGCGATCGACTTCGCGCAGGGCGTTTTCGACCAGCCGCGCGAGAAATGGCGCGGCCCCCAGAACCAGAGGCGGAATGGCGCCCTTCACGCCCAAAGACGTGCCGACCAGCGCCAGAGTGACCGGGATCAGCAGGATGAACAGGATCACAAAGGGGATGGAGCGCAGCACATTGACCGCAAAACTCAGCAGGCCATAGAGGAGCGGATGGGGGCTTAAGCCCTGACGGCTGGTGACCGACAGCCACACCCCCAGAGGCAGGCCCAGCGCGAGGCTGAGCAACAGGGAGGCACCCACCATGCCGAGCGTCTCACCGCTGGCGCGGGCGATTTCCGCCGGGTCGATATTGGCAAAAAACTCAGGCCCCATCATTGGACCGCCTCCGTCACGCTGACGCCGCGCGCCCGCAGACGCGCCAGCGCCTCGGCGCGGTCAGGCCCGGACATATCGACAATCATATGGCCATAGGGGCCGGATTTGAGGTGCGACACCTGCCCGGACAAGACGCTGAAGCGCGCCTGAAGCCCCTGCACGGCCGCCGACAGGGCGTCGGAATAGACCACCTCGCCGAAATAGGTCAGGGTGACCGCGCCTTCGCCCACGCCGTCGGGCGGCGGCGGCAGGATGTGCTTCGACAGGGCGCGACCGGCGGCGCTCACCGGGGCGAACAGCACCTGTTCCACCGTGCCGACCTCGGCCAGCCGCCCGTGATCGAGCACGGCCACGCGGTCGCACACCTGACGCACCACCTCCATCTCATGCGTCACCAGCACGATGGTCAGGCCCAGTTCGCGGTTCAGTTCGGCCAGCAGCGTCAGTATGCCCTGCGTCGCCTCCGGATCGAGCGCCGAGGTCGCTTCGTCACACAGCAGGATGTCCGGCGCATTGGCCAGGGCACGGGCAATGGCCACGCGCTGCTTCTGGCCACCCGAAAGCTGCGCCGGGTATTTCTGCGCGTGGGCGCTGAGACCGACGCGGTCGAGCAGATCAAGCGCCCGCTGGCGGCGGGTGCCGGACGTGCCCGTCCCGGCCAGCTCCAGCGCATAGGCGACGTTGTGCAGCGCTGTCTTGCTCGACAACAGGCCAAAGGACTGAAAGATCATGCCCATCTTGTGCCGCAGGGCCGACAGGGCGCGCGCATCCAGACCGCTGAGATCGACGCCATTGACCTCCACCCGGCCTTCGCTGGGCGTTTCCAACCGGTTGAGCAGGCGGATCAGGGTCGATTTGCCGGACCCCGACGGGCCGATAATGCCAAACACCTCACCGCGCGCGATATCGAGATCGACGCCATCCAGCGCCGCCTGCACGCCGCTCTTGGACACGAAGCGCCGGGTCACGCCACGCAGCGCGATCACCGAAGCCGGATTGTGCACATCTGAAACCATCAGGCGGTCTTAAAGCGCCTGTTCCGGCCTGTGAAGCGTGTTTTTCTGCGCCCACGAATGACGCTTACTAAACTGGCGGACACAGCGAGAGCGCGGCGTCTCAAAATAGTGATCGTTTTTGACATAATTTGAATATTTCAAATGTGAAAATTGCGCACGGCGTCAATTTTGAGGCAGTGACTTTGAGGGAATCAAGCACTTTCTTCTGCATACCAAGTATATACAGATTACCGGTAAAACCGTCCCACTTTTATATGTATTAAAAAACGATTATCGGAGTGAATTACAGTTTATTTACCCCGCATTGACGACACATTGTCGCCCCATTTCGTCAGCGTTTGACATATTGTGTGGCATTTTTGCCTGTGAAACGTCGATATTTGACATTTTCATAAAAATAGCCGCGCTATTTAAGGCGCAGGACTTGACTGATCGTTTTTGATCGTAAATGTTCGCAGCGCTGATAAATTGATCATCGCGCCACGAGGGTACCAACCCAAGGGCACGCCCGCGACACCCCACGGGCAAACGATGAGGGAGACTCGCCCCCTTCAGGAGCCGTTTGTGTGGCTCCACCGCCTTCCCCGCTCCGGTCCTGCGTCCCTGCACACCGATGGCCTGCGGACGGCGGCGCTCCGGCCTGTCTCCCGTTTCGATGTGTCCGCCGGTGTCGTGCCCGGTCGTCCCCCTCCCCGGACGTGAAGGCCGGGCCACCGTCCCGCAGATTGCTCAGGAGCCCCAAAGGTATGATCCGTCGCCCCTCCCCCCGCTTCCTTTCCTCGCGCCTGAAAAGCGCCTCCGCCCTGACCGCAGTCGCCCTGCTGGGCCTGTCCGGTGTCGCCTTTGCGCAGGAGGCCGCCCCCGCTGCCCCGGCACAGGAAGAGATTGAAACCGTTGTGGTCACCGGCACACGCGCCTCGCTGGCCTCGGCCATCACGCGCAAGAAGCGCGCCGCCACCGTATCGGACTCCATCGTCGCCGAAGATATCGGTCAGTTCCCGGACAAGAATGTCGGCGAAGCGCTGGGCCGCGTGACCGGCGTGCAGTTGTCGCGCGACATGGGCGAAGGCAATCAGGTGTCCATCCGCGGGGTTGAGCCTGATCTCAACCGCGTGGAAATCAATGGCATGAGCGTCATGTCCACCGCCGGCAATCTCAACGTCTATGGTGGGGGTGGCCGTTCTAACGACTTCCGCGAACTGCCGTCCGAAATCGTCAAGTCGATTGATGTGTTCAAGGGCTTTACCGCTGACATGACCGAAGGCGGCATCGGCGGCACCGTCGCCGTAACCACCAACCGTCCGCTCGATTTCCGCAAACCGACCTTCTCCGTGACCGCCTCCTATCAGAATCTGGATACGGTTGATGGCTGGACGCCGCGTGCCAACCTGTTCGGAGCGACGAAGTTCCTCGATGACCGTCTGGGGGTGATGGCCAATGTCACCTATGACCGCGTCAATACCCGCGGCGACTATTACGACGGCAATTCGTGGGCCCGACTGGCGGACTTTGACAATTCCGCCGAAAAGACCGCCAGCTATTATAATCAGGGCTACGGTCAGTCCGTCAGCGATGCCATAGCCGCCGTCACGACCAAGGCCGCCTGTGCCACCCTGACCACGCCGGACGCCAGCAAGCTGACGACGGCTCAGGCGCGCACGGCCTGCGAAACCCAATGGTACGACTATAGCCCGCGCGTGCCCCGCTACCGCGTATGGACCCGCGACGATGAGCGCGTCTCGGCAGAGTTTCAGGTTCAGTACAAGATCAGCGACCGCATGGATGTGTGGGCGGGCTATCAGCATAATCGCCGCTCGCAAACCCTGAACGACATCAATTACGGCACGGGCTTTACTTCGCTCGACGCGCTGAACTATTCGGCCAACGGGGCCAACTGTGCCCGCGTGACGGCGGCCACCGCCGCCAAAACGCCGGGCATCAAGGTCGATGCCAACCACAATGTCACGGAATTCGTCATCGGGGACTGCGTCACCACCGCCAACCGTGGCGGCAACAACGCGTTCAGCGTCTCGTCACGCGACTTCAGCTACACCTCGACCTCAAAATACCTGCAATATGGGCTGAACTATCGCGGTGAGCGCTGGCGCGTCGAATTTGCCGGATCGAACGCCGAGACGGAAACGCTGAGCCAGACCAACAATGTCAGCGTCAGCTACAATACGCCCGGTCTGAAGGTCACGATCGACCCCAACACCTCCGCCCCGATCTTTACCTTCGCTCAGGGCTATAGCCCCGCCGATGCGTCAGCGGTGAGCCAGTACCAGATCCAGTATCGTCCGTCGCAATCGGCCAATTCCGAAGATCAGTACAAGCTCGACTTTACCCATGATACCGACCTGCCCTTCCTCAAGGGGGTGAAGTTCGGTGGCCGTTACACCGATACCGTGACGTCCGGCTATGGCTATGGCGGCTTCATCGTCAATGCCGGGTCCGATCTGGCCAGCGAGCTGGACAATACGGTCATCTATGCCAACTCGGTCAATTCGACGGCGACGGTCAGCAATAGCGCCACTGTGGATCAGACCGCGCCGGCCTATGGCAACCCGTACCAGACCAGCTACTGGAATACGACGGAGACCTGGTCACGGGCCTTCTCCAATCAGGTCTTTGCCAATGCGATGACGCCCCTGCCGTCAAACTTCTATTACGGCGGTACCAGCAACCTGCCGTCTAGCTGGCTCTACCCGACCTTTAATCAGGTCGCGCAGTATCTCGATACATCACACTTCAATCTGGACAATCTCTACACCACCGTCGGCAGCGACGGAAAAACCTACAGCCAGATTCCCTACAATGTGAAGGAAGTCACGGACGCGCAGTATGCCCGCTTCGACTACGGCTTCCCAGCCTTCGGTCTGGAGTTCGAAGGTAATTTCGGGGTGCGTCGCGTTCATACCGAAACGACGGCCAGCGGTCAGAACACGCGTCGTGAAACGCGTCTGGTCAATGGCGTCGCGACCACGGCCATCGTGTCCAACACCCAGACGACGATGACCAAGGACTATACGGTGTGGTTGCCGAGCTATAACATCAACACTTGGATTATCCCGTCGCAACTGAACATCCGCGCCGGCTTTGCCAAGCTGATGGCGCGTCCGCTTGTCAATTATCTTCAGCCCAGCATCGACTGCACCATCAACTACACCAATGATGGGACGTCGGAAGACGGCCCCGATAGCTGCAATGCCGGTAATCCGGGTCTGAAGCCTTATCGCGCCGATCAGTCCGATATTTCGGTGGAATGGTATCCGAACCGCGACACGCAGCTTTCGGCAGGCTTCTTCTACAAGAACATCAAATCCTTCTACATCGCCTCGCGCACCAATCTGGGGCAACAGGATGTGTTCGGCGACGGCACGCTTTATTACTACAACAGCTATATCAACGGTCAGGGTGCCAAGATTTCGGGTCTTGAACTGACCGCCAAGACCGCCTTCACCTTCCTGCCGGGCTGGCTGTCGGGCTTTGGTGCCGACGCCAACTATACCTATCAGGAGGCCAAGGATGTAGGCGTTTACAGCCAGCTCGACGGCTCCGAACTGCCATATCCCGGCCTGTCTTCAGACAGCTACAACGTCACCCTGTGGTACGATAAGGGCCAGATCAATGCGCGTCTGGCCTATAATTACCGCTCAAAATATCTGGTGACGGCGGCCGACACCTCGCTCAATCCGGTGTTCAAAGACCCGACAGGTTATCTGGATGGCAAGGTCACCTGGAAGCCGGGCCCCAAGGGTCTCAGCCTCTTTATCGAAGGGAAAAACCTGACCGAAGAGGACGAGTCCACCTGGGCAGGTGATATCCGACTGATCAGTACCGGCTATTCCGGCCGTCGCGTCTTCTTTGGCTTCACATACAAGAATTAAAGTCCGTTTCCTCCCTGACCTGTCACCCGCCGCCTGCCCCCCGCAGGCGGCGGTTTTTTGTGTTTGCACGGTTTTTATGCCCCGGCGTCACGGCGGCATTTCCGCCTTATCGGACGAATGAGAGGGTAGGGCTCAGTACAGGGGGCGTCCTGTCCCCAAAGACCGAGGAGCCTGATTATGAACGAAAATTCCATTGGCTGGCTGACAGCCCTGATCGTCGGTGCCTTTGCCGGCTGGATCGCCGAGCAACTGATGAAGTCCGAACAGGGTCTGTTCATGAACATCCTGCTGGGTGTTATCGGGGCCGCCGTGGCGAACGGGCTTCTGGCCATCCTCGGCATCTCGTTCGGCGGGGTGATCGGTTATCTGATCGCCGGTGTCATCGGGGCCTGTCTGCTGATTGGGCTCAGCCGCATGTTGCGCGGTCGCCGGGCGTAAGGCGCTCAACGCGTTGACCTGAAAAAAGCCTGCTCCGCGAGGGGCAGGCTTTTTTCAGATCTTACGGTTTTCAGGCTTTGAGAAACCGCTTGGCCAGCGCCTTGCGCCGCGCCTCACCGGCGGCACGGGCCTTTTCCACCTCGACCAGTTCGGTGGTCGCCAGCAGGTGTTCGATCACGCGGTCCATATGCTCACGCATGGCCTGACGTGCGGCCTCGGGGGAGCGTTGTTCCAGCGCCTCGATAATCTGGCTGTGTTCGGCGACGCGCGCCTTCATGCCCAGATTGGCCGTCCGCGCCAGAATATTGCGCGCCAGTGGCGAACGGTAGCGCCAGTCCCACAGGTTTTCGACCGAGGACACAATGGCGCCGTTGCCCGTAACCTGAGCGATCAGCATATGAAATTCGCGGTCGGCGCGTTCGGAAATGGCCGGAGACGGGTCTTCCATGCGCCGGGCCAGCTTTTTCAGCTCATCCAGTTGTTCATCGCTGATCAGGGTGGCCGCCAGCGCCGCCACCTCGCTTTCGAACAGGCGGCGCGCCTCGATCAGCTCAAAAGCGCCGATCTCGGAATCGGACATGGGCAGGGGATCGGGCGACACGGCCTTGACCACGATGCCATGGCCTTGGCGCGCTTCAATATAGCCCAGGATTTCCAGCGCGATCATGGCCTCACGCAGGGTCGGGCGGCTCACCTTGAACTGCACCGCCAACTCGCGCTCGGTCGGCAGGCGGTCGCCCGCCGTATAGACGCCGGAGCGGATTTCTTCGGCGATGGAGTCGGCGATGCGTTTATAGCGTTTGCGAGTATCAGACATGGGACCGTTATCAGATTCGCCCGACTATGCCCCATCAGCCGCCGTTTTGAAACGGAAAAGACAGGAGGTCGCGCCGCTTTTTGGCCTGACCAATAAGACAGTCGAGTTTAACCAAGTGGGGCAAAGCTCTGCACATCACAATTTTAATGGCTTTTGTAACGAAGTTTCGGGTGTTTAAGCCTGTCTTCAGATCGAAAACCTGCTTGATCCCACGCAGTTTGTGCTTGCCATCGGGCGTGCAAAGCGGCAATAAGGACTGAATAGGTCATACCAATTTAAGGCGTCCGTCTCATGAAGATCGTATCGGCAAAAGTCATTGTCACCTGCCCCGGCCGGAATTTCGTCACCCTCAAGATCCTGACGGACGAAGGCGTCTATGGCATTGGTGACGCCACGCTGAACGGGCGTGAGCTGTCGGTCGTCTCCTATCTCGAAGACCATGTGATTCCCTGCCTGATCGGGCGCGACCCGCAGCAGATCGAGGACATCTGGCAATATCTCTATCGCGGGGCCTACTGGCGTCGCGGTCCGGTGACCATGTCGGCCATTTCCGCCGTCGATATGGCCCTGTGGGACATCAAGGGCAAGATCGCCGGCCTGCCCGTCTATCAGCTTCTGGGCGGCCGGTCGCGCACCGGCGTCATGGTCTATGGTCACGCCAACGGCACCACTATCGAGAACACCATCGAGGTGGCGCAGGAATACAAGGCCATGGGCTATAAGGCCATCCGCCTGCAATGCGGCGTGCCGGGGCTGGCCTCCACCTACGGCGTGTCGAAGGACAAGATGTTCTATGAGCCCGCCGATGCCGACCTGCCGACCGAAAACGTCTGGTCCACCGAGGCCTATATGCGCGTGGTGCCCAAGCTGTTTGCCGCCGCGCGTGAAGCCCTGGGCGAAGAGGTCCACCTGCTGCACGACGTCCACCACCGCCTAACGCCGATCGAAGCCGGGCGTCTGGGGCGCGACCTTGAACCCTATCGTCCCTTCTGGATGGAGGATTCGGTCGTGGCGGAAAATCAGGACAATTTCAAACTGATCCGTCAGCACACCACGACGCCTCTGGCCGTCGGGGAAATCTTCTCCTCGATCTGGGACGCCAAGGACCTGATCCAGAACCAGCTGATCGACTATATCCGCGCCACCGTCGTCCACGCGGGCGGCATTTCGCACCTGAAAAAGATCGCTTCGTTTGCCGAGCTGTACAACGTCCGCACCGGCTGCCACGGCGCGACCGACCTGTCGCCGGTGTGCATGGCGGCGGCCCTGCACTTCGACGTCTCGATCCCGAACTTCGGCATTCAGGAATATATGCGCCACACGCCGGAAACCGATGAGGTCTTCCCGCACGGCTATTATTTCGACAAGGGCGACCTGATGGTCTCCGAAACGCCGGGCCTCGGCGTCGATATCGACGAAGACCTGGCGGCGAAGTATCCCTATAAGCGCGCCTACCTGCCGGTGAATCGTCTGCAGGACGGCACGCTGTTTAACTGGTAAAAGATCATACCTCCCCAGCTTGCTGGGGAGGGGGACCGCACGAGATCGCAAAGCGAGCGAGATGTGGTGGTGGGGGCATTTCAGATATCATGCAGATAATCTGACAAGGCTTTACCCCACCTCCGTCGATTCCGGCGGCATCCCCCCCTGATTTGGCTTCGCCGAACTGGCGTTTCAGGGGAGGAACTTAAAAACCGCACCCGCAAAGCGGGGCACCACAGGAGGGAAGATGCGTAGGCTTATCCACGCGCTGTGCGCGCTTGTCTGTCTGCTGGCGGCCCCGGCCTTTGCCGAGGACGGTTACGATCTGTGGCTGCGCTACAAGCCGGTGGCCAGCGCCCACACCCTCCCTCGTGCTATTGTTGCTCAAGGCACCCCCTCGCCCACGGTCAGCGCGGCGGTGGCCGAGCTGCAACGGGGCCTGTCCGGCCTGTCCGGGCACACGGTTTCCGTGGCCCGAAATGTTAGCGCTCCCTCGGTCGTTCTGACGCGGAATGCGACGCCCGATGCGGCGCTGGGCCGCGAAGGCTATGCGATCCGTAACGGCCGTCAGAACGGCCAGCCGATCGTGCGCATCCGCGCCAACAGCGATATTGGCCTGCTGTACGGGGCTTTCGCTTATCTGCGGCACGTCCAGACCGGGGCCACCGCCGACACCACCGACGTGCCCAAGGTCAAACTCCGCCTGCTCAACCACTGGGACAATCTCGACGGTACGGTCGAGCGCGGCTATGCCGGCGCGTCTCTATGGGACTGGTGGCGGCTGCCGGACCTGAAGGACCCGCGCTACACCGACTATGCCCGCGCCAATGCCTCCATCGGCATCAACGGCACGGTGCTGAATAACGTCAATGCCAAAGCGGCGTCGCTGACCGCGCCCTATCTCGACAAGGCGGCGGTGCTGGCCGACACCTTCCGCCCCTACGGCATCCGCGTCTATCTGTCGGCGCGCTTTTCGGCCCCCATCGAACTGGGGGGTCTAAAGACCGCCGATCCGCTCGACCCCGCCGTGCGCGCCTGGTGGAAGGCCAAGGCGGATGAAATCTACGCCAAAATCCCCGACTTCGGTGGCTTCCTCGTCAAGGCCAATTCCGAAGGCCAGCCCGGCCCGCAGGACTACGGCCGCACGCACGAGGACGGGGCCAATATGCTGGCCGAAGCGCTGGGGGACCGCGGTGTCGTGATGTGGCGGGCCTTTGTCTATAAGGCCGAGGTCGCCGACGACCGCCACAAGCAGGCCTATAGCGAGTTCAAACCGCATGATGGAAAATTCGCCCCCACTGTGCTGGTGCAGGTGAAGAACGGTGCCATCGACTTTCAGCCGCGGGAGCCCTTCCATCCGCTGTTCGGGGCCATGCCCAAAACGCCGCTGATGGTCGAGTTCCAGATCACCAAGGAGTATCTGGGCTTTGCCACCCATCTCGCCTATCTGGGTCAGTATTACGAGGAAACGCTGCGCGCCGACACTTTTCAGAACGGCCAGAAGGGCTGGAGCGTCGCCCGCGTCGTGGAAGGCGAACATCACGCCCTCAGCGGTATGGCGGGCGTGGCCAATATTGGCACGGATCGCAACTGGTCCGGTTCGCACTTCGATCAGGCCAACTGGTACGCCTTCGGGCGGCTGGCGTGGAACCCGCAAGGCTCGGCGCGCGACATCGCGACCGAATGGGCGAAGATGACCTTCACCCCCGACCCGCGCTTTGTGACGCCCGTCGTCGCCCTGATGATGCGCTCGCGCGAGACGGTGGCGGACTATATGACGCCGCTGGGGCTGCATCACCTGATGGACACGGGCCACCACTACGGCCCCGGCCCGTGGGTCGATAATCTGGGCCGGCCCGACTGGAACCCGGTCTATTACCATAAGGCGGACGCCAACGGCATCGGCTTTGACCGCACCAAAACCGGCTCTGATGCCCTGAGCCAGTACGACCCGCAGGCGCAGAAGGCGTGGACCGATCCGAAGACGATGGATGAGCGCTATCTCCTGTGGTTCCACCACCTGTCGTGGGACTACCGGACGCGCTCCGGACGCCCGCTGTGGGAGGAACTGGTCCTCACCTATGACAAGGGAGCGAAGGACGCCGCCGCGATGCAACAGACATGGGCGGCGATGAAGCCCTATGTCGATGCCGAGCGCTTCGAGGCCATCGCCAGCACCCTGCGCATACAGGCGCGCGAAGCCAAATGGTGGCGCGACGCCTCTATCGCCTATTTCCAGTCGAAGTCGGGCCGTCCACTGCCCGCCGGGGTGGCGGCGCCGGAAAAGTCACTCGACTATTATAAATCCCTGACCTTCCCCTATGCGCCGGGGCATCACTAAAAAAAATGGGCGAAAGGTGATCCAGCTCAAATCCCGGCACGTATAATTCCTTTGTTGTAAAATAAATAATTGAACTTTATAAGTTTTTTATAAAAGCAGCGTTCGATTTTAACGCGCGCTTTACCAACGGCGTAACAATGCTACGTCAGAAGTTGCGTAAGGTTTTGCCATGCTCGTTAAATCGAAGACCGACCACCGCCCGCGCTATGAGGCTCTGTCGCGGACCCAGGCCATCATCTGCTTCACGCCCGATGGGACCATCGAAGACGCCAATGACCGCTTTTGCGAGGCCATGGGCTATAATCGCAGCGAAATCATCGGGCGGCACCACAGCCTGTTCGTCGATCAGGCCTATGCGGCCAGCGACGACTATCGCGCCTTCTGGGCCGATCTGAAGGCCGGACGCTTCCGCTCGGATGAATTTGAACGGCTGGGTAAGGGCGGCAAGCGCGTCACGCTTCAGGCCACCTATTCGCCCATCGAAACCAACGGCCGCGTCACCGGCGTCATCAAGATCGCCACCGTCGTCGAAAGCCGCAAGGCGCAGCAGGAACGCATCGCTCGCCTGCTGGAGACGCTGGACAAGCTGCCCGTACCGATCATGACCTGCGATCCGCAGACCTTCGTCATCGACTACGCCAATGAGGCTTCGATCCGCATGTTGGGCAAGATCCAGCAATATATCAACGTCAAGGCCGATGAGATCATCGGCTCCAAGATCGACGTCTTCCACAAGGTGCCGGAGCATCAGCACCGGATGCTGAAGGCCATGGGCAGTGACGGCCATCAGACGACGATCAAGGTCGGGCCGGAATATCTGGAGCTGAAGATCAACCGCATCGCCGGAAGACCCCTGCTCGTCTGGTACGTGGTAACGCACCGGGTGGCCATGGCCAAGGGGATGGAAGATACCGTCGCTGAAATGACGCGCGTCGGCGATGCCGTCACCTCGCAGGCCGGTGAGCTGTCGGGCTATGTCCGCGAAACCATGACCCTGACCGGCACCGTCGCCAATGCGGTGTCGGAACAGGCCACCGCCATCCACGAAGTCGCCATGCGCACCACCGACGTGGCCAGAGAGGCCGAGGCGGTCGAAACCGCCAGTATCGGCACCAAGCATCAGCTCGAAGGACTGACCGGTGCGGTCGGCAGCATTTCGGACGTGGTGTCCACCGTGTCCTCCATCGCCGAACAGACCAAGCTGCTGGCGCTCAACGCGACGATCGAGGCGGCGCGCGCCGGGGCCGCCGGTGCCGGCTTTGCGGTCGTGGCTTCTGAGGTCAAGGCCCTCTCCGAACAGACAGCTAAGGCCACTTCGGAGATCGGCAAGCGCATCGAGGCCATTCAGGCCGAAACGCGCAAGACGGTCGATACGGTGTCCGGCGTCATCAACGGCATCGGACAGATCACCCAGCTGGTCAATTCGGTGGCCTCGGCCACGCAGGAGCAGCGGGCCGTGGCGCAGTCGGTCTCCGAAACCATGGGCCGCGTCGCCGAATATGCCGAAAACACCGGCAAGTCCGCCGAACGGGTGGCCGGCATTTCCGACACGGTGCGCGCCACGGCGCAGGAGCTGAGCAGCCGTCTGGCGGAGTTCGTCAAGAAGGAATAGAGCGATAGGTCGAAAAGTGTGAGCGGTTTTCGACAAAAATATCGCGACAAAACAAAAATTTAAAGCGGCATGAGGCTGGCATTGAAAATCATGCCGCTCCAGGCGCGGCCACCCGGCCATAGCTGAGCGCCGTTTGCGCGATACCCACCTCAAACGGCGTCACCTCAAAGCCGAAGCGCTGCGTCAGCTTGCGCCCGTCGATATGGTAGGGGCGGTCAAACAGGAAGCGCATGTCGTGCAATTCGCGCATAAAAGGCGTGACCAGCCCCAGCACGGGCAGCAGGCTTTGCGGGATGGCTTGGATCCGCGCGGGCTTCCCCAGCGCCTCAGCCCCCAGCGCGATCAACTGACGCGGCGTGCGCGTCGGCGCGCTCGGCATATGCCAGACCTGACCATATTCGGCCGCCGGCAGGTCGAGCAAGAGGGCCATGGCGCGCGCCACATCCGGTATGTAGGCGAAATCGTGCGGCGTATCCGGCGGGGCGATCAGTTGCGCGGGCTTACCCTGCGCCAGCCGCCCGAAGACCAGATCGCCCAGATGGCTGTTGCTGACGCCGGGACCGTAGAAATCCGGCACGCGCAGGGCGCTCATTACCACCTCGCCCTTCGCCGCCGCCGTCTGCCACTGCTCGGAGATAGCGCGGCGCACCGCCGGCTTGCCGCCCCAGCGGGCATAGGGCGTCGTTTCCGAAATCGGCGCGTTTTGCGGTCCGTACATATAGAGATTATCGAAGAAGAGCGTTTTCGCGCCGGTCTCGCGGGCCGCCTTGAGCAGGTTCGTCATGGCCACGGGCCAGCTTTGCCGCCACACGGCGGTCGAATATTCAAAGCCGATGGTGATGACGATGTGGGTCGCGCTGCGCGTCACCGCCTGCACGGCAGCGGCATCGAGCACGTCCGACGCCATGAAATCCACACCCGGCGGCAGGTCTTTGGGGCGCTTGCGCTGGGTGATGAGGGGGCGGCGGCCTTCGGCGACCAGACGTTCGGTGAGGCTGTGGCCACCGGGGCCGTAACCAAAGATGACGATTTTCTCGGACATGACACACTCCTGTGACTGTCCCCAAGATAAGGCCGGTTGAACTATATCAAAAATGCATTATTTATATAAGCATTATGCAGAATAAGAATTTAGCCGCCGTCGATCTCGACCTGCTGCCGGTGCTAGAAGCCCTGCTAAGGCGGCGCAACGTCACCCACGCCGCGCAGGAGGTGGGCCTCAGCCAGCCCGCCGTCAGCCGCGCCCTTTCGCGGTTGCGCGACCTGTTCGACGATCCTCTGCTGATCCGCGCTGGCGGCGGCCTGACCCTGACGCCGAAGGCCGAGCGGCTGGCCCCGCAGGTGGCGGCAGCGCTTGAGGGCTTGCGCGGTCTGTTTCGTGAGGCGGGCTTCGACCCGGCGCAGGAAAGTCGCACGGTGCGGCTGGTGGCCTCGGACGTGCACGCGGTGCTGCTGTTGCCGCCGCTGATGGCGCGGCTGGCGCACGAGGCCCCCGGCATCGACGTGCAGGTCTCGGCCTATGGCCCGGATACGGTCACCCGGATGCAGCAGGGACGGCTCGATCTCGCCTTTGCGCTGGAGACGACGCCCCTGCCCGTCGGGACCGAAAGCCTGCCGCTGGGGGAAGACCGGCTGGCGCTGGTGATGCGACGGGGGCATCCGCTGGCCGACAGGCCCCTCACCCCGGAGGATTATGAACGCTTCCCGCACGCCGCCATCAGCATTTTCGGCGATGGCCAGTCCGAGCTGGACGCGGCGCTGGCGGCGCGGGGCCTGTCGCGCCAGATCGCCCTGACCACTCCCTATTTCATGGCGGCGCTGGCCACAGTCGGCCACAGCAACCTTCTCACCACCCTGTCCGCAGCGCTGGCGCAGCGCATGGCCGACAGTTTCGGCCTCGTCTGCCGCCCCACACCCCTGGCACCGGAGCCCATGCGGCTGGTGCTGGTGTGGGACCGCCTGCGCGGCCGCGACCCGGCCCTGATCTGGTTCCGCGAACGGCTGCGAGACGTGGCGGCGGAGGTCTATTCGGTCACCTGATACAAACGTCCGAAGATGCTGATCGCATCCGGCCGTTGAAGACACCGAAAAACCGCAATGAGCGCTTACGGTGATTTGTGTCCGGACTGGCGAAGCGCCGTCCCTGACCCTTATCCCCCCTTCTCGTTCTGGCTGCGCCCGCTTCCACGCCGAGTGCGCTCCAACCCTCTTTAAGTCCGCCCCTCAGCGGACAGGAACATCATGTACACATCTCTTACCCCCACGGCTCCGAACGGCCGTCACGGTCGCATTGCGGCCCCTCTTCACCGCGCCTTTGATCCCGAAAACCGTTGCACACGTACCGCAATGCGCTCTGAGCGCCCTATTCCCACGCCGCCCCTGTTTACGCCGGAAGAATTGCGCCGCCTTGTCGCTGAAATGATAGACTAAACGAAAATAAAATAGGCCCCTGTCGCTTTTGGGGCGAAACTTATTTCAAGCTGTGCTATAGTAAAATCTCGAAACACAGACCGCTTTGTCTGATTGCCTGTATTGGCCTCTCCCAAGCATTTCTTTTTTCGAACGCCCCGGTTTTCGGGGCAGACGGCGCACGTCTATATGCGAACGGAGGCCAACATGGCTGTCGGTATTGTAAAGTGGTTCAACCCGAACAAGGGTTTTGGTTTTATTCAGCCGGATGACGGCGGCAATGATGTGTTCGTTCACATTTCGGCCATCGAACGCGCTGGCTGGCGGATGCTGGTCGAAGGCCAGAAGATCGCCTACGAGGTCCAGAGCGACCGCGGCAAGGCGGCAGCGGTCAATCTTCAGGCCGCCTGACTCTGCGAAGCCCGGCGACCCCGCCGGGCTTTTTTATTTGATCTAGAGCGAAATGACTTTGAGTGGGATCGTCATTCCGCTCTAAATTTTTGTTTTGTCGCGATGTTTTGCAGAAACCGCTCACACTTTTAGCTTCGCCGAACTCCGTTTCCGCACATCGCTCTAAGGAGCCTGCACATGACCCCCTCCTGTTCCCCGCCGACACCTGGGATTCCCTGTGGCCGACCGTGGGTGAGGCCGGGCTGGTCAATGCCCATGTGCCGGCCCGCTTCGAAGTGCGCTTTGACGGTCAGCTCTGGCAGGTGCTCAAGGACCGTGAGCCCGTGGCGCATCATAGCGAGCGCAGCGAGGCTATTCGCGGCGTGCGTCAGGCCATGCAGCGTCTGTTTGCCGCCGGCAAGTCGGCGCAGTGGCGACTGATCGCCGCCAACGACTGATCCACCTGTTGTCTGAAATGGTTTTTTGAAAGCTCTCCTCATGACCTATTCGCCCGCTGTGGCTACCACCACCGACGCCCTGTCCGACATCGCCGATCTGGTCGATGCGCTGCTGGTGGAGCCGTGGGAGCCGCAGAAGGTGACCGGTCGCCGTCGCGAAGCTTGGGCGCAACTGGCACCCCTGATCCTCAACGGCATTACGCTGTCGAAATTCGACACGCCCGCCTTTGACCGCCTGATGAACGGCCACATGCCCCTGCTGCGTCACAGCCGCGACCGCGTGTGGACAGCGGCGCTGTTCGTCGTGGCCGCCGCCCTGTCGCGCTCGGAGCCGGTGGAGTTCAGGCGCTTTCTGTTCAGTCCGCCCTTGCTGAACGAGATGGCGGGCCTCAGCCGCATTATCGACTACATGGTCCGCCTGTACGCGGGCTCGACGGACTTCCGCCCGGAGTTGCGGCGTCAGGTCATCAACCTGATCTTTGATCCGGTCGAGGAACTGGCGCGCGCCAGCGACCTGAGGCAGGTGGTGGACTTCGTCGCCGCCCGACTGGCCGATATTGACGGCTTTCAGCCCGACCTTTCGGGCATCAGCCTCGACCTGATGGGGGCCGTACTCGCCGCGCGGCGCGGTGTGTACGATCTTCGCCACCAGATTCGTTAATCACTCTTCCAAGGCCGCCCGTCGCCGCGCCAGTTCAGCGGAGACGGCGCTCATGCTGGCCTTGTCGAGCTTATACATCAGCAACACCCCGACCGAGATCAGGGCCGCCACTGCCGGGGCCAGCGACATCAGAACGGTGATAATGCCCTTGGTTTCGACGGTCTGCGGGCCATTAGCGACGTAATCGACGGCCTTCAGACCCGCGCCGATCAGGTAGGAGGCCAGCGCCCCGCCCAGCTTCTGCGAAAAGGTCGCCGCCGCATAGGTCATGGCCGTGGCGCGCCGTCCGAAGCGATATTCGGTATAGTCCGCCGCGTCGGCATACATGGCGTAGGCCAGCGGCGATTTCGGCCCCAGACACAGGCCGATCAGTATTTGCACCCCGAACATCAGCCCGATCTGATCCGGCGGGATGACGAAAAAGCTGGCCGACAAGACGGCGACGACGCCCATCAGGATCATCATCAGGCGCGGCTTGTCGATCCCTTTCGTCATCATGGGCGTCAGGAGCGCACCAGCGGCCAGCGCCACGCCGTAAGAGGTCAGGAACGGCCCGATCAGGTCCTCACGCCCCACCACATAGCGCATATAGTAGGCCGAGGTGGCCATGCGCAGGGTGATGGTCACCATGATGACAAGAGCCAGCGCAAACAGCACCAGCCACGGCTTGTTGCCGAACAGGTCGCGGATATCGCGCCAGGGGCTGGAGGCCTGCTGCGGCGGCGGGCTGATGCGCTCGCGCGTATTGAGGACGACCAGCGCCATGATGGCCACGACCGCTACGCCGTAGATGGCCATAACGATCGGCCAGCCTTGCGCCGGATTGGCCCCGCCAAAACTTTTGACCAGCAGCGGCGTGGCGTAGGTGACGATGGTGCCGCCCAGAAAGCCGCCGACAAAGCGGAAGGAATTGAGCGTGGTGCGGTCCTGCCCGTCGGCGCTCATCACGCCGGACAGGGCGCTGTAGGGGATGTTGGCGATCGAATAGACGATCATCAGCAGATTATAGGTCAGATAGGCATAGACCAGCTTGCCGTCATGATCGAAGGGCGGGGTGAAGAAGCACAGGACCCCCAGCACCGCCATGGGCGCGGCGGCCCCGAAAATCCATGGACGAAAGCGGCCCCAGCGGCTGCGCGTGCGGTCGGCCACGGCCCCCATGATGGGATCGGCAAAGGCATCGAGGACGCGGCTGATCAGCAGCATGGTCCCCGCCGCCAGCGGATCGAGGCCGAAGACGTCGGTGAAGAAGATCAACCCAAAGGCCGAAATGGTCGTCCAGTAGAAGTTAAAACCCAGGTCGCCTGCGCCATAAGCGATCTTTTCGCGCAAGGATAGACGGTCTGTTGCGGCCATTTCGTTCCCCTGTGGTGCCGCTTTTTTGCGGTTTTCGTCAGACTAGGGCACTGTTGACCGCTCTGCAAGCGCCGATACGTCAACGTTGTCATGTGGCGCGACATAAAGGTCACACCCGCGCACCGCTATGGACAGGGACACGCATCGCGGTTAAGCCTGTTTTATCATATTTTTTGCGCGCGTGCCCGTGTCCCGTATCACCATCGTCGATCTGGCCCGCCTGTCGGGCGTCTCCATCAAAACCGTGTCGCGGGTGCTGAACAAGCAGTCGGGCGTGCGGCCGGACAAGCGCGCCGAGATCGAAAAGCTGATCACCGAGACGGGGTTCAAGCCCAATCCCGCCGCCCGCGCCCTGTCGGGGTCGCGCAGCTATATGATCGGGCTGATTTTTGAGCGCCCGGTCACCCACTATTACCAGCACGAGCTTCAGATCGGGGCGCTCGATGCCTGTCACCGGGCCGGCTACCATCTGATTATCGAAGGGGTGGCGGAACTGCGCCACCTGCCGCGCGCCCAGATGAAGGCGCAACTGGCCACCTCGCGCTTTGACGGTGTGCTGCTGGCCCCGCCGGTGTGCGATGATGCGGCCATGATCGACCTGTTTGACGAGCTGGGCGTGCCCGTGGTGCGCATCTCCCCGGTCCAGCAGTTCGAGCGCAGCCCCTATGTGTTTATGGACGATGTAGCGGCGGGCTATGAGCTGACGCGCTGGCTGATCGAACTGGGCCACACACGCATCGCCTTTATCGAAAACCTGCGCGGGCGCGGCTCCAATGCCGACCGCAAGGCTGGCTATCTGCGCGCCTTGTCCGAGGCCGGGCTGGCGGCGCGGCCCGACTGGGTGGTGCGCGGCGATGTGCGCGTCAATAACGGCTTTGACGAGGCCGAAGCCCTGCTGTCGCAGGCCGACCGCCCGACCGCCCTGTTCGCCGCCGCCGACTATATCGCCTTCGGGGCCATGGCCGCGGCGGCCAAGCTGAAACTGTCGGTGCCTGAAGACGTCTCCATCGTCGGCTTCGACGATGCGCCGGGCACCAGCAGCGTGTGGCCGCCGCTTTCGACTGTGCATCAGCCGATGAAGGGGCTGGCCGAAGAGGCGACGCGCCTGCTTCTGGAGCGCATCAACGGGCGCGACGTCCCGGCGGCGCAACAACTCGACTATTTCATCGTCCGTCGCGGGTCCGCCGCCGCGCCCCGTAAAGCGTAAATATCAACCCGAAACAGACCGGCCTTAATTTGGCTGCATAGCCGTCTCACAGTCCCCTCATGCCCCTGAAACGCCTCGCCCTTTCCGGTCTGATCCTTGCTACGCTGGTCGTCACGCCTGTGTCGGTGTGCGCGGCGGATGATGAGATCGTGGCCACCAACCGCCCCAAGGTGGCCCTTGGCACCCCGGCCCCTGCGGGCAGCGTCACGCCGGTGACCGCCGAAGACACGGCCAAGGCCACGCAGGCGCAGGTGCTGTCGACTCTGGACGGGACGCGCCCCCCTGAGCGCCGTCAGCCGACCTCGTGGGGCCGCGACGATGCGGATTCAGGCCCGCAAAAGCGTCAGATTCACGGCGAAGCGGGCGTCTCCATCGGCACCGGCGGCTATAAGAGCGCCTATGTGGCGACCCTGATCCCGGTGGGTGAAACCGGCACGCTGGGCCTAGCCTACAGCCAGACCGATCACGGAAAGAACAGCTATCTCTATGCCGATCCTTACGGCTATGGCTACGGGCCGGGCTATGGTCGCTATGGGGCGTCAGCTTACGACGACGCCTACGGATACGCCCCTTATGGCTATGGTCGTGGCTATGGCTATGGCTATGCGCGCGGCGGTACGTCGAAATCCCTGTCCATCTCGCTTGACTTCAGTGACCGCAGCAAGGACCGCGACCGCGACGAAGACTGCGACAGCGTGCGTTATGAAGGCGCCCGTTATGACAGCGCAATGGGCGACCCCATCTGGGGCGGCTATCGTCCCTCCCGCCGCGTCTGTACCAAGACCACCAACTATTCCGACTAGAGCAAAATGACTTTAAGAGGAATCGCCATTTCGCTCTAAATTTTTGTTTTGTCGCGATGTTTTTTGCGGAAAACCGCTCACACTTTTGGCTTCGCCGAACTTCGTTTCCGCACATCGCTCTAACGCCTGTTCGCGCGATTGCGAACCGGGTAATCCGCTGTCCGTGTGCCGTGCATGATGAACGCCCTGACCGAACGCACCGGCTATTGCATCGCTCTGGCGCTGGGGCTGGGGCTGGCGACGGGCTTTGCCATCGTCTTTGGCTATCTGTCGCCCGATTCGTGGTACTATATTCTGATCGCGCAGGGCCTGCGTGAAGGGCACGGCTGTGCCCTCTATGGGCACTATCTGTCGGCCTATCCGTGCGGTTATCCGGCCCTGCTGGCCCTGACGGCCCCGACCTCTGATCTGCCGGTGATGATGGTGTCGTCCAAGATCACCAATCTGCTGCTGATGGGGCTGAGCCTGACCTGCGTGGCCGCCGCCCTGCGCCACCGTCTGGCGGCGGCCTTTGTGGTGCTGAACCCGATTACCCTGCACCTCTTCATGTACACCTGGTCGGAGAACCTGCTGCTGTTGTGCGTCTGCGCAACGTTTCTGGCGCTGACGCGGCTGGCCGAAGACCCTAGAGCATTCGTCGGCTCAGCTGAGCCGACGAATAGCTCTAAGTTTTTGTTTGGTCGCGCAATTTTTCCGAAAAGTGCCAAGACCATTTCATGGCCCTTTATCGGATTGCGCTCTAACTCGCGCAAATGGATGGCGCTGCTGGTGGGCAGCCTGATCGTCGGCTGCTTCGCGCGCTATTTCTTCGGTCCGTTCGCCTTTATCCTGTTTCTGGTGGCCGGGGCGGTCTATGGCCGCCGTCTGGCGATACGGGTCCTGCCCGCCTTTGCGGTGGCAGGCCTCGTCTATCTGACCTATCAGCACGTCAATACCGACCTGACCGGCTACCCGACCGGGATGCCGCGCCTGCCCGCGCCGGAAAGCCCGACGCTCCTGGTGCGCATGTTTCTGGGGGCGGTGGCGGAACTGGGCTGGACGCTGGTCATACCGCTGCTGCTGGCCATCGGCCTGTCGTGGCGGCAGATCCGCTTTGAGCGGACCGCCCCGCCCGATGCGCCCGCAAGAGCCGCCCTGTTTCTGCTGCTGGCCGGGGCAGGCTTCCTGCTGCTGGGTTTCGTTTTGCGCGCCTCGACCTATTACGACTCCTATGACAAGCGCACGCTGGGCTTCGGCGTGGTGTTTGTCGTCGCCGGCCTGATCGCGCGTTTCGTTCACCTGCGTCGCCCCCAGGCGTGGCCGGTGCTGGCCGTGCTGGGGCTGGCCCTGTTCAGCCCCCTTTATGCCGACGAAGACTCGATCCCGCAGGGGCTGGCGCAGCTCCGTGACGGCCATTACCGGTTTGCCCCCGCCACCCTGTCGGCTTTTCAGCGCCAGGGCCCCCCCGCCGATACGGTGGTCAGCTTCGCCCTGCCCGCTACCCCCGCCGACCTGTGGAACGTCGATCATATCCGACAGTTCTATTACGGCGGAACGACGCGACTGATCTCGCCCGATCTGGCCCCCGATGCGGTGCCGGAAACCGCAGGCGCGTTTGTCAACCGCGTGCGACAGGCGGCCAGCGGACGCTGCTTTGTCGATTTCGCCGCCTTCCCCGACCGCGAAAGTTTCGATCTCTATCTCAACGTTACCATACCCACCGATCAGCCCCTGTTCGGCGGCCCGCTCAAGGCCAGTCCGCGCATGGACCCGGCGCTGAAAGCCTATCTGAGCGGCATCTTCCAGCCGGGCGCCTTCCTTCCCTGCGCCGAGGTGCTGGCCCTGCCTCAAAGCCGAGCGATACCGGTGGCGGTCCCGCACAACTGAGCGGTCTGCGTTGCGCAGTGTGGCCGCGAAAACGGGTTTCCTCTTTGAAGCGACCTGTTTTAGATTGATCCGACAACGTTGTCGCCACGGGAGGCCTCATGCAACGCCGGACAATTCTGCTCTCCGCCACCGCGTCCCTGCTGACGCCCGCCCTCAGCCGCGCCGACAGTCAGTACCGCGTGCTGGTTCTGGCCATGCCCAGCAAGTACCATTACGAATATATCCCCGTGGCGCGCGACAGTTTTGAGCGCCTGTCGAAGCTCCATGCCTTCGACCTGAACTGGACGCACGCGGCCTCGGTGCTGGAGCAGGACCTCAGCGCCTACGCCGCCATTGTGCTGCTCAATACGCCGGTCGAAGACCTCAACCCCGCCCCGCGCGCAGGCTTTGAGGCCTATATGGCCGGCGGGGGCAATGCGGTGATCGTGCACCGCGCCGCCATCGCCCTGCCGGTGGGAAGCTGGGCGTGGTACGAAAGGCTGGTCGGGCGCACGGTCGGGGTGCACCCCATGCTGCAAACCGGCGTTGTGACGGTCGTGGACAAGGGCTTTCCCGCCACCTTCGGCCTGCCGGAGCGCTGGATCTGGAGCGACGAATTCTACACCACGACCAACCCGTATCAGGTGCCGATCCACCCCGTGCTGAACGTCGATGAAACCAGCTATGACCCGCGCAAGATCTGGCCCGGTCAGGTCTCCGAGCCGATGGGCAGGGATCATCCGATCGCCTGGTACCACCGCCCGCAAAAGGGCCGGGTCTTTGTCACGACGCTGGGCCATACGGTCGAAATGTACCGCGACGCGACCTATCTGACGCACCTTATGGGAGGTCTCTACTGGACAGCGACCGGGCGTGGTCAGACGCGCTGACCACGCCCGGCAACCGCATCAGAAGCGCATCCGCACCCCGCCATTGAGCACAAACCCGTCGGTCGGGGCCCAGGCCTCGACCGTCCAGCGTCCGTCGGCGGCTCTTTGCCGCCGCACCAGCGGATCGTGCCGCGTCTGGCGCACATTGAGCAGGTTCTCGGCATTGAGGAACAGGCGCACCTTACCCACCACGCGTTCGCCCAGCAGGCCCAGCTCCCAGTAGGGTTTGCTCTCGCTCCGGTACGGGTTGTCGTCCAGCGTCTGACGCCCCGTATAGTAGGCCTCAAAGCCGATGCGCCCGATGTCGTGTGCTTCCCACATGGCGACGAAGCCACCGGTGTGTTTCGGCGTCGTCGGCTGAGCGCGGCGGCCGCTGCCCGACGGATCGGGCTCGGCGGCATCAACATAGACGTAGGAACCGGTCAGGGTCAGCGCCTCATGACGGTAGCGCAAACGCCATTCCGAACCGCGCGTGCGCGTCACGCCCGCCGCATTGACCAGCCTGACCGATGCCGGACCGGTTGGGCGGAGCTGCACCGCATCGTCTATGTCCGCGCCGAACAGGGTCATATTGGCCTCGATCGGTCCTCTGGCATAGGTCAGGTCGAGCGAGGCCGTGCGCGCCACCTCGGGCCGCAGGTCGTCCAGCGGCTCCAGCCGGCCAAAGCCCGTGGCCTCGATGGCCTCGACAAAGGGCGTGGGCGCATGAAACCCGCGCCCCACTGAGGCCCGCACCGTCCAGGGACCCGGACGATAGAGCAGAGACAGGCGCGGACTGAACTGCCTGCCGTAGCGGCTGTGGTCGTCCAGGCGGGCACTGGCCGCCAGCGTCAGGCGCTCCCCCATCGTCTGCTCCACCTGCCCGAACAGGCCGGGGACGCTGAAGTGATAGTTGAAGCCGCTGAACCCCTTGGAATGGTAGTGGTCGGACTGAAAGGCCACCCCGCCCACCCAGGCGGTCGGCCCCGTCTGGCCCTTCAGCGCCGCCTCGGCAAAGCCGGTCAGGTGCGAGTCGCGGTCGATGACCTCGCCGAAGCGGTGTTCGTGCCGCTGGGTCATGGACGAGGCGCGCAGGCTGAGCGTACCCAGCCCCTGAAGCGGAAACTGCGCCGTAACCCCGGCATCGACGCGGCGCGAGGCCTGCGTTTCGGGAAAGGCCGTGCCGTCCGGGACCGTGCGACCGCTGAGCGTGCCGCCCTTTCGCTGTTCGCGCATGGTGCCCAGAGTGAGCAGTGCCTTCGCCCCGTTGTCGCCGTACCAGAACAGGCGCGGGCGCAGCGTCCAGCGCTCAAAACCCGCCATGTCGATCCAGCCATCGCCATCAAGATCCTTGCGCGCCTGACGGTGATAGCCGCCGGTAAGCGAATAGCTGAGGCTCTGCGTCGCCGGGGCAGAGCTATAGGCCGTGACGTCCTGCCCGCCACGGTGGGTCAGGTTGAGCAGGACTTCGCTTTCCGGCTCAGGGCTGGGGCGGCGCGAGACGAGATTAATCACCCCGCCCAGCGCCGAGGCCCCATAAAGCGCCGAGACCGAGCCCTTGATCACTTCCACCTGCCCCAGATCGGTCGGCGGAATCTGCAACAGACCGAGCGACTGCCCGCCATAGAGCGGCAAGCCGTCGGTGAGCAGCAGGGTGTAGCGCCCGGCCATGCCCTGAATGCGGATATTGGCCGCCCCCAGCGACGGCGCGGTCATCTGAACGCGGATGCCCGGCGTCTCATTGACGAGGGTTGAGATATTGCCGGGGGTCATCAGGCTCTTTTCGTCGATCTCTTCGCGGCCGATGACGTCAACGCGGATCGGCTCGTCCTGAAGCCGGCGACCGGCGCGGGTGGCCTGAATCACCACCTCTTCAATGGCATCTTCCGGCTGAGGGGGGAGGGTTTGGGCCTGTGCGGACGTTACGCAGGCAAGCAGAGGCAAGGCGGCCGCCGCCAGAGCGCAATCCGATAAAGTGGGCACCACTTTTCGGAAAAATTGCGCGACCAAACAAAAATTTAGAGCGGGATGACGTTTCGATCTAAAATCATCCCGCTCCAGAAGGGGCAAGGCCCCGTATGGGTAAAACATGGGAAAACCCGTAAAAATGAGCAAGCAAGGGCGTGGCGCGTCGAAGCGCGGCGCGTCGGTTCATTTTTCAGGGTTTCAGCGCGGCGGCGGGGCCAGCGGGCGGTAGCTCAGGCCGACGCTGTGGCGGTGACGCGACTGGAAATCCAGCGCCTTCACACTCGGCAAATGCATAAACAGGAAGCTGGCGGTGGCGATGGCGGCGCAGTGCTGACCGCAAACCTTCAGAGATGCGGCCCCTTTGTCGGCACAGCACGGCCCTTCCGGCGACCGGACATGCAGGTGCACATGGGTGTCTTCGTGATGCGCCCAAGACCCCGCGCGTTCGGGCGCGTGCAGGCCCGACAGCATGGCCAGCAGTCCCGCCACAATCACCATCACTTTGAAGAGGCCAGAGCGCATGGGGTGTTTATAGGCACCGCACCTCGCCACCGCAAGCAGAGGTTTTAGCGCTTTTTCCACACCCTTACGTAATCGACCTCAAAGGTGCGCGGGAAGATGCCGTCATCCACCTCACCGGCCATATTGCCGCCAATGGCCAGATTGAGCAGCAGGAACTGTGGCTTGTCGAAAGGCCAGGCACCCGGCTGATCGGTTTTGGCGTAGCTGTGGTAGGGCTGCCCATCGACGAAGAAGTCGAGCTTTTCCGGCGTCCACAGAAGCTGATACTTATGAAAGGCCGTGCAGGCATCCGGAACGTTCAGCGTATTGCCGTTGCCGGACCCGCCCACCGTGTCGATGGTGTGGCGGTTATGGACCGTGCCGAATATCTTGGTGGGCGTCTTGCCCACGTGCTCCATAATGTCGATTTCGCCCCCGTCCGGCCACGGCCCGTCGGTGCCGAGCATCCAGATGGCCGGCCATGAGCCCTGACCGCAGGGCACCTTGGCGCGGATTTCATAGAAGCCATAGAGGAAGCTGACCTTGCCGCGCGTGATCAGGCGTGCCGAGCTGTAGTCCTGCCCGCCATAATCGGCGCGGTCGCTCAGCCTCTCCTTGCGCGCGGTGATGCGCAGAGTGCCGCCCTTCACCTCGGAATTTTCCAGCCGCCCGGCGGCGTAATACTGCTTTTCGTTATTGTACCAGCCGGTGCGGTTGGCCTGCGTGTCATAGACCCACGTCTTCGCATCGGGCAGGCCGGGCGTGTTGAACTCCTCGGCCCAGTCGAGCGTGTAGCCCGCCGGAACGGGTGAGGTCGCATCGGCCGCCCGCGTCTCAGCGGCCACCGAGAGGGCGGTCAGCGCAACCGCCGACAGGATCAGGGATTTCAGCATGGCGTTTCCTTTGTTTTATATATATTTTTAGATATGCTTCGTGGCGTCCATGTGGTCACGGTATTCAGCCCTGACGCATCCGCTGCTTGAAGGCCTCTGAGTCGAAAGGCTTCGGCTCTCCGCTGTCTTCGGCCTCGATAAGGGCCGCACGCACCGCCTCAATATCGGCCATGCTCGCCTGCTGTCGCCGGATCGAGGTAATCGTCTTGCGTACCGTTCCCATGTCGGCCTTCATAAGAGTCACACTATTGGTGCGTTTATACACCCAAGTGATAGCTCAGAACAGTCTACCTACTTCACCGTCACTATGCGGCTCTTGCGGCGACCATCGGGAGAGGTAACGCGCATCTCGACGGGTCCGCTCACCGCCACCGGCCCGGTATAGGGTGTCCACTCGCCGCCTGCGAGGCGGTATTCGATGGGCGTAGCGGCGATTTCGGCATTGGCGAATAGCTGCCCGCCTTCGATCTTTGCCCCCGGTGGCGCGAGGCGATAGGCGATACCCGCCTGATCCAGAAGCCGCAGATGCACGCCCAACCGGTCGCGGAAGCCCTGCCACTCACCCAGCACCGCCTTGGGATCGACCTTGCCGTCGCCATAGGTGTAGCTTTCCCCCGCCTTGTACGGCGCTTCCCAGCCCGCCCGGTGCCAGGCCCGTTCCGCCAGCGGCAAAAGGCGCGGGAAGAGACGGTATTCGGCCGCGTCGTCCGTGCGCACCACCTCGGACCACAACTGTCCCTGAAGACCGGTCAGGCCGCGCTCGGGCGCATAGGGCGTTTTATCGGCTACCGTCGTCCCCTGTCCGCGGATATCGGTCATCAAAGAGGCATTGGCCGGCAGGTTTTCCGGCTGGAAGCTGAAAATCTTGTAGATGTCCGTATCGCGTGACGCCCAGTCATAGGCGATTTCGTCCGGGTCCGGTGCGGGCGGCATGTCAAAATAGGTGATGTCGGGCACCGACAGCACGACTTCCCAGCCGCGATTGGCCTGATCGTGCGCCTCGGTAGCTGCGGTGCCGAGGGTGGAACTCCAGATGTTCGACTGCACGATCTTTGGCATCCGCGCGGCGTCCGTGTGGCCCATGCCGTCGCTCCAGCCCGCCGTCTCGATGCCCTTTTCGGCCAGATAGGCCGAGACGCGCTCGATGAAATAGGGGGTGAGCTGAGACGCTTTCAGGCCTTTCTGCGCCATAAAGGCCTGACAGGCGGGTGACTGTGTCCACGCCCCCGCCGTCTCATCCGCCCCGATATGGTAGCGCTTCAGCGGCACACCGGCGGCCTGATGCAGCTTCATCGTCTCGTCGATCACCTTGTCGATAAAGGCATAGGTGGCTGGCAGGCAGACATTCAGCGTATTGTCGTTGTAATGCTGAACCGAGCGGTAGGCCGTGGTGTCTTCCGGTTCGACCAGCCGAAACTGCGCCGCTCCGTTCACGTCGCCGGCGGCTCTCAGGCGGCGATAGCGGACCTCCATGGATTTGATCGCTGCCCGACTGTGGCCCGGCATGTCGAAGGAGGGGATGACCTCGATGCCGCGCGCCTGCGCTGCCTTGAGAATGTCGATATAGTCGGCCTTCGTGAAATAGCCATTGACCGGCGTGTCACGCTCCGGCCCGGCCCCCAGTTGCGGCAGCAGGCAGGTCTCTTCGGCCGGGTCGTGGCAGCGATAGGCCCCCACCTGCGTCAGTTCGGGCAGGCCGTCGATTTCCAGCCGCCACGCTTCGTCGTCGCCCAGATGCAGGTGCAGGCGGTTGAGCTTATAGGCCGCCATCTGCTCCAGCGTCTCGAGCACAAAGGCTTTGGAGTGGAAGTTGCGCGCCACGTCGATATGCAGGCCGCGGAAGGGCAGGCGAGGCGCGTCTTCGATGGTCATACGCCGCACCTGAGCACCATCAAAGGCCGTTTGCTGGGCCAGAGAGCGCAGGGCGTGGTTGGCCCCCGTCGTCGATCCGGCGCGGATGGTAACGCTTTTGCCCACCGTCAGGCGATAGGCTTCGGGGCGCAGTTTCGGGTCGATGGTGACGCTGAGCACCGGCCCCCGCCCCTCCCCAGCCCCGGCTTGTATGAGCGCCTGTAAAGCGGGGGCGATGGCGTCGCGGCTCAGGCCCTTCAGGCGCAGGTCAAACCCCTTGCTGAGATCGAGCGGCGCGCCCTTTTGCAGGGTCACCCTGGCCGGGGTGGGCAGGATCACCACGGCCGGACGGGTCAGGGCCACGTTGCGCACCGCATTGCGTTCATAGGCGCGTTGCGGCGTCAGCCACTGCGTGCTGTCAGTGGGGCTCTGGGTGCCCAGCTTCGCCTCATCGGTCATGGGGGCGACAAAGGGCAGGGTTTCCAGCCCGCTTTCGGGGTCGATCACCGCCTTCGTCGCCGCCACGGTGCGCGCCGTCAGGCCCGATGCCGCCACATAGGCATTGGGCATGACCAGACCGCGCGCGTAAAAATGCCCCTGCCCCCAGAGGCGAACCGTATGCGAGGCACCACCTTTCAGCGTCACGCCAGCCTTGGGCGTCAGGGCGTAGAGGTCGCCATTGACCTGTTTCAGGTTGAAGGCGTCGCTTTCAGAGCGCACAAGCCCCGCCACATAGGAGACATAGAGGGTCCAGCCGCCGGGCAGGTCGCTGCCTTCGGGCAGGGTGAGGGTCAGGGCCGACAGGAAACAAGCCGCCTTCTCACAGGTCTGACGGTTATCGACGATCTCCCAGCGATACCCGAGCTGATCCCCCAGACGGTCCAGTGTGGCCTGATCCAGCGATGGCAGGGGCGGGGCGACCGTCGGCAGGACGGGCGGGGCCGCAGGGGTCGGCGGTAAGCTGGCGCAACCGGCGGTCAGGGACAGCGCAAGGGCCAGTGTGCTCAGGCTGACGGAATGGGCGAAGGTCATGCGAGGCTCCCCTGTTTGACACCTATGTGACGGTGGATTTTCCGCGAAATCAAGCCCAAAAGTTATAGGGTGGAGCGGCATTGGTTATAACCATTTTCCCATATTTAACTTTGTCCTTTGCCTCCAAGTCTCTATCATAGGGTTGGGGACCTATGGTTGGGGCAGGGGATGTCAGTCATTCGCAGGGTATTCATCTTATTTCTGGAAAGCCTGTGGTTAGGTGTCACAGCCGCCCTGTCAATTCTCTGTTTCGCATTGGTAATGCTGGCGATTGTTCAGCCCCTTGCTGTCATCATTTTACTCATTATTGCCCCTGTATATTACGTATGTCTGTCAAGCTGGGCCCGACGGAGACATCGCCTTGCAGACGCTGCCCTTTTACTAGGATTGCATGTGCTGGTCTTCCTTATCGGTCTGCTGTTTATGGCGATGGACGGATTGGAACCCATCCTATTATGGATATCTTCAGGCTTTTAATCCGGTAGCTACCAGATATCGAGCGCCCGTGCCGGACGCTTGACATTCGCGCCCAGATATGAGAACAAAAAAGGAACTGACGGAGGGTGCGATGAGCCGACTGTATGATGGAGCGTGGGTGCTGGTGGCCGGTCAGGCGGTGGCGCAGCCGGCTATTGAGTGTCTTAAGGGCATATTTCGCGTGGCGGACAGTCTTTATGGTGAAGATGGGCGCGCGGTGGACCGGTTTTTGGGTCGTCCGGCCATTCAGATGATCCTCGACCGTGAAACGGCGCGTGAAAATGGCCTTCTGCCGGGGTAATTTTTAACCCCCTTCCGCTATAGACAGTCCCCTCCCCTGCTGTACTCTGTGCGCCATGACCCCTGCCCTGACCGCTGCCAACGACAACTGGCCGCCCGAAGCCGAACTGATCGCCGAAACCGTTGCCGCCTATGAAGCGTCCGGCCGCACGCGGGCCCAAGCCCTGGCCGATCTGCGCCGCGCCGTGCAGGCCTTGCGCCGCAACGGTCTGCGCTCGGCCCGCGCCCTTAAGGGTATGGAGTAAGAATTATAGCGGAATGATTTCTATAATCAGTCCGCTCAAGCCGCCATTGAGGCGGCGGCCAAGGTGGCGGAGACCGCACCCGGCGAGGGACTAAACAAAAGCTGGATCATTATGTTTATCATAATGATCTAGCGGAACAGACCGCCCAGCAACTTACCAAGTCCGTCCTGTCCCAGCAGGTTCGGCGCCGCCTCGGCTATGGCCTGCGGCAATTGTCCGCCTTGCGACAACTGATCGACCACACCGGGCAGGACGTCGCCCAGTTGCGCCGGATCAATGCCCAGTGACCCGGCCAGTTGATTGACGGTGTCCGGCCCCAGCGCCGATTGCAACTGCTCCAGCGATACCGGCAGGTTGGCGCCATTCGACACCCACGACTGCACCACCTCAGACAGACCCCCCTGCTGCAACTGACCCAGCACGTCGCCGATCAGGCCCTGCCCACCCAGTTGCTCCGCCAGACCGGCGAGGTCGAGATTCCCCAGATCGAGCTTGCTGCCCAGGGCGCCGAGAATATCGTTCAACATGATCCGCTCCGTGTGTGTTCCCATTCTACCTTGCGCGGCGAATCGGGCGGAGTCGAGTCAGGAGAGGCGGTCACCGATCCCCCGATAAGCGCTTTCCGAAAAGTGCAGCACACTTTTCGGATAAAAAAAGCGCGTTAAACCAAAAATTTAGAGCGCGATTTCGATTCAATTTGAACGAAATGCGCTCTAATCGCGCAAACCTTTGCCTCACGCAGATGTTTTCAGCCGCGGGCGCGCAGCGGGATCTCCGTGACCACGTCCGACAGCGCCTTCAGGCACGCCACCCCCAGCGCCTGAGAGCGGGCCGGTGACCAGCCCTCAACGGCGTCCGGTGCGTCGTCATGGTCCTTGAACGGCATTTCCAGCGTCATGGCGATGGCCCCGAAGCGTTCGGCCACGGCATTGGTTGAAACGGTCAGATTGGCCTGCCCCGGTGCATCGACCGCATAGCCATAGGTGGTCTGGAAGTCGGGCGTGCGCGCCGAAAGGGCGCTCAGATAGCGGCGATAGAGGGCGTCGCGCTGCGGTGTCCACGACGGTATGCCCTCAAATCCGGCCATAAAGACGTGCGGGATGGCTTCGTCGCCGTGCACGTCGATGGCAAAATCGACGCCGGTATCGTCCATGGCGTTGCGGATGGCCAGCACTTCCGGGCTCTTTTCGGCCGAGGGCGCGGCCCACTGACGGTTCAGATCGGTGCCGGCGGCATTGGTGCGCAGGTGCCCGCGCGCGCTGCCGTCCGGGTTACAGTTGAGCACGATGTAAAAGGTCGCCGCCGCGCGCAGGGCCACGGCCTCCGGCGCGTCGCTGCACAGCCAGGGAATGGCCCCCTCCATCCACCATTCGGCCATGGTCTCGCCCGGATGCTGACGCGCATAGAGCCACACGAGGCGCGGCCCCTCCCCTACGCTGAACAGGTCGAGATTGCGGCCATCGAGCGTTTGGCCCAGAACCCGGTGACTCATGCCCGGCAAGGTCTTCACCCGCTCGACCAGCGCCCGGTGACGGTCACTGTCATAGGGCGCGAAATAGGCCACCCACAGGGTTTCAGAGGCCGGCCGGTGACGGATGGTCAGCACGCCGTCGGCATAGGCGGTGTCGGCCTGCGTCCAGTGGGCCCCATCGCTGCTGATACGGGCTTTGTAGCCCTCCCAGCCGCCCGTATAGGCCGATCCCCCGGCATTGGTCAGGCGCAGTTCCAGATCGACGCCTGAGGCCCCGTCCACGCGGAAATAGAACCATTGGTAATAGTGCGACTGATGATCCGGGCGGATAGCCAGATCGAAACGTCCGCCCCCGTGCGCCTGCACCACCTCGATATTGCCACCATCGAAACCGGAATGGATGCTGACCGCCATGTCGCGTCTCCGCAAGGGGTTGAATGTACTGATCGTTTCCATAGCGACCGAATCGCAGGCCGTCACGTCATTTCGGGGACCCTCTTTCAGGGGACGGCAGGCTATCGGGGGATCAGTGACGGCCGCTTTTCGCCGCAATCCCTTGGACTCCAAGCGACTCCGAGTCCTTTAAGGTCGTTTTTCAGCATCAAAACCGTGGCTTTACGGCTGAAATCAGAGCCCGTCGTGTATATCTCGGCGGTATTGCAGACGGTCACTGCAAAGCCACGCGCTCAGGTCAACGAACAGGACGCGGTGAACCGCAAATCCCGGTGATTGTGCTGTTCCGTGACTCTGTCGATCGGGCGTTAACTGTCTTTCCCCGTAGATGTCCGCCTGGGCGACCCCTCAAAGGTCGCACAAGGCGGACCGCGCACGGACCTTAATAGCGCGCCCCTCTCGCTGTTAAGAGAGTCTGTTAGTGAATCTAGTTAAATAGGTTAAGGGAAAAAACAGCCGGAATTCCCTTTTAAAATCAATAAGGGTACCTTTTGTTAATCTTTGATACCCCGTCACTTTGTCACTGATCCCCCGCGCGATGGGTCTTCGTTCCCCCGTGCAGGCGGTCACTCTTCCCCCGATAAGCGGTCCGGGAAAAACAGAGTATTTTCCACAGCTTGCCCGCAGCTTTTTAACCGTGTTTTCGCGGCAAATCCGGTCACCATTCCCCCGAAAAGCAGCTTTTGAGGGCAAAACCGCGGAAAAACCCCCACCGGTCACCGTTCCCCCGACTCACCTCAAGCGAATTGGTCACTCTTCCCCCGTCAATCCGGTCACCCATCCCCCGATAGGGTGGTCACTGTTCCCCCGACGAATCGGCCTCAAAAAGTCACCGATCCCCCGACACCGTTTTCTAGAACCGTTTGTGCATAAGGCCGTCGATTTCCAGCGCGCGCTGGTCTTCGGCGGTTTGCCGTTCCAGGGTTTTCAGCGCGTCGCGCACCCTCACCCGCTCCTCCATGTCGCGCTTGATGAAATGCACGGCGGGTGATCCGTCATTGGTCTTGGTCAGCGTCATCTCGTATTCCGGCAGGGCGTTCTTGGCCACGATGCGCTTCAGGAGGTAGGTAAACTGCTTCAGCGGGCTGTCTGAGCCCGTTTTCTCGTGCAAAATCGCTATACGGCAGGTCCAGCCGCCCTCCTGATCGCCGGCGTGCTTGCGCGCCACGCGGTAAAGGGCGCGCTCCATGCCGCCGGTCAGCAGAAAGTAGTCCTGATGCATGGTCAGCAGCGAGCGTTCGGTGACGATCCCCTGATAAACCCAGTCGGACAAGGTGATCGAAATGCCGCGCGGCGCCTCGGTTTCCGGGTCCACCTCCAACTGAAAGGCGTCGATCCAGCCGAATTGCGCCTTGTCCTTGCGTTTGGGCGCACGCAGTGAGGTCTGGATGGTCGTCGATTCCAGCCTTTGCAGCGCGGCGTTCAGTTCCTGATAGGATTTGCCGCCCGTATCGCGTTTTATGGCACGCAGCAGATCATAAGACGTCGTCTTAAGAGTCCGCGGCAAGTCATTGACTCCCTGCTCTTTCAGGCGATTGAGCACCGAGGCCGCCCAGATCATGATATCGGCGTCCCAGATGGTGGCGATGCCGAATTCGGCATTGCCGGAGACCTTCACCCAGGTGTCGCCATCGGGGCTGGTATATTCGATCGGTTTCAGGCGCTTGCGCTTGGCGAGGCTGAAAAACGGCCGTTCCATCAGCTCGCGCTGGTCCTTCAGCGACATGTCGCTGACGAGCGGGATAAACAGGTCGAACTGCGATTCGGCGGCGCGGCGGGCCATGATCAGATCCTGCCCTCGGCTTTCAGTTTTGCCTCCAGCGCCTCGACGGCCTGCTCGAACACCTGCCCCAGCACCAGACCCTGCGCGTCGGCCACGGCATAGAAGCGGCGCAGCGCCTCGTCCGTGACCTTCAGATTGAGCTGACGGTTACGCCCGGTGCGGTAACGGCGTTGCAGAACCGGCTCAGGCGCCGCCGGCACGGCCACGGCTTCACGGCTGGGGAAGCCCCTCGCCTCGGCCACGGCGCGCAGAGAGTCCTTGTCCGGCTTGGGTTTTGGCCGGGCGTCAAACGCCGACAGGTCAAGATCGTCGTCAAAGATCGAAGCGCGTTCGGACATGGATTAAGCGACCTCCTGAGCCGGAACCGCGTCCGGATTTTTCAGCAATTCAATGGCTTCGGCAACAAAAGCACGGGCATTGGCCACGGCCTTGTCGATATTAGCGACCTGCGACGGGTCCAGTGTTTCCAGCGCCCCGCCGAACGAGAACATGGCCTTGAAGGCTTCGCGCTCGTGCAACTGCGTGTCGAACAAACGGATGCCGTGGGCGCGTAACTGCTCGTGAATGGCCGACAGGGTGCGCGGCTTGATGATCGGATTGGTGCGCGTCAGCAGCACGGCGTGCGGGATCGGACGGCGCGACTGACGCTCCGTATTTTTGATCAGGCTGAGCGCCTTGGCCGCCTGCTTGGCATCAAGCTGCGAGCCCTGCGTCGGCACCACCACCAGATCGGACGCCCCGATGGCATAGGCCACCGTCAGCGACGCCGTACCTTCGCAATCCACCACCACAAACGGCGCTTCGGCGGCCGCCTCCTCGATCTTGTCGAGGATGTTTTCCTGATTGGCGTCCGACACGATGCGGATATTGGCCGGGCAGCCGTTTAACTGCGACCAGGCGAGGATCGGGCGGTTGGGGTCGGCGTCTATAATAATGACCTGCGTCTTGCGCGCCAGTTGCGTGGCCATCAGCGTTGCCGCCGTGGTCTTGCCCACGCCGCCCTTGGGCGAAATGAAGGAGATGACCGGCAT